>JANMLQ010000016.1:0-6735 GCA_031372635.1 Akkermansiaceae bacterium | reverse complement strand
GGCGGGCAAGTACATCGAAGCCTTCGAACTCATGCTCTCGCGTGACGAAATGCACTCCGCCTCGCAGCGCCTGATGGAAGCCTACGCGCTCGGCGAATACCTCGCGCCCGTCGCCACACTGCCGCTTGAGAAAAAACGCCGCGTTCTCGAATACGTGCGCGATCTCCACGAACTCTACGGCACCCTCCAAGCGCGCGACTACACCAAGACCAAGGTGCTCGCGGACAAACTCAAAACCAGCGCCAAAGACTTCCCCTCATCCAAAGTGGACAGCGCCATCGCCGCCTACACCCTCGCCTCGGATCTCGCCGTCGAAGAAGCCAAAGCCCATCTGTTAGCCAAAGACAGCACCAAGGTCGCCGAGAAAATCAAAGCCGCCACCGAGATCTGGCCGACGAATCCAAAACTCGATGAGTTCCGCAAACTCATCACCCAGTCCGGCGGACTCCTCACCATCCGCAACGACTTCGACCGCCTGCTCGGCGAGGGCAACTTCCGCGAGATCGCCCGCCGCCAGTACGAGATCGCACCCGCCATCCAAGGCGATGCCACCCGCGAGGACGCCTTCAAACAAATCATGACCAACCTCATGAAAATCGAAGCCGCGCTCGGCAAAGCATCCGAGTTCAGCAAAGTCGGCCAGAACTACGCCGCATGGGAACAACTCGCCGAATTACGCGAACAATTTCCCGATGATCCGAAACTCGGCCGCGAGTTGGAACTGTTAGCTCCCAAGGTCGCAGATTTCACCAAGGCCCTCGACAAAGCGCGCCAGTTCGAGAGCCGCACGCCCAAACAAACCGGCTCCGCCCTCTCCTGGTATCTCAAAGCCTGCAGCATCCATCCCCAAAGCAAACTCGCCGAAGATGGAGCCAAGCGCCTCGTTCACGAAATCCTCCCGCCAGATGATGACTCACCCGCCCCAAACGTCAGCCAGACGGAGCAGTGAGTGGCGGCGGATTGCATCCGCCAAGCCAATCGAAACGAAAAGCAACGGCTTGGCGGTTTCAAACCGCCGCCACGAATCCGCCTTGCCTCACCCTACGGGATGGCGTTTCCTGCCGCCCGTATGTCCTCACTTCCCACCGCTGACCTCCTGGCGCTCGATACGGACGGCCTGAAAAGCCGCCTCTCGAAACTCAGGAGGTATCTTTGACGTCCCCACCCTCGAAAACGAAATTCACACTCTCGAGGAGGCGATGGGTGCCCCCGATTTCTGGAATGATACGGACAAAGCTCGCTCCATCAGCTCCAAAGCCGCTGGCCTGAAGAAAAAACTCGAATCGTTTCTAAAACTCGAATCCCGAGTGGCGGACATCGATGAAGGCGTCTCTCTCGCCAAGGAATTCGACGACGCCGATCTCGCGCGAGAAGCGATCCACAACGCGAAGACCTTGGAAGGCGACATCCGCGCCTACGAACTTCTCACCCTGCTCGATCAGCCGAGTGACATCTCGCCCTGCTTCCTCGTCATCTCCGCCGGCGCGGGCGGCACCGAAGCCTGCGATTGGGCGCAGATGCTCCACCGCATGTACACCCGTTGGGCAGAGAGCAAGGGCTACACCGTCGAGACACTCGACTGGCAGGACGGCGATGAAGCAGGCCTGCGCACCGCGACTTTGAAAATCACCGGCGATCACGCCTACGGTTTCCTGAAGAACGAACGCGGCGTCCACCGGCTTGTTAGAATTTCCCCCTTCGACTCGAACGCGAAACGACACACGTCTTTCGCATCCATCGACGCCACGCCGGAAGTCTCCAAGGAGATCAACATCGAGATCAACGACAAGGACATCGAAATCACCACCACGCGCTCCGGCGGCAAGGGCGGCCAGAACGTCAACAAGGTGGAGACCGCCGTCATCCTGCGCCACCTTCCCACTGGCATCCTCATCCGCTCCACCGCCTCGCGCACGCAGGGCCAGAACCGCGAACTCGCCTTCGAGATCCTCAAGGCAAAACTCTACACCATCGAGGAGGACAAACAAAAAGCCGAGGCAGACCGCGCCTACGGTGAAAAAGGCGACGTTTCATGGGGCAACCAGATCCGCTCCTACGTCTTCCAGCCCTATCAGAAAGTGCTCGATCTCCGCACCGGTGAGGAAACCAATAACATCCAAGCCACCATGGACGGCGATCTGGACTCCTTCATCGAAGCCAAACTCCGCGGCAAGGTCCGCGTCAAAGGCGCGAAGGACGAGGATGATTGAGTCGTGGCGGCGATCACCGGTCGCCGCTTATCCGCAGTCAGCCTGCTGACAAGGATTCGCAGCAGGCTGCGCAATGAAAAGCGCCAGCGGAAATCGGCTTGATGCGCGGACGGGCCTGTAATACGGGTAATACCTATGACTACCATTTCCTTCAAGGTGAGCGAGGACGAGGCGCGCCTCATCCGGAAAAGGGCGAAGCAGCAGCGCATGAGTGTGTCCGAATACCTGCGCCGCCGGGCCGCCGGATCCGAGGATGTGGCTCCGGTCGGAAAAACCCGCTGTGACATCACCGGCGCGGAGATTTTCGCAGCGCTGCCCGGCAGTCCTTCTCTAACAACTGAAGCCGTGCGCCAGATGCTGGCGGATTTCCCATGAGGTACCTGCTAGATGTGAACGTGCTGCTGGCCTGGGGCTGGGCGGACCACACTGAGCACCGGCGCACGGCTTTGTGGATCGCCTCCATCAAGCGCAAGCGTGGCACCAAGCTGCTGACCTCGGCGATTCCGGAGCTTGGGTTCGTGCGGGTGTCCGTCCAGCGCAGCGCTGGCCGTTTGTCAGTAGAAGACGCAGCGGATACCCTCGCGGGCATGCTGCGATCACTCGGGGGACATCATGTTTTCCTGCCGGATGATCGTTCTTCCTCGTCAGGCTTTCCCGCTTGGTGTGGCACATCCTCGCAAACGACGGACGCCCATTTGATCGCGTTGGCACAAACCCATGACGCGGAGTTCGCCACTCTCGACACCGGGATACCGGGTGCGTTTCTCCTGCCGCATTCTTGATTCGGAGTGTCTCACATGACCACAGGCCATCCGAAAGTTCACTGGCCTGCTGTGTAATGTGTGGTCGTCAAGAAAGCCGAGGAGGATTGGGAAAACATGGACTGCGTGCAGGCTGCTGCCCCTTACCCACAAAACCCAGATCCCCAGCGGCGCTTTCGCGCCGAGGCCAAGGAGTGGTGGACTCCTTGATTTTCCTGCCCTCGACTTGTGGGTAACGGGCGGCAGCAGGCGGCGCACAGACCAAAGTGGTCCAGCTCTGTGCAGAGCGCGTGATGGACTCAATTCTCAGTGTTTCACTTCCACCTTGTAGTCACCGAGCGCCCACTGGATGCCGGCGAGGTAGTGGCGGACGACTTTGTCGTGCCAATAGATTTCGTGGTTGTGACCGAGTGAGCTATAGAAGACGCGGCCCTTTTCCCAGTGGCGCGCCCATGAGATTCCGAAGTCGCCGTCGGTGCGATTGATGCCGTTGCGGGTCATGTCGGTCTTCTCGGTGTCTAGGCGCAGCAGCATGTGGACGGCCTTGGAGTCGTAGGGATCTTTGAACTGATAGATCTCTTCGGGAAACTCGACGTTCTGGCCGCCGAACATGGCGACGAGCGGATGTTTTTCCTGACCGGGCTCGACCTTGACGCTGACTTTCACGTCCGCAGTCCATGGATGGCCGTCGAAGTGACCGTTAATCATGGTGCCGTATTCGTGCCACTCGTAGCAAGTGTCGGTGGCGGCGTGGATGCCGATGAAGCCGCGGCCGGATTTGATGAACTTCATCAGGTTTTCCTTGAGGCGGGCTTCGGTTTCAGAAGCAGTTTTCTTATCGGCCTCGGACATGGTCTTGAGCACGTCCGGCTTGGGTGAGAAGACGTTCAGCGTGGTGCTGAGGAAAAGCACTGCATCGTATTGGGAGAGTTTGTCGGCCTCGAATTGATCGAGCTCTTCGGTGATGGTGGTCTCGAAGGCTCCGGTCTTCTTGCCCATCTCGGTGAGGGCGATCTTGCCGGTGGCGATGGAG
The DNA here is from genome assembly GCA_031372635.1 of Akkermansiaceae bacterium. Taxonomy (GTDB): domain Bacteria; phylum Verrucomicrobiota; class Verrucomicrobiia; order Verrucomicrobiales; family Akkermansiaceae; genus Luteolibacter. The sequence continues at coordinate 2,731 of JANMLQ010000016.1, read as the reverse complement.
GCGTGGCGGAAACCATTGGTCTTGGAGAAAACGAGCAGCTTGCGCGGTTTCGCAGGTTTGGCATAAGCCTCGGCGGGAAGTGCGGCGGCGATTTTTTCAGCGGCTCCGTCTGGAATCTTTTCAGCGGAAAGCGGTTGGTTCATGACGGCGAGCGCGGCGCTGGCGGTCAACAAGCGGTGGATCAATGGTTTCATGGTGAGTGTGGAATTTTCCGGGGTGGGCTACACGGCGGGCGGATAAGTTCTTTCAGGTGAATGGTTTGCCAGAAGCAATTGCAGAAACCATTTTCCGCTGCCGCAAGCAGAGGATTGTTAGGAGTTCACGCTTCAGCGTGTCTTCACGATGGGCAAGCTAAAGCTTGAACTCCGCAAGCTAAAGCTTGAACTCCGCAAGCTGAAGCTTGGACTCCAGCCCGCCAGCGAAAGATTGCAGGCAAAGCGGTTCATCACCGGATCACGCTGCGGCCCGGCCAAAAAACTTCCCATGGCGTGCCGTGCGCCTATGGTGCCGCTCCCACATGAGTTTTTCCCTGATCCTGACACATCCCGGAGGCTCGCATAAGGACGAGTTCCTCGCCTGCTGCTTGTTGCTAGCCAAGAATAGCGTGCCCATCGTCCGCCGCGAGCCTACTGCCGATGATCTTGAAAACCCGGCGATCGCCGTGGTCGATGTCGGCCACGAGCACGACCCGGCGCGTGGAAATTTCGACCATCATCAGTTTCCGAAAGACCACCCGCCGACTTGTGCGCTGAGTCTGGTGCTCCAGCACTGCGGCGTGTATGATGATGCGCGGGCGTTTTGCGACTGGCTGGAGCCCACCGAATGGCTGGACACGCGCGGCCCGGTGGAAACTTCGCGCTGGCTCGGCATCGGCCGGGACACTCTGGCAAAACTCAACTCGCCAGTGGACGTGACCTTGCTGCGCCGCTTCGCGATGATTTCCGAGCTGAAACCCGGCGAGCCGCTGTGGGAAGTGATGCGCTGGATCGGCGCGGACCTGCTGGACTACCTGAAGAATTTGCGCGAGCGCCTGGACTTCATCGCGGAAACAGGCGAGTTCTGGGAAATCCAATCGCCGGACGGCCCCTTCCACGTGCTCTATCTGCCACGCACCGAGCCGCTGCCGGATGAGCCGTCCGCCGGGCTGGGACGCTTTGTCGAAAGCCAATCCGACGGCAGAAACGTGGTAGGCTTCGTTTATCCGGACCGCCGCGGCAAGGGCTTCGGGCTGTCTCGGCATAACGACCACCCGCGGCTGGATTTCACGCGCATCCAGGATTGTGAGGACGTGCATTTCGCCCACGCCCGGGGCTTCGTGGCGAAAACCTCCGCCACCGATCCGCAGCGGCTACTCGCCCTGATGCACCGCGCCTGGGAATAAATGGCCGCAAACGGGAAACAAGGTCTTGCGTGCCATGGCGAACGATGGGAACCGTTCTGCGTTGTCCGTCCGCCAATCCCACCCGAAGCTTGTGATCCATGCGTGAAATTCTGACTGTTATCGGCTTGATTGTGCTGGCGGTGGGACTGCGCAGCGGCCGCTCGAACTGTCTGCGCAAGCTGGGAGCCTTCACGTTTCTGGTGGCCAGCTTCTTCCTCTTCTACTTCATCACCGGGAAAATCCTAGCCGGCATCGGCGGCGCACTGCTTTGGTTTTTCCTGCCATGGTTCGAGCTGCTCACCCGCATCCGGCGCATGCGGCTGCCGGTGGAAAACCGGTTGACCCAACGGCCGATCCCGAACCCCTCGTTTTTCCCGAACGCCCCCGAGGCCGCCGCAGCGATGGAGGAGGCAGGCTTCGAGCACGTCTCGGACTGCGGTTGGGAATGGGACGGCATGCGGCAATACTTCCGCCTGTTCTGGCATCCCGAGGAACGCGCCGTCTCCGCCGTCTGTCTCTGCGAGCAGAGTGATGTCGCCTTCGCATTCATTTCCATCACCTCGCTCGCCAGCGATGGCAGGATCTGGCGCACCACGAATTTCCCCTTCGCTCCCACCCTGCGCTGCCCGCCGGATGTTCACTGGAACCATGTCCCTTGCAGCCGCAACTGCTTCCATGAGATCCTGAGCGACCACCGCGAGTATCTCATGCGGCTCAACATCCCGTCCAGCCACCTGCGCATTCCCGATCCCGAAGACATCGAAACATCCATCGAGACCGAGATGCGCAAGCAGGTGAAACATAACCTCGCCACCGGCATCATCCGCCTCACCGGCGACGGTCACTTCGAATACTCCAAACGCGGCTTGTTCTTCCTCTGGGGCCAGTTCATCAAGGACATGCTGCGGTTTTGTTAGAGCGCGTGTGCTCCACATGGATCACGCCGCCAGCACTCCTGCATAAACCAGCCCGCCGATGATCGTGCCGACGATGATGCGATACCAGCCGAAGACCGCGAGGCCGTGGCTTTGCAGATAGGAAACCAGCCATTTCACCGCGAACGCAGCTGACACGGTGGCGGCGATGACGCCGACGATCAATGGCAGCGCACCGTAGTGATCCCACATCAGCTTCGCACCGCCGAACCACACGTCGTACGCGGCATCCAGGTCATGCACTTTCCACACCGCCTTCTTCGCGGTCGCGGCGGTGAGCGTGAGCACTCCTAACAAAAACGAATACTCCACCGCCGCGCGCACCGAGAGGCCAACGAGCAGACCGCCGACGATGGTCATCAAGCTGCGGCTGGTGCCGGGCCACATCGCCACGCATTGCATGAAGCCGATGACG
>JANMLQ010000320.1:0-32957 GCA_031372635.1 Akkermansiaceae bacterium | reverse complement strand
GTTCGCTTCGATCGCCAGCGACGATTGAATGGAGCGGATGCGGTTTTCCCGCCGCAACTTCGGCGAGGCAACCGCACCCGCCGCCTCCCACCGGCCCATGGCTTCGCTGATCCGGCTGATCAAGTCGATCAACTGCGGAGTAAGCGTGAGTGGCGGGGTGTGGGGCATTTCTAATTTTAAATTTCGGATTCCAGATTTCAAATGGGTATATCCGTCGCGCGTTTTGCGAGTTCTATGCGCCTCTTATCATGTGCGGATATGGTCCCGGATTTCCAACGTCCGATACGCAAGCCGTCTTTTTCCTCCCATGTGTAGGCGGGGTGGTTGATGATAAGTTCCTCAAATTTCCTCTGCTTGCGGCACACACTGTCTTCACAGACATATTCCTCACCTGTCTCCACAGACTTCGACCGACCGAATAGAATCACCAAAGGCGGTGGACGACGCCCTGTGAAAGCAACGATCTTGAAGAATTGCCGGCGGGAACTCCATGGCCAGTCATACATACCGACTTCATGCTCGGGAGAACCCTCTTGGTAAAACGGAACTCCCTTTAGCCAGTCCGGGCGTTCCCTTGGCAGGTTGTTGCCGAACTCCCTCTCGTCGTAATGGAAAGCGTATCCCGTGCCCCAGCGATCAGGCATGTCAATCACGCTCACTTCAAGCTTGGGCTGGTGTGAAAGCAAGGCCCTCAACAAACCTTCGTCAGCCGAACCCGTATAGTGAACGCTCAGCAGGCCGGAGGCACGAATCACATCCATGATCCGTGCAACCAGATCGGCAGTGGCTGGAATGATCGGGACTTCGGGCATGGTCAGATGCGCTCGATGATTTCGATGTCTTGTATTGAGCAGAACTTGCGAAGATCTTCCGGGATGGTGACTTCGTAGTCGGTGAAGGATCTGGGCACCTCGACGCCGTCCTTGCGCTTGATGATAACACCTTCAAGGAGTTTGTGGCTCGGAGCGTTACCCAGTGCATTCGGGTGTTTGAAAATGATGATTTTGCGTGGTGCCATGGATCCGGCGGGGCGGGCGGCGGATTGATCGAATTGGAAGGCGTTTTCCAAGGCGGTGAAGAGTAGTTCGAGGTCGTTGTCGGAGAAGCCGGTTTGGGCGGCTAGGAAGGGATTCACAAAGCCCTGGGCTTTATAGAGGCCGTAGGGGATGGTGAATTTGCGGCCCATTTCACCTTCTTCTTTATCCACGTCAGTCAGTCGTGTGATAGTGTGTTCTGCTGTAACAATTCGATCAATTGAGCGAGAGAATGAAAGTTGAACTGGTCCCCGGATTTGTCCGGCATTCGGGCCAGTGGAAAGCACCCCGCCGAAAGTTCTGATGTCATAGTACCGTGAACACATCCAATTCTGTAGGTTTCTGATTTCCGTTTGTGGCCTCTTCTTGGTTTTATCGGATTCCCATTTCCCATCAGCCTTTGCATATTGATCTATACCAGTGGCATCACAGGCTTGGGCGATCAATGGGTTCAGTGGACGCTTTTCTTGTATAAATATCTGAAGGTTGTTTTCCGTGCGAGTAGTTTGGATGAAGTTCCTGATCTTGCGTTTGATGCAAACGTCTGTGACAAGACCTTGGCCGGTTTCTGGGTCAAGGCGTGGAAGGTTGCCTGCGTCTGGATCGCCGTTGGGATTGGCATCTTGGGCGTCGAAGAGGAAGAGAAAGTCGTATCGGTTGTTCATGGTATTTGGTTTGTTGGAATGTAAGAGAATTGATTTCGTATTTGAATTTGGTTCAGACGTTGGCGGGTTCTTTGGACTCTGTGTTTTCTTTCTTTGTGTAGAAGTCCTGTCTCTGGTGGTAATAGCCGATGGCAAACATGCCCTGTTGTTCGAGAGTGAGGTATGCGGGGTAGGCATTGAGTGGAGCATGGATCGCTTGAACGAGTCGTTCGCGGTTGGTTTTGATGCCGCCTTCCAGTTTTGCGAGGTGGTGTTGATAGGTGCGGAGAATTCGTGGGAAGACGCTTCCGGGTGTTGCAGAGGCGCTTGAGTAAAAGCGCTCGCGAATGCCGGCGTTGATTTTTCCAAGGGCATCCTCTTGGGTTTTCTCCAAAGCCGCGAAAAGGCGGCCGAGAAGGTAGGCGGGTTCGGTTCTTTCGGTATTAAGGCTCATGTCTATTGTTTGGTTGAAGTTGCGGATGAGAATGGCTTTGAGAATGGCTGCTTTGAGATAAGGAACTCGCTCGATAATGTTTCCTTGTTGGTCTTTTTCGACGACCTTGATGCGATTGAGTATCCCCTGAAAAAGAGTGTGCGGATATGGACCTCGATGAAGAATAGACTGCATTAGCTGGCCACCGAGAAGGGGGGCGATAGCCTTCCGGTCGCGGTTCCGTGCGGTTTCCTCAATAATGCGCTGCGCTGAAGGGAACTCGGGTTCCCAGAAAGGGTGAGGATCAATGCTACGGGTGAGTGCGAGGTTCTGATAGTGATCGTGGAGGTTTTCCAGCATCTTGCCGATAGTGCTGACGTGCCAGAAGCGGACAGCTACACGGCTCTTGTTCATCTTAGCGAGTCCCAGAATATAGAACTTCGTGTTGGGATCATCTTTGAGTGCAGTGAGACTGGCTCCGCCGCCCCTACGGAGAATTGTTAGGAGAGCTTGGATTTCACGATGATGGGTTTGATCTTCCGTCGTGATGGTTTCGATTTCTGAAGAGAGTTCACCATTTAGGATTTTCGCAAAAAGCGATTCGGTACTCGTCTTTTTTTCAGTCCAGAAAAGCGTGTTGGAGTCGCCGATCATGACGTGGTGTCGATGAGACTGGGGGCCAGCTAAAAGAGCATTCAGGGCGTTGCAGTAGGCAAAGACGGCGGATTCAGAAACAGGAGCGTTGTAGGATTGAGATTTGTCATACGAGCGGTAGGCATCACCCTCGAATGACACCAATAGGGGCGAATCTTGTCCAAATCCTTTGAGCTTCGGTTCGTGTAACCGGGCAATGCTTGCGGATCGTCCTGTAACGAGGCATTGGCCATCTATTTTGTCCGCGCCTTCGCCTTTGATCTTCTCCCCATTATTCGACCAGAAGTTCAAGATTTCTGGTAATTCATGCACATCCTTATGCGATGGAATCACTCTGAAAACGCCAACAGGATTTGCCCCTAGTTTTGTTATCTCGTTGAGCTTATCGAGGTGGTCTTCTTTCTTGAAATTTTCAAAGAATGCACAAACGGCTTGATATTCCTGGTGAGGGATTGCTTCTCGCCATTCAAAATGCCTCACTTTCGCGGCTTCGAAGTGTTCTTTGGCCAATTCTGCTCTGTCGGGGTCTTTATCGAAGCCAGTGAGATAAGAAAGCTTGTCGTAAAGAAAATTGGACTTCGTGTTGCGTGACCTTCCTCCGAGATCCGGCAAAAGAATGGATTTCGGGATCTGCTTTGTTTTGGTTAGTCCGGCTTTTGTGGTTTGAGTTATCGTATCACGTGCGTCCTGCATATCAATAACGGAGCCATCGGGATTGAGTATGATGCGAAAGCTAATATTTTGAACGGTGTAACCAAAGGTCGGAACTCCATAGGGGTTGTCATCTTCTGCTTGGATGCGCTCAAAGAGTTGGGTGAGGGATTGGAGGATCATGGCGGTCAGGCAATGGATTGGTGGAAGGGTGGAACGGTGATGATGCCGTCTTTCATTTCGGCACGGAAGAAGCGGGGGGTGGTGGATATGACTTTTTTGGTGCGCGGGTCTTGGTCGAACTCGATGTCGTGGAGCATGAAGCCGAGCTGCTTTTCTCCCGATAGCTCAGGGTGTGGGGTGGGGATGTCGTTGTCCGCTTCGATGAGCGAGAAGGAGGCGTGGAATTCGCGGGTGCCGAGGCAGGGGTGGTGGAAGTATTGGCCTTTGCGGGCGCGACGGTTGAACATTTCGAGGTGTTTGCCGGCGGCTTCGTTGGCGGGCATTTCCGGGCCGCCTTTCTCGAAGCGGCGGTCAAGGAGGTCGATGCGGGCTTCGATGATGTAGGCGACCTTGGTGAGGATGAGGGAGGCGCGTTGCTGGCGTTCGTCCTCGATGAGGATGACGGATGGCTGCTTTTCCCCGCTCATGACTTTCTTGTCGGGGGAGGGCATTTTCTTGCCGACTTCGTTGCGGCGGATGTTGGTGAAGCGGATTGGGTTGAGAACGTGGATTTTGTCGATGACCCAGCGGATTTGGGGTTTCCAGTAGATGGCCTCTAGGATGCCGCGGGCGGCGGATGGGGTGATGACATCGTAGGAGACGCGCTCGGCTTTCATCTCGGGGCGGGTGAAGCAGGCATGGTCGCCCCAGATGTGGAGTTTGATGGAGGAGGGCATAAATTCAAAGGATAGGGATTAGTGTGGGAAGGGAAAGGTCGGGTTCGGGGTGAAGGCCGTATTGACGTGAGTAGTGAACGTCGCTGTTGAGGAGATGGAATCGGTCTTCGTGGAGTGGGAGCAGGATGCCCGTCCGTATGAGTTCGGCGTGTTGGGGTTTGGAGATGTTGACGGTGTAGCGCTGGAGCTTGCGGGAGAGGCGGCGGATTTCGGCGGGGTCGAAGGTTGCGCGGAGTTGGGCGCAGAGGTTGCGGCCTTTTTTGCCGAAGGGAATGAGGACGGGTTCGGAGTAATCGTCTATTAGTTGGAAGTCGCGGGCTGTGGTTTTGAACTGGAAGTTGAGGAGGTCGTCCTCGGTACGGAGATGTTTGGGGATGTTTTCCAGGATGTGCTTTTGGTCTGTGGCGTGGCGTTTGTCCCAGTAGTGGCGCTGGAAGTAGTTTTGTATGGAATCGAGGCTGAGGGGATCCGGTGGATCAGAGGCGAGGACTTGGACGGATGAGTTGGTGGCAGACTGGATGAAGGGAGGGGTGGTGTATTCGGAGGTTTCGAAGAGGAAGAGTTGTCCGCCGGGTTTGCCGAGTGCGGCGGTGAGCTTGCCCTCGCGATCGCAGCGTCCCGCAGCTTGGGCGATCGAGTCGAGACCCGCGAGGGAGCGGAATACGATGGGGAAGTCGATATCGACACCGGCTTCGATGAGTTGTGTGGAGATGAGGCGGACAGGGCGCTTTGCGGTGAGGCGGCGCTTGATGAGATAAAGGATGGTGCGCCGGTGGGCGGGGCACATGAGTGCGGAGAGGTGGAAGCGTGAGCCGTCGTCCGGTAGGAGATCGAAGAGCTCGCGGGCGTGGCGGCGGGTGTTGACGATGGTGAGGGATTGGGGGTGCCGGGTGAGGAGGGCTGCGAGGGTTGGGTTGTCGATTTTTCCGGGAAGGCGTTGGGTGGAAACCCTTTTGAGTGAGGTATAGAGGTCTGTGGGGTTGGGTATGATTTCGATGGGAGAGTCGAGGCCGATTTTGAAGTCCTCGTTTTTGTGGATGGCGGGTTGGGTGGCGGTGCAGAGGACGACGGATGCGCCGTAGTGGGTGTGGAGTTGTTCGAGGGTGCGGAGGCAGGGGGCGAGGAATTCGACGGGAAGAGCTTGTGCCTCATCAAGGATGACGACAGAGCGGGCGATGCGGTGGAGCTTACGACAGCGTGAGGTTCGGTTGGCGTGGAGGGATTCGAAGAATTGGACGTTTGTGGTGACGATGATGCGGGCGTCCCAGTTTTCTGTGGCGAGGCGATTGGTGGTCGATTCGTGAGCTGAGTCGGGATCGAGGTTGGAGTGGTGTTCGAGCACGATTTCCGGGCCGAGGGTGGCGAAGGCTTTTCGAAAGACGGCTGCGTTTTGCTCGATGATGGAAGTGAAGGGGATGACGTAGATGATACGGCGGAGGTTGTGAATCCGGGCGTGCTTGAGGGCGAAGGCAAGCGAGGAGAGGGTTTTGCCACCGCCTGTGGGGACAGTGAGTGAGAAGAGGCCGGGTGGCTTTTCCGCCGCATTGAGGCAGTGCTTTAGGATTCGGGCACGGGTTTGGTTGACTGCGGTGGATGGGGCGGTGGAGGACAGTTTTTCGAGATGGTTTGTTAGAGCCGAGTCGATAGCCGCGATGGTGGGATGGTAGCGAGAGCGCGAGTTTTTTCGTTCCGGACTCATGAACGCCTCGGTGGCGAGGAAGTCGGCATCGACCAGCGCGGAGAAGAGCATGCGTAGGAGGAAGCCAAGCGAAAATGGTGAGCGCAGGGCGAAGGGAATAGCGGGGAGGCTTTTAGCGTAGGCGAGGATTTCCGCCGGTGTTTGATCAGTGTAGGAGGCTATTCGTTTAGCGAGTCGCTTGCTGAGGTTGCTATCCGTGGCGTCGATACCGTCGGGTAGCCCGGCGTGATGACCGGCGATGAGGTAAGAGAGTAGAGTGCCGTACAGCGGGAGGTTTTCCTTGCTGAATTGGGCGCCTGCTGTCGAGTGATCAACTTTTCCGGTGATTTCTGCGGTATGGGGATCCGCTTTGGAGGCGAGGTAGGCTTGCCATTCGGGGGCGAATTTTCCGAGATCATGCCAGAGTCCGGCGAGGTAGCCCCACTGGTGGGCGGTGGTGAATTCGAGGGATTTGGCCGGAAACATTTCTGCGGCGAACTTGGCGGTCCAGTAGGCGACTTTGTTGAGGTGGCCGTGGTAGGGTTCGAGATCGGCGCATTTTTCACACTGATCGCGCTGACATTCCTTTGGGCCATCACCGAAGGGGGTGAAGAGGGGTTCCCATTTTTCTTTGGGTTGGCCGTCGAGGGTGTGGGCGTAAGCGGTCACGATTCTCTGTTTTCAGGATCTCTATCAGTCAGGTGATTCAGATGCCGCTCGTCAACTGACGAAATCGGCACTCTACGGGTTAGTTGATCTTTCTGTGTTGGTCGAGGATGGAGCGGTGTGATGGGGCAGGGGGCGTGGACTGGTTGTTGATGTGGCTTTGCCTGTGGCGCTGAATGTGGGGACAGGATGTCCCCACCACGGACTGGCACTGTAAGTGCCAGCCACGGTTTCATTTCCGGCGCTTGTCATCTTCTTCGCGGACGATTTCGTTGAGGCTGGTGTGGAGGTCGGCTTGTTCGGAGGGGTCGAGGGTTTGGCCGGTGTGCATTTTGCGCATGGCTTTGGTTTTGCGGGCGAGGGAGGCGCTGGTGGCGTCGATGCCTTGATTGTCTGAGGTCCAGTTGGCGGAGTTTGCGGCGTGGATGCCGGCTTTGGCGGCGGTGGCGATGGCGTCTTGGTTGGCTCCGAGATAGAGGAAGTGCCAGTTATAGGTTTCGGTCTGGTGACGGATGCGTTTGCGGACGTCGTCCCAAGTGTGGAGGAGGGAGGCGTTTTCCTCGCCGTCGGTGAGGATGGCGACGATGACGGTGGCTGGGCGGTCGTTTTCCGGGAGGGAAGCGAGGCGTTTTCCGAGGTCGTCGATGCCGGTGGCGATGGCGTCGAGCAGGGCGGTGGAGCCGCGCGGGATGAAGACGGTGGCATCGAGTGGGGTGATTTCCGGCAGGGGCAGGCTGGAGACGGGGTAATCGAAGCGGTCGTCGAAGAGCATGAGGGTGAGGCGGGCGAGTCCGGGCTGGGCGGTCTGGTCTTGCAGGAAGCTGTTAAAACCGGAGATGGCGGACTCGGTGAGCGGGGCCATGGAGCCGGAGCGATCAAGGATGAAGAGGATTTCAGTGAGGTTGGGGCTCATGGTGTTGTTGGGGCAGGGGTCAGGTGAGTTGGATGCGATCGAGGCGGAAGGTGCGTGCGGCTTGGCGGGTGAGGCAGTGGGCGAGGAGGTAGAGTGGTTCTTGGGTGTGGTCCGGGTTTTCGAGATCGGTGGGGACGGTGAAGATGAGGACGGGCAGGACGTTTCTTGATTCTCCGGGGGTGCTTCCGCCCTGATAGAGGAAGTGGATGGGGCGACCGTTTCGCAAGCGTTCCATGAGAAGCGCGGCTGTGAACCACTCGGACTCGCGGCTCTTGCCGAGCTGCGGGAGATGGGATCTAGCCAATGGCAGGCGCGGCCGCAGGAGCCATGTGTCCGGCCATGGTTGGTCTTCGTGGTGGCCGGCGGCAGACGCCGTGGCGGGGGATGGAGGGGTGTCATGAGCGTCCGGGGGAGACGTTTCCTTCCATCCTGCCCGCCACGGCGAAACGGTAGCCAAACCTGCGAGCGTGGTGAGGAAGCCGCGTCGGGTGGAAATCATGGGTTTAATCCATCGGGAAAACTTCAACGAGTCAATCGTAAAAATAAGACCATAAGGAAAAATCGTGACATTAAGAACGTGCGAGGTAGATATTTTGGAGAGCTAAACGATTTCCAAGCCATGCCGAATGTGACGAACGAGGAGAACTGGGCCGCGAAAGAGCGCCTGCGGCGGGTGGAATTCCTGCTGTGGTGGCGCGGCTGGGTGGGTAGGCAGGACTTAGTGGAGGTATTCGGGATTTCGCCGGCGCAGGCGTCGGGAGACTTGCAGCGCTACGCGGGGATGAATGCGGGGGCGATGATCTACCACACGAGCCGGAAGCGTTATGAGGGGACGGAGGGGATGGTTTGCGTGCTGCATGAGCCATCGTTTGATGAGGCGGTGAGGGTTTTTCTGGGCGCGTGGGCATCGGCGAGTGGCGGCGCGGTGGGTATGGAAGCACCGGATGCGCGGGTGGCGGTGGTGGGTCTGCCTGTGCGGCGGATCGATGCCGGGATCGCGCGGCGTGTGATGGTGGCGCTGCTGGAGAAACGCTCACTGAAGGTGCGCTATCTTTCGGTGAACTCGGGCAGCGACGAGTGGCGGGAGCTGGTGCCTGCGGCGGTGGCGTGGGATGGCCGGCGCTGGCATGTGAGGGCGTGGTGCGGCACGCGGCTGGAGTGGCGCGACTTTGTGCTGGGCCGGATGCGTGTGGCGGAGTGGCCGGGTGCGGTGGCCGGGGAACTGGTCGCGGACGATGACTGGCTGGCGATGGAGACGGTAAAACTACGAATCAATCCCGAGCTGGACGCGGAGAAGCGCGAGGCGATGCGGATGGATTACGGGCTGGCAGGAGAGGTGATGGAACTGCGGGTGAGGAGAGCGATGAAATCATATCTGCTGGCCGCGATGTTCATCGATCATGAGAGTCATAGCGGGCTACCTCGGCATTTTGTGTGGGATGAAGGATAATATGGGGACAGGCTGCCCCTACTACGGACTGGGACTGCAAGTCCGAGCCATAAGTTGACTCAGTGGTTGATCTCGATGATTGCCTTGATCGCGCCCGTTGTGGGATCGGTGAATTTTGCGAATTCTGTGGGCACTTCGTCGAAGCGGAGGCGGTGGGTGATCCAGAGGTCGGTGCGGATTTTTCCTTCGCGGATGAGTTGGATGATGTTTGCGAAGTCCTCGGGCAATGCGTTGCGTGAGGCGAGCAGCGTGATTTCCCTGCGATGGAAAACCGGCGCGTGTGGAAACGTGAGGTCTGCGGTGGTGATGCCGACATAGACGACGCGGCCGGTGAAGGCGGCGTATTGGAAACATGCGGACATGGACTTGGCACTGCCGGTGGCGTCGATGACGACATTGGCCAGTTGTCCTTCAGTTAGATTTTCAAGTTCCGCCAAGTGCGAGCCGTCTTGTTGGAAAACGATGGCATGATGGATGCCGAGGTTTTCCTGACAGAAATCCAGGCGGCTTTGTACCATGTCCATGACGATGGTTTTCACATCCATGAGCTTGAGGAATTCCATGCAGGCCAGCCCGATGGGGCCCGCGCCGATGACGAGAACGGTCTCGCCGGGTTGCGGGTTGCCGCGTTGCACGGCGTGGTAGCCGATGGCGAGTGTCTCGACGAGTGCGAGTTGGTCATAGCTGAGATCGTTGCCGGGATGCAGCTTGCGCGCGGGCACGGCGAAGACGCCCTTGCGTAGGCCGCCGTTGTTGTGGACGCCGATGACTTGCACGCCGGGGCAGCAGTTGGACGAACCTTTTTGCGAAGTGGCTGAGGTGGGATCGTTGACGTAGGGTTCCAGCGAACATTTGTCACCGGGCTTCACGTTTGTCACATCGTCCGCGATGGCGATGACTTCGAGGCCAAGCTCATGCCCCGGAGTGCGCGGGTAGGCGAAGAACGGGAACTTGCCGAGGTAGCAGGAAAGATCTGTGCCGCAGATGCCCATGCGGTGGGTGCGGACGAGCGCCTCGCCCGGGCCGGGAGCGGATGGCTCCGGTAGGTCGATAATGCGGATCTCTTCGGGTGCGGTGAATTGGATGGCTTGCATCAGTTGTTTTCGGGAAGGCCTTCGAGGTGGCCGAGGTTTCTAACAGGAGCGAAGATCGCGAGCACGTCGGTCAGTAGTTCGCGGTCGATCGGTTGTTCGAGCCACTCGGCCCACTTGCGGATGTTGTTAGGATTTGCCGAGCCGGCGATGGTGGTGGCGAGTGCGGGATCTTCGCAGGAGAACTGGAGTGCGAGTTGCGCGATGTCCACGCCACGGTCGGCGCAGAGCTTGGCGGCGGCGCGCGCGGCAGCTTTGACTTCCTCCGGCTCTTTGAGCCAAGCGGGCAGCTCGGCATTGGTGAGAAGTCGCGCGGAAAATGGTCCTGCGTTCATTGCGCCGATGTTCTTGGCGGCGAGGCGTGGCAGGATCTCTTCGGAAAACGATGTGTTCTGGAGCGTGTGGCGGTTGTAGGAAAGCACGCAGTCGATCTGATCCTCCACATGATCGAGCACGGTGTGGAAGGTCTTGAGCGGGTAGCAGGAAAACCCGATGGCGCGGACTTTTCCTTGCTGCTTGAGTTTTAAAATTGCGGGCAGCGTTTCCTCCCAGATCTGTGGAAGCGGGACGAATTCGACATCGTGCAGCAGCAACACGTCGAGATGATCGGTGCCGAGGCGTTGGAGTGAGACGTGTAGCGATTCTTCCACGCGCTTGGCGGAGAAGTCGAAGTGGATGTCCGAGTAGCGACCGAGCTTGCTGCCGAGTAGATAGCTTTCGCGCGGTACGCCTTTCAGTCCTTGGCCTAACAGAATCTCCGACATGCCGCGCCCGTAGAACGGCGAGGTGTCGATGAAGTTCATTCCGAGATCGAGTGCGGTGCGGGTGGAGAGCATCGCATCTTCGAGCGTGATGGAGCGGAACTCCGCGCCGAGCGAGGATGCGCCGAAGGAGAGGATCGGGAGGTCGATGCCGGTATTGCCTAGTGGGCGTGTTTTCATGTTAGAGAATAGAGTGGATGGATGAGATCGTTTGCCGGGCGGCGGATTCTGGATCGGGTAGCGGAAGGATTTCCGCAGAGAGGAAACCCGAATATCCAACTTCGCGCAACGCCGCGATGATTGGGCCGGCATCGGTGTGGCCGAAGCCCATAGCCTGGCGGTTAGAATCCGCATAGTGAATGTGCCCGATGTGGCGGCCTGCCGCGCGGATGGCTGCGGGGAGATCGTTTTCCTCGATGTTCATGTGGAAGAGATCGGCGAGCAGCAGCACGTTTTTCAAATCGTGTTCTTCGATAAAACGCGCGGCGTCTTCCTGGCGGTTGAAGAGGTTGGTTTCGTAGCGGTTCAGTGGCTCGTAGAGGAAGGGCACGCCATGTTGTGAGGCGCGCTCGCCGCAGCGGCGGAGATTGGTGGCGAGTTGTTCCAGCGCCAGATCATGAGTGCGCCGCCCTTGCATCGAGCCAAGGATCGCCGGGGCATTGAGACGACCTCCGAAGTCGATCATGGAAAACACGAAGTCCATTGCGGCCTCACGTTTTTCCGAGCACTCATCGGTGATGGTCAGGCCGTGACGCAGCATGCCCGCACCGGTGCCGACTGCGGCGATTGCCAAGCTATGGGATTGCGCGAGGGATTTCACTTCCTCCACAGTGACGAAGTCCGGGCCGGGAAGAAAAAGCTCCACCGCATCGAAGCCGAGTGCGGCGGCTTTTGCGAACGACTGCGGCAGTGGATCGCGGAAAACGAAAGGGCCGCTCGCGGCTTCAGGGACTTGTGAGATGGTGATGGCTGACTTCATGATCGACGCGCAGGATTAGTCTGTAAGATCGCTCATTTTCCCAGAAGAAATGCGAGCAGGTCTTTCAGCTCATCGGGATTCAGGCGATTGATGAGGCCCGGCGGCATGGGTGAGTGCGGCGAGGGCTTCACCTCACGGATGTCATTTTTGTCGATGGTGATGGTCTGGGTGAAATCAAAGGGATTGGTGGCGATGACGCGTTTCTCGCCGAGATCGCCGGTGATTTTTCCAGTGATGACTGTGCCATCCTTGCGGGTGATGAGGTCGAAGGCGTATTGATCGGACACGACCTTGTTAGGTTCTTGGATCGCTTCGACGATCTCGCGCACGCCGAAGCGGCCTGAGAGTGTGGTGAGGTCCGGGCCTGCGGAGCCGCCTTCGTTTCCGTAACGGTGGCAGGCGGCGCAAAGTGAGCCTTGGAAAACCTTGCGGCCGTTTTCGCGATCGCTGCCTTCGAGTCCTCCTTCGGCGAGTTTCACGACTTCTTCCACGGTCCACTCGCGGCCCGGGCCTTTGATGGCGGGTAGGTTTGCGAAAGGATTCGGAGGTGCGGTGGTGTCGAAGGTTTTGATGAGTTCCACTTCTTCGGGCGTGCAGTTGGCGAGCGTGTCGTCGCGCAGGTTCTTGATGAATCCACCATAACTCGCGCCGCCACTGTTACCTGTTAGTTTCGCCAGCCATGTGAAGAAGCGTTTGCGTTCGTCGCCGTGCCATGGGCCTTTCACCACGCGCAGGCAGTAGATGTAGTGGATCACTTGATCGGGTGGCAAGTTGGCGATCATGTTTTCCACGGGTTTGCCGTAGTTGGCGTTTCGTTTGGCGAGTTCCAGCCAGTCAGGTGCAGGCGAGGGGCCTGCGCTGTCCATGAGTGTGAGAGTGCGGGCGACGATTCCTGGTGCCTGGAGGTAGGAAAGCATCCGGCACAGCTCGCGGTTGAGCATGGCTTCGCTTGCGGGAAACGAGGCGTCGGTCTTCGCGAGCACCTTGTCACGCGCCGCCGCATCTGGCTGGCCGTGGCGTGCGAAGACGAGTCCTGCGGCGCGCAGCCAGTTGAGTTTCTGATGGAGATCGAGCTTCGCCCAATCGAGACGGTCGAGCGCTGTTAGAACGGCGGGTGCGTCGGCAGCGGTGCCGGTGCGGGCGAGTGCGATGGCGGAGCCAAGCACCTGCCAGGTGTTTGCGGCACTGGACTTGAGCATGCCGCGCAGCACTTCAGGCCCGGCAGTTTCAAGCGAGGTCCGTGCTTGGAAGCGAGCGATGCGGTCATCACTTCCGAGCGCGGCGGGAGCGGCTGCGGTGTCCATCAGAGCCAGCGGTTTCGCTGCGTATGGAACCGCTGCGGTGGATTCACTGCCGACGTAGGTGACGCGCCACAGGGCGGAGCCGGTCCGCCTGCCTCCTGTTAGAAAATACATCGCGCCGTCCTTGCCGATGATTGCATCGCTGAGAGGCAGGTTGTTGCCGCTGATGAATTCTTCACGCTCGGCTTTGTATCCTGAACCATCGCGGGTGAGGTGCAGCGCGTAGATGGTGGCGAATGTCCAATCGAGTCCGAAGATCGCGCGCTGGTATTTCGCGGGAAATTTTGCGCCTTTTCCTGAGACCATTCCGGTCGGTGAACCGGGGCCGATGTTGCTCTGGGTCGGCATCGAGTCCTCGTAATATTCCGGCCATACGCCGCTGCCGGTGCGCCATCCGAATTCCGAGCCGGGCACGACATGATTGAAACGCGTGGGGCGGTACCAGGGCATGCCGAGATCCCACTCCATGTCGGAATCGTAGGTGAAAAGATCGCCTTCGGAGTTGAACGCAGCGTCGTATTGATTGCGGTAGCCGATAGAGAATAGCTGCCAGTTTTTTCCATCCGGAGTGAAGCGAGCGATCCAGCCGCCGGGTGCCATGCGGTCCGCAGCATGGCCGCGCGGGTCCGTGCGGCGCGGCAGTAGCTGGTCTTCCTGCCAGACGCGCGGAACCAGCGAACTGTCCATCTCGGCAAGGTCGGTGTGGTTGCCCGCGATGAGATAGATCGACTTGCCATCTGGCGCGGCGACGAGCGCGTGCGGACCATGTTCGCCGCGGCCTTTGATGGCTTTGATGAGTTCCGGTTTGTCCGGTTCACCATCGCTGTTGCTATCCGTGACGCGCCAGACACCGCTTTGGCCCGGGCCTTCGTTCACGGATACCCAGAGCACGCCATCGTGCCATAACAAGCCGTGTGCGCCTTGGATATCGACGTCCAAGGTCTTGACCGTGACCGGTTGGCCCGGCTGCGCGGGAACCGAAACCTTGTGAATCTTTCCATATTGGTCAGCGCACCAGAGATCGCCCTTGTCATCCTTGGTCACGCTTACCCAGGAACCTTGTTCCTTCACGACCTGGTAGAGTCGTTCCAGTTTGAAACCCGGAGCCACCTTGTAGCTTCCGGTCATGTCATCCAAAGGAAGATTTTCCTGCGGCGCTGCTAGGGCTTCACGTTTTTTTTTTCGTGTGGCTTCCGCTTTCGGTTCGGCTGCCGGTGCGGTGTTGATCCGCATATCCTTGAACTCCGTCTTCATTGCCGGCCCGGCGTGGAGTTGCAGGGCGATGGTGCCCTTGTCGGCACGTTTTTCCGCATTCACGTCGGTGATTTCTGCGGCGAGCTTGTCGTTGACGAAGTGCTGCAGGACGTTGCCCTTGGCGACGATGCGAAAGGTGTTCCACTGGGCGAGATCGACCGCGGGGATTTCGATTTTTTCGGTCACTTGTGGCTTCGCGTCGAGTGTCACTTTCTGCCCGCGTTCACAGGCGATGCCACGGCCTTTTTCCTCGTAAAGCATGCCGAGGTATTCCGCCTTCGGATGGAGGTCCATCTGATAGCCGCCGACGCTCCATGTCGCGGTATCGTGTACCTTGCTGCGGTATTGCACGCCGGAGTTGTTGCCGACGACGCGGGCTTTGTATTCGAGTTCGAAGTCCCCCGGCTCGCCGCCATTCCAGATCAGGAAAGTGTTGGCGGCGGCTTTTTTATCCGAGTCGTTTGTTTCTCCGATGAGGACGCCATCTTCCACGCGCCAAAGCCGTGGATCGCCGGACCAGCCAGCGAGGTCTTTGCCATTGAAAAGGGAAACCCAATCCGCCCGGCTGTGCAGCGGGCTGAGAAACACGGTGAGGATGATGAGACGTCGGAGCATGACCGCACCATACGCCGCCGGGGTGGCAGGCTTTTCAAAATATGGAGAAGGGATTTGAACCCCCTTTTGCTCATACCAAGCGAATTCATTTCCCGGTGCTCTGCAAAGGGGTTTCAAACCCCTTCTCCATATTCAGTGGACTCGCTCCTTGATGAAGGGGGATTGTTCATGTCATTTTTTGAGGCATGGGACTGCGGGCGCTCGGAGATTCGGCATGGTTGTTTGAGGCGGGCGGCGGGAATCCGCGCGCGCGGCTGGAGCTGGTGCTAAAGCTGGTGGACATCCTGGAACGTGCGCGGATACCGGAGGTGTTGGATGTGGTTTCTTCGTTCGATTCGGTGGCGGTACACTTCGATCCGTCGGATGGCGCGAGCGTGCTCGATTGGCTGACGGCGTTGCCGCCGCCGGGCGCGGAAGATGTGGGGCGTCTGCATGCGCGGACGGTGGAGATTCCGGTTTGTTACGATGGAGTGGATTTGGAAAACATCGCGAGCGAGTTGAGTCTTAGCGTGGATGAGGTGGTGCGGCGGCACAGCGGAGCGGATTACACGGTGGCGGCCTTGGGTTTTTCGCCGGGGTTTCCGTATCTGTTAGGACTACCGGAGGAGCTTCGACTGCCACGGCGCGCGACACCGCGCAAGGTAGTGGCGGGTGCCGTGGCGATGGCAGGCGGACAGGCGGGGATTTATCCGTTTGTTTCGCAGGGTGGCTGGCATGTGCTGGGTCGCACGGGTTTGTGTTTGTTCGATCACTGGCGTGAAAACCCTTCGTTGTTAGAGCCTGGTGATCGGGTGCGGTTTGTGGCGGTGGATCGTGTCGCCATTCACGAGGAGCGCCCGGAGCTTGTTCCCTGCCATGGTGGACTGGAGGTGCTGGAGTCCGGTGCATTCATGACGGTGCAGGACATGGGGCGGCCTGGTTTCCGCCATCTCGGTATCACTCCCGGCGGCGCGGCGGATCCGGTGATGGCGCGGGTGGTGAATCGGCTGTTAGGAAATCCGGATGACGCGGCGTTGTTGGAGTGCTGCATGAGCGGGCCTTTGCTGGGGTTTCATGAGAACACGCGCGCGGCATTCATCGGCTGGGCGGATGCGGCGGCGGGCAGACCGATTGAGATCACAGCGGGAACGGTGCTCGATCTGCGTGGGCGCATGCTTGCCGCGCGTGGCTACATCGCCATCGCGGGCGGCATCGATGTGCCGACGGTGCTGGGTAGCCGCGCGTCGGATGTGAGGTCCGGTTTCGGCGGCTATCATGGCAGGATTTTGAAAGCGGGTGATCGTTTGCCCTTAGGTCCGAAAAACGCGGGACCGGAACAAGGCGGTTGGCGCGTCGGCTGGCCGAAACTGGAAGTACCGGGGCGGATGATCGAGCTTCGCTATCTGCCGGGCATGCAGTCCATGTGGTTCACGGAGGATGCTCGGGAGCGATTCCGTAGCGCGATCTATCAGACCAGCCCGATGTCCGACCGCATGGGCACGCGGCTCGATGGACCATTGCTAGAACTCGATGGCGAAAGGGAAATGGTTTCCCAACCAGTGGCTCCCGGCTCCGTGCAGGTGCCGCCTGATGGCAGGCCCGTGGTGCTGATGGCGGAGTGCCAGACCATCGGCGGCTACCCGCAGATCGGGCATGTGATTTCGGCAGACCTGCCAGCGCTGGCACGCGCGTGGCCGGGCACGCCTGTTAGATTCTGCGAGGTGACGCTGGACGAGGCGCGCGAGGCATGGAGCGCACTACGACGGGATTTCGCATTCTTGCAAGTAGGGCTGGATTTCCTACGCTAACGGCATGCGGACCATCGACCTCAACGTGGACCTCGGCGAAGGCGGCTCGCATGATGCGGAGCTCATCGCATGGGCCAGCTCCGCAAACATCGCGTGCGGCGGCCATGCGGGCGACGAAGCTACGATGCGGGCCGCGATTTCCGCCTGTCAGAGCGCCGGGGTGGCAATTGGTGCGCATCCGGGATACGAGGATAGCGAGAACTTCGGCAGGCGGCCGATGCATCTAACAGCCGAAGAAGTGACTGAGCTGGTTCGCCGTCAAATCCGGCGTCTAGCAGACATCGCCGTTGGCATTGGCGCGGTGATCGATCATGTGAAACCCCACGGCGCGCTCTATCACCAGTCGGATGCAGACCCGTCACTGGCCGCCGCTGTGGCGGAAGCGGTTCGCTGCGAATTGCCGGGCTGTCGTTTCTACGTGCCGCGCGGCGGAGCACTGGAAAGAGCGGGAAAAAACGCCGGTCTGGCAGTGATCGAGGAAGGATTCGTGGATCGGCGTTACCGGCATGACGGCAAGCTAGTGCCACGCGGCGAGACCGGAGCGGTGATCCACGAGCCTGAAGCAGCAGTGGCGCAAGCCCTAGAGATCGCCCTGCGAAAACAGGTGGAAACCGTGGGCAACCAGTTCGTTTCCCTGCCCGCACGGACCCTCTGCGTGCATGGCGACGGCCCGGACGCGGTGGTCCTGCTCAGGGCGGTGCGGCAGGCTCTGGAAGCTGCCGGTTTCACCATTCCCGGCTGAAACGGGGCGGCCTTTTGCCTTTGCCTTGTGGCGGGAATGGCCTACGAAGTGCGTCCGCGCATGAGATTGTTCCGCATCCTGACCTTCAAAGAACTCAAGGGGTATTTCCTCACCCCATTCGGCTGGGTGGTGCTGGCCTTCGTGACGATCATGCAGGGCGTCTCGCTGTCCACGGCGATGAAGGGCTTCCGCGACACGCCGGTGAAGGACAGCCTCGTTTACGTGACGTTTCACACGCCGTTGTTCTGGTTTTATTTCCTGTTCATCTTCCCGCTCATCACGATGCGGCTTTTCTCCGAGGAGGAACGCAGCGGCACTTTGGAAACGCTGCTCACTGCGCCGGTGCGGACTTGGCAGGTGGTGCTCTCGAAATATTCCGCCGCAATGTTGTTCTACACGATCCTGTGGCTGCCCGCGTTGATCCAGTTCAAGATGTTTGACTGGGTCACTGACCTGCCGCCGGCATGGACGCCGGGTGCGCTGTTAGGCACCTTCACCGCGATGATGCTGATGGGGGCCGCCTTCACCGCGATCGGCTGTCTGGCTTCGGCGCTTACCTCCAGCCAAATCATCGCGGGCATCTTCACCATCGGCCTGTTGGTGATCCAGTATTTCCTCGGCTTCGTGACTGTGATCTGGGGCGAGTCCTTCGCAGGCGCGCCGTTTTTCCACTACATCTCCTCGCAGCAACACCTGCACTATTTCGCAAGCGGACTCTTCGATACGCGAGCGGTGGTGTATTTCCTGAGCGTCGCGGTGTTCGTGTTGTTCCTCACCTATCAGGTCGTGGACTACCGCCGCTGGAAACGCTGATTTCATTTTCATCCCGCCTCATGTCCGAACCCTCATCCGTGCCAAACGAGAAACCCGCGCGCCCGCTGAACCGCTGGGGCATGGGCACGCTCTCCGTGTTGCAGACCGTGCTGCTGGCCGTCACTCTCATCCCGCTAAACTACCTCGCGCTCAGCCATTACACGCGCGTGGATATGAGCCGCAGCGCGGACTACACGCTGGCCTCATCCACCAAGCGTTACATCGCGAGTGATGCGCTGAAAACCCGCGCGAAGCCAGTGAAGTGGATCATGGCCTTCCGCCGTTCCGCGCCGTTTTACGAACGTGTGCGTGTGCTTGCCGAGGAATACGCGCGTCTATCAAATCGCAAGATCGAGTTGGAGGTCGTTGATCCGCTGCGCAGTCCGGACCGCATGCAGGAAGTCACTGCCGCCTACGGACTCACGCTGGTGCGAGACATGATCATCATCGACGCCCGCGCTGACGAAAGCCCGGTCATCACCGAAGGCGCGGACAAAGTGAAGTCGCTCAATCCGCATGTGAAACTCGTAGTCGCCGAAGACATGGGCGTTTATGCGACCGCAGACGGCAAACGTCGTCTAACAGCTTTCCAAGGCGAGGACGTGCTCACCGCCCGGCTCGTCGAATCCATCGAGGGTAAGCCGCGCAAGATGGCGTTGCTCGCGGACAAGAGTCGCATCGACGACAAGGAAGGCAGTTCGCCGCGCAAGTCGCTGGAGGAAACGCTGCGTTTCCAAAACGTAGAGCTTGCCGAGGTCAATCTATCAGGACTGGCGGACATCCCGGATGATGTCTCCGGCATCGTGCTCGCCGCGCCGAAATACGATCTTAACGATGCCGAACTGGCCGTGCTCGAACGTTACTGGAGTCGTCCACGCGCGGCGATCCTAGTGCTCATCGATGCAGGCGAGGCTCCGCCAAAACTGCGAGCCTTCCTCCGCGCCAACGGCATCACCCCGCGCAAGGACCGGGTGATCGCCCGCGAGAAAGACGCGCTCGTCACCGAGGCACGCGGTGTTTTCACCAAGGGCGTGGATTTCACCAGCGATCTCGCCGGACAGACCACGGACTTCGGCGGCGCGAGTTCCTCGCTCGAAGTGCGCGAGGGCACAGACGATCTTTCCAGCCGCCGCATTTATCCGATGGGACTCATCCAAGTGAGCGGTGGTTTCTGGGGTGAGACGAAATTCGGCCAAGGCAACGAAGCCTTCGACGAGCGCGAGGACAACAAGCCGCCGCTATTTCTAGCAGGCAGCGTGACACGCGGTGATGCCTTCGACGATCGCTTCGCCGCAGACACCGCGCACATGGTGGTGATTTCTAACACCGATTTCCTCGCGCCCAAACACCGCCGCGCGGAGAACCTCGACTTCCTCGCCTCATCGGTGAACTGGCTGGTAGGCCGCGAGTCGCTCGCAGGCATCGGCCCGCGTTCGTTGCGAAATTACAAGCTGCCGATCCTCGATGCGCAGGTCTCCTTCATCAACCGCGTGAATCTTTTCTTCCTGCCTGCGGCGCTTCTACTCATCGGCGCGTTCGTCTGGTCCTCACGCCGCGTCTGACTCGCCATGCGCTCTATCGCAGCCACCTTTGTTCTTGCGCTCACAGCGGCCATCGCCTGTGCGGTCGCAGGCTGGCACCTTCAGCAGGGAAACTTCGATTCCGTTTTCGGAGCTCCACCCACTCCGGTAGGCTCACGCATCTATGCCAAATTCAAAGCCGCCGATGTCAGGCACATACGGATTTCCAGCAGCGGCACCACCGCTACCTTTGCGTTGAAAGAGGACGGCTGGCAGGCATCCGCGCCGTGGTCGGATCGCATGGACCCGCGCGCGGCGGTGGGCATCATCAACTTCACGCTCGGCATGCGCGTAGAGGATCTGGCAGGTGTGGATGAGATCGATCCCGCTAAGGCTGGTCTCAAGGAAAGCGCGGTCAACATCCGCCTTGAGGATGAAAACCACACTCCACTCGCCAACTACAAACTCGGCCGCGTGACGCCGTGGAAAGCCGAAGTCGAGGGCATGGAGCAGCCGGTGCCCACCGTCTTCGTCCAGCCGCGCGACAAGAACCGCAAGCGCCACATCTATGCATGCACCGGCGATATCAGCCCGCTTTTCAAGGATGGACTGAAGTTCCTGCGCGATCACCGTCCGTTTTATTTCAACCCGGTCACGCTTCAGAAAATCCGCATCCGTTCGCAGCAGGGCGATCTAACACTTGGCCGAGCCACTCCCACCAGCGCGTGGCGCATCGTCAAGCCACTGGATTTCCCCACTGATCCGAAGGCCATGAAAACCCTGCTCGAAGGGATCTTCGAGCTTCAGGCCGCGAAAGTCTCGGACCGTGCGGACGTTACGCTTCCGCCGAGTGATTCCGCAGTGAAGACCGGCCAGATCGCCATCGTTCCCTTCGGTTCGGAGACGGAGACATTGCTGGAAATCCTGCCGCCAGAGACACCGGAAGCGAAGGATGTGAAGGCCACCGTCAGCAACCGCCCGGCCACCGTTTTCGACCTCCCGCTCAAGCCGGAACCCGGATTAATCTCGCTCGCCAACCTGCCGCTCTCGGTGAACGAACTGCGCGATCCCACGCTCACGCATCTCAACATCCAGTCCTTGCGCGGCATCTCGATTCAGCCCGCCACCGGCGCTGAGATCATCATTTCCCGCAACCCGCCGCAGCCATGGATGGCCAGCATCGGGGAGAAGTCCTTTGAAGCCAACGAGGAAAACCTTTACTCGCTGCTCAAGGCCGTGACCACCAGCCGCGCCACCGGTTTCGAGAGCGACGCCGCCACCGACTTCACGCCGTGGGGAATCCACCGCCCGTTTCTAACACTTCGTTTCCTAGCGGAAAGCGACGAGGTGCTCGAACTCCACTTCGGCATCGATGGCAAGGGCGGCTTCTTCGTCAATCGCCTCGGCACCTCCACCGTCATGCGCGTGGATCAGGCACTCGTCTCCAACATCGCCGTGCGAGCCTACGAGTGGCGGCAATCACGGCTCTGGTCACTGGATCGCTCGAATCTCGTCTTCATCGCGCGACAGCAGGGCGGTGATACTCCGCTCGTTCTCAGCTACAATGATGCTCTTGAAACATGGACTGCAAAATCCGATGACAAGAACCTGAGTGACACCCTCGATCCCGCGCGTGCGAACTTCATGCTCTCCGAGCTGGAAGGCCTCAAGGTCAGTCGTTGGCTCGCTACCGATGACGAAGCGGCGCTCAACGCGTTTGCCAATCCCTCGCTCGTCTTCAAGGTCAGCGAAAAGCTCCGCGACGACGAACAGAATTTCACCGTCTCCCAAGACCGCACCCTGACCATCGCGCCCGCCTCCGCCAATGCGAATCCGGGTTTCTACTATGGCCGCATGAGTTCGGAGGCCCATCCCTTCATTCTCAGCCGCGAGGTCTATCAGAAACTCGCAGTCGATCTGTTCGGGAGATGAGCTAGGAATCCCCGGCGGCTTCGATGACGGATTTCAGTCCTTCTTCGGAGAGCAGGCCATCGCGGGTCCAGCGTTCCGCGAGTTGCAGTTCCCGTTTCCCCACCTTTGCACCTTTCCTCAAATTCTCGCGGGCGGGAATCACTTCCAGATTGTAGAAACGCGCGGCCAGTTCCGGCACTAGTGCGCGCGGCAGGACGTGATCGAGCGCTACCTGGGTGCCGCTGGCAGCCCCTTTGAAAATGGACGGAGAGCCTCCGTGGCGAAGTTTATCCATGCCTTCTGGGGTGAAACATCCGAAGTCCTCCAGCTTCCTGCGGTTCCATAAAATCGCCTTTTTGTCCGCCGCCGCGCACTTGGTCCCGGCGTAACCGGCCGCAGCCTGGGCGGCATCCACCACCTCAGAAACATCGCCACCATGGAGCCGCGCCGTTTCCAACCAGTAGAGCACCTTGTAGAGCCGGGGGTTGGCGGGGCGATCCCCCTTCAGCGTGGCCACATTTACCGGATTGAGCAACGGAGCCAATATCTGCCGGGCGATGTCCTCAGGCCGCCTCGGATCTTCGGCGCACACCGGGCAAACTATCACCAGCAGCGCCAGCAGCACGGACCGAAGCCAGGCTACTCCAAATTTCGTCATGGCGGATTCTAAGCTGCCGGCAGTATCTAAAAAGGTAAATTTTTCTAACAAAGTGCCGAATTTGTCCGGATCATGCCATTTTTTGAGGCGAGTTTCGGGGAAATGCCCCGCAGTCCGCGCATGTGACCTCCTGAGATCGAAAACCAAACCGGCTGACATGCATCATTTTGCTGGCATCATTCATCTGGCGAGACTACCTCAGGTGGCCGGGTGCGCAGTTACAGCCTCCCACCAGATTCCTGTGAAAATCACACTCAACGACACTATCCCCGAAGCCCAGAGACCCCGCATTGAGAAGCTGGTCCAGACCATCGTTCGCGCTCCTGAAATCGCCTGGCTGCCGAGCCGGTTTCCTCATCTGGTGATGTTCGTGGAACCAGGCCCGGCAGAGCAGGTGGAAGCGGAACGGACTTCGATTTTCTCCTCCCCCAGGGCGGAAATGCGCTCCACCGCCTCGCTGACAGCGCTTTTAGAGGAAAAAATCAAGGCCAGTCTGGCTCTTCCTTGAGAGGGCTTAGCTTAAGGCAATCTGAATAGAAAACTTGCCCGTCAGAGCCAGATGTGGCGCATTTTTCGCTGTGAAACCCTTGGTCCTGCTGATTGCACTCGCCGCCACGCTGCACGCGGAGCTGTTAGCCACCTTCAACACCAGCCGGGGAAACGTCGTCGTCGCGCTGAGATGCGACGTAGCTCCGCAGGCGGTTGCGAATTTCATCACGCTCGCGCAAGGCACGCGGGCTTGGGTGGATTCCTCCACCGGAAAGATCCGCAAGGAGCCGTATTACAACGGCACCACGATCCACCGGACATCCAACTCCGGTAGCTTCAAGTTCGCCCAGGCAGGATCACCGAAGGGCGATGGCTCAGATGGTCCCGGCTACACGTTCAAGGACGAGTTTTCGCCAGCCATGCTGCACGTCCCATACGTGCTCTCGATGGCAAACGCCGGCCCCAATACAAACGGCAGCCAATTCTTTTTCACCGGAAGCCTGTCCCAAGCGAGCTTCGACTTCGTGCATTCCATCTTCGGTCTCGTGTCTGATCCTCCTAGCCGTTCAGTCGTGGATGCGATGATTACGGCGGTGCCAGGCTCAACGACCATCCACAGTATCAGCTTCCAACGCACGGATGCGGCGGCGGTCGCGTTCGATGAGCACGCCCAGCAGCTTCCTGAGGTTTTCCAGCCGCGCGGACAGCTCGCCGTCACACGGGGAGCTTCCGCCACATGGAATTTCCAGCCATTCGTCAGCAGCGGTGATGTTCTGAATGTCTTCCGCTCACAAACGATGGCTGCGAACGATTGGCAGGAACTTGCCAGCCAACACACCGGTATCGGTAGTGCGCTGTTGTTTCCCGTGACAACCAGCGCCGTGCTGGATGACGCCACGGCTGCAAAAGCTTTCTATCACCTCTCCGTCGCCCGTCATCCAGGCTCGGTGGCACCATCGCATCTCTCTAACCGGACGCTGCTGCTGGAACTCAATGGTGACTTGATTCAATACGAGTTCAATCCCGCTGGCAGTGGCGGACTGGCGACGTTGATACCGGCGGGAGGAAACAATTTCATGTTTTCATTCAAAACGCAGGATATCACTTCGGGTGGGCACCACATCACCGTCATTTTGGAAAACATCGGCCTCGTGGACCCATACCGCTATTTCCTAGTGAAGATCGGCTGTGATTCCGCCACTGTCACACAGATCAACGGTCGTCACACGATTCAACTCTACAACATCTTCGGCTGGTATCCGTTCAGAGCAGGTCAGGCATTGATCAGCCGGTGATGGAGCCAGCTGCTTTTGCGGAAGCGTCACAGAAAGTGGCGGTCAGTATGGAGAAGGGGTTTTCAACCCCATTTAGAAGGACTGGGAAAATGGGTAGCGTGGCTTGTGCAAAAGGGTTTCAAAACCCCTTCTCCATATTGCTTGGAGCCGCCACCCAGCTAACTGAGCACGACTTCCTGTTACACCCCTTTTGCGCAATCCAGCGGCTCCGGTTCTTCCCCCCACACGCGGGCGAGGGTGGTTTGGATCTTTTGCCCGAAGCGGGTGATCAGTTCGCGATTGGCGGGTTGGGGATGAAGAGTTTCTCGCGCAAAGGCGCAGAGACGCAAAGGAAGAGAGGGGTTGGCTTGTTTTGATTCTTAAAGGCAGAAAATCTGTCCCGTTTCACACGCTCAAGATCAATGCCTTTAATGATTGGCTGAGGTTTCCGTGCCCCGGCAGACATGCGCGTCAAGTTAAGGGCGGTTCACTCAATAATCGCACAAACGGGCGGTTCAAGGAGTGGCAGATCGGAGTCCGCCTCTCCTTGGTGCTTAACTTGACGCGCATGCCCGGCAGGAGCACTGGATAGAACCGCGATGCCATTGATCCACCATGGTGACCGAGACCTTCCGCCGCCTCTTCGGGGCTGAATCATCTCGTGCACCGGCTAATTTCCGCGATCCCTACCGGGATCAAGAAGCAAGCCGACAAGATCGAATCCTTAAATGCATTGGGCTCAAGATGGCACAACATGCGAAACACAGTAAAACCACCGACCCAGAATAGCCCATGAATGCACCCAAAATCGCGCGAGTGGAAATCAACAAGATGGCGGAGGGGGTGGGATTCGAACCCACGGAACCTTTCGGCTCTCCAGTTTTCAAGACTGGCGCAATCGACCACTCTACCACCCCTCCAATTTGTTTTCAGTCGGTTTATTTTGGCCGCTCAGCCGGATTGGATGGTTCCTCAGGGCGGCGCGGCGCGGGAATGTAGGCATGGATGCGGGGGCACGGCAAGTGTCTTGGCCGTTCCTTTTTCACTTCGCCGGGGGCTGGGTGCCGGGTGCGGGCTGGTCCTTCATTCTGGGTTTGAGACGCAGGATGATCTTGCTGTCCACTGGGGGTAGTTTGTCGCCTTGGACCTGCCATGCCAGCGCACCGTTTTCATGGCCGTGGATATCGGACATGCAGAGCAGTTCGTTTCCGAAGGTGGAGATCGAGATGACGTCGCCAGTTTCGTCGCAAACGTATTTGCGGACACCGTTTTCCGGAGGGAGGAGAATCGAGCCTGCGAAGAGGAAGGGATCGGTGGTGAACTTTTTGGCGTTTTCAGCTTCCTTCGGGTCGCTTGGCGCGGAGGGGTCGTGGTTGTGATCGGAGCGGGTGATGAAGTCGCTGATGGGGTGCTGGTTTTCCACGCCCATGTCATCTTTGAAGACGAGAAAAACGTCCACGGGGTTGCCGCTGGGTGGGATGGAAACGTAGCGGCCTTGTGCCTGATCGATCACGCGCTGCGTGGCGGGACTGCCGGGTCTGGTTCCCAGCAGGAGCAGCGCGGTGTGGATGTGGCTGGGTATCGCATCGACGACGATGATGGACTCGTGCTCTTTGGTGTCCTTGGTGCAGGCGATGAGTTCTAACAAACCTTCACGCAGGCAAAGCCGGCTGTCCACGTCCACGGTCCAGAGCTCGGTGTTGATTTTGATGCCGGGGAGTTTGAGTTTTTCCATGGCGAGCTTGAGTTCCGGGGAGAGTTGTCTCGCGGGTTTGGGTGCGGCGGCATCCGCAGTTGCGGGCTTGGCGGCAGCAGGTGGTTCCGCTGCCGGGAGGAGCAGTGGGAGAGTGAGAAGCAAACACGCGAGCGGGCTGGATTTCATGCGGGGAAGGAATCGCACGGAGTGCGGCGGATAACAAGCGGTTGCCGTGCGGAATGTCATTGGAGTGTGAGCGCGAGCACTTCGGCGGCGCTGAGTCCGGCGTCTCGCATGGCGGCGATGGCGAGGGCATCGCAGCGTTTTGCGAGGCGTTGGCCGTGTGCGTCGGAAACGAGGTGATGATGGAGATATGCCGGCTCTGGCAAATGGAGCAAGGTCTGGAGCGTGCGATGGACGTGGGTGGACGGCAGCAGATCTTCGCCGCGCGTGACATGGCTGATGCACTGGAATGCATCGTCCACCACCACGGCGAGATGGTAGGCGCTGCCGATGTCTTTGCGGGCGAGCACGACATCGCCTAACAGGTCTGGATTGACTGCGAGGGTTCCGAAACGGAGGTCGTGAAAGGTGAGGGGGCCGGTGATGGCTGCGGCTTTGCACGAATCGAGCCGCCAAGCGTGGGGGAGTCCAGCGGCGATGCGGTGTTGTCGTTCTGTGCTGGAGAGTTTCCGGCAGGTGCCGGGATAGACGGGGCCATCTGGTCCTTGTGGCGCGGCGGCCATGGCGGCGAGTTCGGCCTGGATTTCCCGGCGGGTGCAGAAACACGGATAGACTAAGCGTTTCTCACGGAGACTTGTAAGCGCCGCTTCGTAGGCTTCACTGCGTGTGGTCTGGCGCAGCGGGTTTTCATCCCACTGCATGCCGAGCCATCGCAGATCCTGCTCGATTTCCTGATAGAATTCCTCGCGCACGCGTGGGCCGTCGATGTCTTCATGACGGAGCAGGAAACGTCCGCCATCGTCCGAGCGGGCGAGGTCATGGGCGACTTTCGCAGCGAGGGCATGGCCGAGATGCAAGCGCCCGGTGGGGCTGGGTGCGAATCTCGTGCGGACAATCATGTCCGGGTTCTCTCATGCTGGGAGGTGGTGGAAAAGCCTGGATTGAACGCTGCGAAAGGGATGACCACATCCTGCCGAATGCCGCGCTTCGTTTTGCGGGGTGAAGCGCCGTGATTGACGCGTGCCTACCGAATGATCCTAATGGTAACGGATCAAAACGACACCACGTTTGACAAACCTATAACCCGAACCACCGCCATGAAAGACTTCCGCGCCCCTGACATCCGCAACCTTGCCGTGACCGGTCACGCCTCGACCGGTAAAACGCTGCTCTGTGAGGCGATGCTGGTCTGCGCCGGAAAAATCAACCGCGCCGGGAGCATCGAGCAGGGAAGCACTGTGTCCGACTTTCATCCCGACGAGAAGGAACATCACCAGTCGATCCATGCCACCGTCATCGCCGAGGAATGGCTGGGTCGTGAGTTGAACCTCATCGACTGCCCCGGCACGCCGGACTTCATCAGCGAGCCGTTCAGCGCACTGCGCGTGGCGGACTGCGCGATGATCGTCATCAGCGGAGTGAATGGTGTGGAAACCGGAGCGGATGAGATCTGGGCGGCTGCTGCGGGATATGACATCCCGCGTTTTCTGGTGATCAACTTGCTGGACCGCGAACGCACGCGTTTCGATGAGATCCTCGATGAGGCGCGTGAACATTATGGAGCGCGGGTTTTCCCGATGACATTGCCGATGGATGCGGGTTCAGGTTTCCGCTCGGTGCTCGATGTGATGCGCTCGGAGGTCATCACTTACGCCGCAGATGGCAGCGGGAAATACGAAGAGAAACCTGCGGAAGGCGCGTTGAAGGAACGCGTGACGGAACTGCACCGTCAACTCATCGATATGGTGGCGGAGTCCGAGGACGAGCTACTGGAGAAATTTTTCGAGGCGGGGACTCTAACGGAAGAAGACTTGCGCGCTCATGTCCATGAGGCGGTGCAGAAAGGGCTGCTGGTGCCAGTCTTCGCCGCCTCCGCTGTGAAGAACATCGGCGTTTCGCGGATTTTGGATTTCATAGCGAAATACGGTTGTTCGCCGGTGGACCGCGCGACGGTGGCGGCGGGCACGCCGGAAGGAGCCGATCTAACAGTGGCGCTCGATGACGGCCAGACGGTGGTTTACGTTTTCAAAACGATGCATGAGACACACGTCGGCAACCTCTCATTCTTCCGGGTTTATAGCGGCGATGTCGTTTCTGGATCAGAGTTGCTCAACGCCAACCGCAATGAGACCGAGCGCGTCGGGCAGCTCTATCGGGTGAACGGTTCTGCCCGCGAGCCGGTGGCTTCGCTGCACGCGGGAGACATCGGTGCTGTGGTGAAACTGCGCGCCACCCATGCTGGGGACACGCTTTGTTCGGCAGCCCGCCCGGTCGTCCTGCCAGTGGTGGATTTTCCCGCGCCGAATACGCGTGGCGCGTTGATGGCGAAGTCCAAGTCCGATCTCAACAAACTCGGCGAAGGCTTGTCCGCGTTGCGCGAGGAAGATCCGACCTTCGACTATCACTTCGATCCCGAGGTGGGCCAGACGATCGTTTCCGGCCAGGGCTGGCTACAACTCCAGATCATGGCGGAGGAACTCAAGCGTCGCTTCAACGTGGACGTCGATCTCGTGGCCCCGCGCGTTTCCTACCGGGCGACGATTTCCGGCCAAGGCGAATCGAAACACCGCCACAAGAAACAAACCGGCGGCGCAGGACAGTTCGCGGAAGTGTGGATGCGCATCGAGTCGCTGCCTGCGGAGAGCGGCATGGTTTTCACCCAGTCGCTCGTCGGCAGCAACGTGGACCGCGTGTTCGTGCCATCGGTGGAGAAGGGTGTGCAGTCCGCATGCGCCGCCGGACCTTACGGAGGATTCCCAGTCACGGATGTGAAGGTGGATTTTTATGACGGTAAACAGCACCCGGTGGACTCTAAGGACATCGCCTTCCAGATCGCGGGCAAGGCCGCGTTTTACGAAGCCTTCCTGATGGCGAGGCCGAAGCTGCTGGAGCCGGTGATGGAGCTGCGCATCAAGGTGCCGTCCGATGCCGTCGGCTCGGTGCTCGCCGATCTATCAGGCCGACGCGGGCGCATCATGGGCATGGAAACGGAAGGCCGCTTCGAGGTGGTCGTCGCGCAAGTGCCGCAGTCCGAACTCTATCAGTATTCCAGCCAACTCCGCGCCATCACGGCGGGGCGTGGCAGGCACCGCGAGAAGTTCGAGCGTTATGAGGACGTGCCGCGCGAGCATGAGCCAAAGATCATCGCCGAGCACGGCCGCAAGGTCGCGGACGACGATTGATTTCAGCGCCGCTTGCGCCTGAGTAGCATGAATGCCGCGATGGATCCCAGCGCAGCTGCGGATGGCTCTGGCACGAGCTGCACGGTATCGATGGTCACGTTGTCGAGCAGCATGCCCGAGTGATTGGTGGTGGTCTTGGAAGTGAACGTGACGGATGTCTGGTTTTCCGTTGCGACAAAAGTCACGGTCTGTGTTTGCCAGTTCAGAGCTAGAGGAAGGACCGTGCTGGTGTTGGTGGCGACGAACTGGTGTGTCGAATTGGAAATTTCAGTCGCCACATCCATTATGTTGATCGCCTTTACCGACAGTTCGAGCTCCTTGGGATTGGCTGAATTTCCGAAGCCGAGGTAGCCGGTGATGTCGAAGGTGACCCGATAGGTGGTGCCGATCGTCGTTGGGATCATCGTGTGGATGCTGCCTACCGAGGGCGGATTTCCGCTGGGCACCGTGCCGTTCATGTCGATCGAGTAGTTTCCATGAGAGGCGTTCCAAACCGTGTTGCGCACCCAATCGACGCTGCCTGAACCCACGGTCCAGCCGTACAAGTCCGTGGAGCCGGTGGCCAGGTTTTCGTACAAGGGGATGTTCGGATCCGGGATCTCGAAACTGCCGGCACCGACGCCGTAAATCGAGTCGATGATGTTGGCACCTTTTACGGGAAAGGCACAAAGCAGCGGTCCTGCGAGGAAAGATAGGCTTCTGAATTTCATGGGCGGGATGGGTGGCTGGTTGTGTTCCGAGGCCGGGCACGCAAGGTGAATGACTGCCGGGTATCTCCCGGAAAATTTTATCCACCGGACGGCTACTTCGTTCGGAATGGTTTAAAATAAATCAAATTTTACCAAATATGGAAGTCAAAATTCACAAAAATTCAGTTTCCCGGCAGAGGAAACGGTAAAAGTGCTTGGGAAATCGTAACTATCCAGCTATAGCATCCAATCCCAACGGGATTGCGCATCCCAGTCCAAGGTTGTCCCGCAAAGCGGGGCTACAGCGGGATAGCCGCCCGAAAGAATCCACAACTCCAACGGAGTTGTGCAGGCTGGAAGCAGGTTTTGATGAATGCATTGGAGACTTGGCTTACGCGCAGTCGATGATCTGAGGTTCTTAAAATGATTCTGTCATCCGCCTTCGCCACTACGGTCGCTTCGCGTGATCGGGGCACCACGCTACACAACCTCGTTGAGGTTGAATGCTGTGGCGGCAATGAACCCAGAGTAGCCCCTTCCGCGTTAACTCTGGGCTATGATGCGGAATCCCGTTGGGATACAGGACGCCACATGAACTGTTAGAAAAGAAGATGAGAACCACTGAGTTCGCTTATGGAATTCTAATGCACAGAAAGTATCGGCATCATCCGTTTCAAAAATCAGTTCCTTTTGCCTCCGGCCACGCCCGCTGCGCTACCATTGTGATACTCAGTGTTTCAGTGGTTTCATGAGCCTAGATTCGCATTTGAACTTTGGAGTTCGGGATGAATCCGTCCACGGTGTTTCTGAAAAAACGCCCTGCTCAGTAGCGGTAATTTCCCCGGACTTCGAGGACGGTGGGCTCGTGGCAATAGGGACAGCGGAACGAGTTTCTGAAGATTACGGCGAGCGCCACACGCAGCCGGTGGCTGCCGAAAAGTGGGCGGGATTGCCGGTGCTTGGCACATCCCCGGGCGGCCAGTACGGGAGTCATGCAGAGCGGGCAGTGTGTTTTCCCAGAGATGAGGTATCGCAGTATCTGGATGAGCAGCATGAGCAGCAGCAAGCCTAGGGCGATGAGGGTGAGTTCGCGGTCGTCGATGACGAGGGAATGAATGAGGAGGTAGCCTGTCAGGGGTATCAGAATTAATTGAAGGCACAGCAGGATGGCCGCGAGGCGGAAACGATGGACGGCGGATTTTGAGCGGAGACGGTGCATGTCCAATCTATGGGCGATAGATGCGATGTGAGCCGCCATCCTTGGTTAGGAAAACAGTGACATCCATTGCTTATGTAATACAAGTCAGAAGCGCAAGCAAAAGTATGTGCCAGTTGCATGTGACATGCCGGGTGCGCAGGCTTAGCCACAATCTAGCTACGTGCCTCGCTCACATGCGGATGTCGATGATCGCTTTTTTGCGGCGGCTCTCGATCCAACGCTCGTATTGGGCGGAGGTTTTTTTCTTGCGCACTTGATCTTCGATGAGCTGGCGCACTTTGTCGTCGCTGAGTGAAGGCGAGGGGCCGTAGGTGATCTTGATGACCTTGACGATGGTGAAACCCTGCGGGTCCATCAGCGGGCCGACGATTTTGCCAGCCTCGGCATCGAAGATGATGGCTGCAAACTCGGGTGATAGGTCGATGCGTGGGACGTTTTCTTGGAGGCCGCCCTTGTCGGCGAAGGCGTCCTTGTTGGATTTCGTTTTTGCCAGTTCGGTGAAGTCCTTGCCCTCGGCGAGTTGTTTGGCGAGGTCTTCGGCGATGGAGAGCTGGGTGTCCGGAGTGGACAGCGGGTTTTCTATATCGGAGGCGGGGATGAAGATTTTCTGGAAGGTGATGACATCTTTGGAAATGTCCCTCAGCGAGAGTTTCATGGTGGCGTATTCCTTTTCGATCTCGTTGGGAAGTGGTGGCTCGGAGTCCGAAAACTGGCGGGCACGCATCGCCTGGACGACGAGTTTCTCGCGGGTCATTTCACGGTAGCCTTCCATGGTGAGGCGGTTGCGTTTGAGCTCCTCGCGGAACTTCGACTCGTCGCCATTGTAGAGTTCGCGCATCTGGCGCTTGACCTCCTCGTCGATGATGAAGGGCTTCATCGAGCCGCCGATGGTCTTGAACTCCTCCAGGATGATCTGGCGGTCGATGAGTTCCTGCATGATCTTGGATTTGGACTCCTTGAACTTGCTGTCGAAGACCGGCCCGCGGCGTGGAAACTGGGCGACTAGCTGCGCATAGACCGGTGCAAGCAGCATGGAAACCTGGTTCTTGGTGACGACGCGGCCATTGACCTTGGCGGCGATGCCATTGACCTCCACCAGTCCGCGCGGCGGGGCAGGGGCGGCGGGTTTCGGCGGAGCCGGAGCGGGCAATGCCTGTTCGGCGCGGGCCGTGAAGACGGGCAGGAAGGTGGCGGTCAGAACCGAGGCCAGGACGAGGCGCTGTTTCATGAAGTTTGGCGGGTGATGATGAGGCGATACCTCACTTTCTGGCGTGAGTTTTCCCATGGCGGCTGCGGATTGCAAGCGGGGAAACCCGAAACCCACGGGCGGAACCGTCGCATCAAATCACAAAGGATTTACCGCAAAGCCGCAAAGGCCGCAAAGGGACGCAGAGAAGATCAACAAAGTAAGTGGGGGCATGGCATCTTTTCCCGATTGAACCCGAACTCCGAAGTTGCAGGTGTTGGCCAGAACGCGATTAACCACAGATTACGCAGATTACGTAGATTACGCAGATTACGCAGATTTTTCCGTCCCGTGAACGACACCTTTCCGAGCAAGGCTTGTTTTTTAGAACCTCTTCAAAATCTGTGCTCTCTGTGTAATCTGGTGCGCCAGGCCAAGACTGGCTTCTCTATTGATCTGAAACGTGATCAACATGTCAAATAAGTGTCCAACATGTAGCCAATCCGGCGCTGAAAGGAGCAATCCCCAAGGCGAAGCCCGGTGCGGCGAACCTGCGAGCCGCAACGCAATTGAACTCGATTCGGC
>JANMLQ010000280.1:0-1839 GCA_031372635.1 Akkermansiaceae bacterium | reverse complement strand
GCTCGATCTTCACGACGTTTAGCGACTCTCTCCCGTACGTTGCACATCACTTCATCGTGGGGAACCATCTTGGCAGTGCCATTTTTAATTTCTTTCACCCGTCGGCGGATTTCCTCCAACCACTCAGGGCTAACATCATCGTCGTCATCAAGGCTTTCGAGCAGACGCGAGGCGAGGCGCGAGCGGTCTTCCAGCGGAAGTTGGAGCGCTTCATCTTTGACTTGTTCGTAGGGGACGGAGGTCATTATGATCATTGCGATGTCATAGCATGGCCTAGCCGATTGGCTAGCTTACATTTTCCAAGTCATGGACCATGTAAGATCTGATCAAAGCGGCCACGTCCAAAGAAAAAGATTGCCGGGGATAATGGGCACAGCTAGGTGTTTACCATGTGAATGCGCGAATGATTGAGGCATTGCCAGCCGACGAAATCTCGTATTTGCTCCGCAACCGTGAAATCCAACTCCAAGCCACTTATGAAAACCCCAACATCTCGCCGCCAAGACGGCTTCACCCTAGTCGAACTGCTCGTCGTCATCGCGATCATCGCGGTGCTGGCCGGTGCCGGATTCGCGGCTGGAAACGCCGCCATTCAGAAGGCGAAGAAAACTACTGCGCTTGCCTCATGCACCGCTCTCGAATCAGCGGTCAGTAATTTCTATACGGAGTATGGCAGCATGCCGACCACTTCGGTGGGCAACGGCACCACTGACGACCCTCCGATCAAAACAAAATCCGATCTTGAAACACTTAAGGTTTTGCTAGGTCTTACTGAAACCACTAACCCTCCTCTCAATGGACGAGCCGTGAAATTTCTTTCGGTGAAAGAAGGAAAAGGAAACAAAAACGGTCTAATGTATAATGCATCTGGATCCACAGTGACCGGTTTATTTGACCCATGGGGAGGCTCCTATTACCTCGCAATGGATACAAATTACGATGAGAAAGTTGAAGCCCAGCCAGCTGGTGCGACCGCAGCAAAGAAATTAAACGGGCGAAGAGCCGCTGCATGGAGTAATGGCGCAGACGGTGCCGGAACTGCCACTGGAAAAATAGGCGACGACGTAATAACTTGGTAAGCTCTCGCCATCCGACTCTCCAAAACCCAACGCAAACCCCGCCCAGCTCCGGCTGCGGCGGGGTTTTTTGTGGCATGGGAATTGAAAGTTGCTGCGAAGGAGTCGCTTGCCTAAGCTGCTGCGTGCCTAGGAAAGTTCGGGAACTGATCGAGGAACTCCAAGCGGCTGGCTTCAAATAGATTCCGGGAGCAGACAAAGGATCCCACCGAAAGTTTATCCATGAACGATATGCCGGTGGTGTTACCTCATGGTGCCGAAGGCGCGTATGCGAAGATTTACCAAGAAAAGCAAATCAAGTAAGCGATTGAGAAGGTGCAACCATGAAAAAAGCGGATCAATATCACAAGTGGGTTGAATGGAGTGAGGAAGACCAAACCTACATCGGCAGGTGCCCGGATTTGATCACGGGAATTCACGGCGACGCGCTGGTCGCGCGCGATCCGCTGCAGCGCCATCTCGTCGGGCATGTGGTGATGGCCGACATCCATCCGCTGCCGTGGTTGCTCGGCGACTTCACGCACATCGCCTTCCCGGAGTTCGACGAACTGCCCGAGTCGCTCGATGCGCCCTTCCTACTCATCGACGAACTGCTGGCCGAGGACTTGGAGCTCAAGCTCCACGCCGCCTACTTCCGCGAGTCGCTGCAAATCCGCGGGCAGGCCGACGGCACGGCGCTGCTCTACCTGCGGGTCGCGGAGTTCCGCAAGCTCTTCCCGGGACGCGTCCCGGAGTTCATCCCCGAGCTGACGCCACCATGAGG
>JANMLQ010000265.1:0-1718 GCA_031372635.1 Akkermansiaceae bacterium | reverse complement strand
TGCCGGCACCGACTTGATAGGTGAGCTTATCTCCATTTCGGACGAGGGTGCGGATGGCGATGTTGAATGATGACTCGCCATTGTATCCGAGCCAGCCGATGGCCCCGCAGTAGATGCCGCGCGGAGTGGCTTCGAGTTCGCGGATGATTTCCATGGCGCGTTTCTTCGGAGCGCCGGTGATGCTTCCACCGGGGAAACAGGCGGCGAGCGCGGTGATGGCATCGTTTCCCATGCACAGTGTGCCGGTGACGGTGGAGACGAGGTGGTGGACTTGGGCGAGTGACTCTAACTGAAGCATCTCGGAAACTTCCACGCTGCCATATTCGCAGACTTGTCCGAGGTCGTTGCGGAGTAGGTCGGTAATCATGACAAGCTCGGCGATTTCCTTGGCGGAGGTCTGGAGTTCGTAGGCGGAGCGGCGGTCTTCGTCGGGATCTTGGAAACGTGGGCGAGTGCCTTTGATCGGGCGTGTCTCGATGCCACGGCCAGAAATTTTCAGGAAAGTCTCGGGCGAGGAACTGAGGATTTCGTAATCGTCGAGAGCGAGGTAGGCGGCCATCGGCGCGGGCGATGCGTCGCGCAGGGATTCGTAGAGGTTGAAAAGGTCACCGGTGACGGTGGCGGTGAACCGCTGGGAAAGATTTGCCTGATAGATGTGCCCGGCGGCGATCCATTGCTTGATGCGGGCGACTCCGGTGATGAATTGCGCGCGGGTTGTCAGCGGGGCGAACCCGCCGATTTCCGCAGTGCCGGTGGTGGTGCGCAGCTGTTCGGAGAGCAGGCCGGTTTCCCACCACGTCTGGTCATGGTGGCTGTAAACGAGCATTTCCGGGTAGTCGCCGAAGACGAAGTCGCCCTCGTAATCGACCCAGCCGCAGAGTCCGCCCACAGGGAAACCATGGTCGCCTGCGCACTTCGGGCTGTTAGCGAGGGCGGTGCGGAGGATTTCCAGATCGCCGGAAACGTGGATATTTCCCCGCAGCACTTGGCTCGGAGATGCGGCGATCACGGAAAACGACCGTGCCGCGCCGGTGGGGGGATTTCCCGCCGTGTCGAAAAACACCAGTCCGTCGAGATGCCGCAATTGTCCGGCCACCTCCACGGGTGACAAGCCATCGAGCCGGACCGGGCTCACCACGCGTCGCATGAGGGATACCGCCATCTTCGAGAGGGAAACAATGCTCTAGATGAAAGCGATGCAAGCAGGAATGCCAGAAGAGCCGGGCGCTACTCAGTCGTCTTGATCGCGAGATGTGACATGAATTGAGCGATCGCATTGTTGACTGCCGTGGTGAACGCTTGCCTGGTTTTTGGTTGGCTAGCGGCATATTCGGAAATGACGAGGGCGCTCACGCCAGAGCCAATGTAATCACCGCCAGCGAGCTTTTTACCCGCCGCGTTTTTGAGTTGAATCGTGGCGTAGATTTCCGGGGTGAAAAGTAGATCGCCTTTGTCATTTTTTCCCATGCGGATCAGGCGGTGACAGGAAATCTCCGAGGTGACTGTTGCTCCGGCTTGATCTGCGATTCGAGGTTTGAAAAACGCGTCCTTTTTGAGTGAGTTCTTGAGATTGGAATTCACAGCCGTCCCACAGGACGGCATAGCTTGAGGTGGAAAATCGGGCTGGAGTTGAGTTGAAATCCCTGCCACTCGGTAGGGTGTTATGAACAACACAAAACCAGCCCGGGCCAATGTGGTCGTCCTCAAGCAGATTCTCA
>JANMLQ010000019.1:0-14333 GCA_031372635.1 Akkermansiaceae bacterium | reverse complement strand
GCCAGAGTTTGAGATCACCATCAATCTCAACCAAGGCGATGCCGACTACACGATGTATTCCAGCGACCTCTCGCCCGAGTATATCGACTTCAACCGCTCCGAATACGCCTACTGGAAACAGGCGCGCAAGGACGGGCTGGTGTGAGTGAGTCTCGCGAAAGGTGGATGATTCGCCGAACCTCTATTGGCTGCGGTGTGCTTCAACGCATCGCCCGCAAAAGCTCCTGCAAACTCAGCACGCGTGGATCGGGCGAACGCCGGTGCAGCGTGTTTATTTGGCGGTAAGTCCTGCGCGATTCGAACGCCTTGATCTGCTGCGTGACTTCTTCCTCATCCCATTTCCGCCCAACGTAGGCGGCGTCCGGTTCCACTTCAAAGACCGCATAAATCTCACCACCAGCCGCACCGGGGTATCCTTTCGCCAAGAGGTCGCTCGCGGAATAGACTTTGTAGCCCGGCTTCTTGAGGCGGAACAAACCTCCCGCCACCGTGCCGCCGTGGGACCGCAGGAGAACGTGCCGCGCTGACGCCATCTCTGGCGGGATGTGCCACGTTCCCGGTCGATCTCCCAACCGCACGTTCGCGATGCCCTTTTCCAGCGTCCATGCCAGTTGTTCCGGCGTGTTATACCAAGCCACCACCACATGATGTTCGGATGGCGGCAGCGCCCGTGTCGTGTCGCTCATCTCATCCCGCTCCGCCAGCACCAGCGAACCATACAGCACCGGCTCTTCCCTCAGCGTGTAGCTTTCGGCGATGTGATAGCTCACACGCTCTCGCGCTGTCGTCCTGTTGCCCAGATGCGCCAGCACTTCGTCCAAGAAATTCTCCAGCGACTCCAAGCCCTGCGCGGCTCCGCTCTCATCGGGTGCGACTCCGAATGCGCCCAGTCCCGGCAGGATTTCGTGGAAGCCTTTCAGCTTCACCGCTGCATTTGCCCGCCCCGGATACAGCACATACGCACCCTGCGAGCGTTTGATGGCATCCCGGTAGGCGTGCATCTTCAGCAAATCCTGCCGTTTGTAGTTGCCCTCCAACTCGTCGTCGGCGTCGTCCGCCCCTTCTGCGCCGAACAATCCCTCGATGTCTTCCACGCGATACTTCGCGTCGAAATGCACGTGCACCAGCAACTCCTGCCGCTCCGCCTCCGCCTCGCTCAAATCCTCAGGCCAAAACGTCAGCGTATAGTCGGGATGCAATCTCCGCGTCCAGCTTCCGCCCGCGTGCCGGTCATGCGTCACTTCAAAGCGCCGGTTGTAGGCGAAGCGCGCATTCAGTCGGCGACTCTGCCCCGCGAACGTGCCGACAAACGGCCCCAGCTCCATGCGCTTCCGCAGCCGCAGATTCGGCGAACCTTCTTCCAAGCCTTCAATCAACTCCTCCACCTCCGGGCGATTTCCACCCCGGCACTTCTGGCAGAACCAGCCCAGCAGCTCGAAGAACAGCCAATACTCGTAGAGACTCGCCACATCGCGCTGCCCCGCATGAAACAACTCCTCGCCACCTTCCCACGAAAGCTCCGCCGCTGTGCGAAACCGCAGCCACCAGCGCAGCACCTCGCGATAGCCCGCCTTGCGCTGCAACACCGGACTGCCCAGCGGTGCGAAACGCATCTCGCCCACTTCACGGAACAAGCTGCGCCCCAGCCAATCCTCCACCGTGGCCGCCAGTCGACGCGATAACGCCGCCGATGCACCCCAACCAGCAGATGACTCGAAGACACCTTGTGCATGTGTGAGGAAAGCCCGGAACTCGCCCAGCGCGTACTTCACAAACCGGTTCTCCAGCGTGTCCAGATCCCGCGACTTGCGCGGCACCATTACCCGTTCGGCGACCGACTCCAAACCGAGTTGCATCCGCAGCGGATGCGTAGCCGGAACCTCGCGGCGTGGATTTCCCGTCACCAGTTGCCGCACCGCCGATGGCGTCCAGCGAATCGGCCGGTCGGTGGAAACGGGAACGCTCATTGTGGACAACCGCTCATGGGGAAAGCTCAGGATGCGCTGCAGCGCGGCGGAGAAATCGGTGCTGTCCAGCGTCTCGCGCAGCAGCTCCAGTTGGATTTGCAGCCAGCCCGCATCCGACCGGTCCTCAAACGATGAGCGGAACCCGGCCTTGGCCGATGACCGTGCGTCCGCCACCAGTCCCGCGATTTCATCCGACAGCCGCCGCAACATCCCACGGTATTCCGTCCGGTAGTCCAGCTTGAGCGAACGCACGTCCAGCAACGCCGACGCCACGGCAGACTTTGTATCGTCCACCTCGCCCTCGACCAGTTCCAGCAGCAGCGTGCCGCAGAAGGACCGAGTTTCGATCAACCCTGCATCAGATGGCACTCCGTCTCGTCGAAAATTGCGACGACGGCTGGAAAGACTGCAACGCAGCCGCAAGTCCGCGCCGTTGGCGGGCACCACCTCATATTCATACCGCTCTGATTCGCGCAATTGGACGGTCGTCTCCCCATGTTCACGGGCGTCTTCTTCGTCAGTCTCTGCCAGCGGTGCCGTGGATGCGCTCTCCGCATCTTTCACCGGCATCAGGCTGACATGCGCCACCACTGCCCCGGAAGGGGAGCGAAACGGAACTCTGGCATCAGGAAGAACGCGCATGACTTCATGCCTCGGCAAAGGAGGCGAATCCGTTTTCAATCAACAGCCGCCACATCCGACCAATCTTCTCGGCGCTGAGTGGATAAGGCGCACCATCAGGGACATCGACTGATGGCTCGGCTTTCTTGTCCGTCGAGCGCGCCGCTTCTTCCGCCGCCTTGAGGGGCTCCACGCCACGGCCCGCCGCATCATTCACGCACAAGAACCACAGCTTCTTTAGCACCGGTCCCAGCTTAGCCCGCGAGCCGTGCAGCTTTGGAAGTAGCTTCTGGAAAACCACGCAGTCAAATGCGCCGGGGAACCAAGTGGTGTCGCCGTCTGGATGATTACCGAGCAGTTTGTAGAAGTGGATGAAACGCGCGGTCTCGTAGGCCGTGCGATACCCAAACTCCGCTCCGTGGGATT
The DNA here is from genome assembly GCA_031372635.1 of Akkermansiaceae bacterium. GTDB lineage: Bacteria > Verrucomicrobiota > Verrucomicrobiia > Verrucomicrobiales > Akkermansiaceae > Luteolibacter. The sequence goes on along the minus strand of JANMLQ010000019.1, from coordinate 11,319 downwards.
GCAGCGTTTTGAAGAGCAGCAGCATTTCAGCATCATATTCCGGCTTCACATCAGCGGGCACCGCCGCTGGATTCTTGACCGCATGCACGAACGCATTCCCAAACGAAGCGCCCTTGCCGTCGAGCTTTGACAGGTCAGGCTTTGCCGGATTGCTGAGAAACTTTGCTAACTCGCTGGCGTCCATGCGGAATTCGATGACGTTCGCCCGATCCAGCACCTTCGGCGAAAACATGTAGGTCGTCTCGTCCACATTCACCGTGCCGATGATGAAGAGGTTCTTTGGAAGTTCTACACGGTTTGGAATCGCTTTGCCGTCAGCAGTGCGGGCTGCGCCGTCATAAAGCTGGATTTCCTCCTCCGACTCGATGACCGAGAGAATATCCGCAAAATACCGCTCAACGTGTGACAAGTTCATCTCGTCGAGGATGAGAAAGTGAGGAATGTCTTCATGCGCTGCAGCGTGGATAATCAAATCAAGTGCCGTTTTGGAAATATAGGTTTCCTTGTCCAAGCCGTTCGGGTAGCCCAAGATGTTCTCGTTGCCCGACCAGTCAGCGCCAACGGGGACTACTTCATAGCACCCAACTGGCACTGACAGCCACCGCGCGAAAGCTTGTGCAATTTTAGTTTTTCCAGAACCCGCAAGACCAGTTAGTATCACCAAACGCTTGGAAAGAAGAGCACAAGCAAATCGCAGCCCTAAATCCATATTTATGTGGAGACCATTCTCTCGCGAATCGTCGCAGAAGTGCTCATGTATTTCGTGCAAAGTTCCAGCGACTGAAGTGATCCGCCTTGTTGAGACCGCTTGGCCCAGAGGCTCGACACGGACTCCAGGATAAGCAGCTTTGAAGAAAAGGTTTACAGGTGAATCCGAGGCCATCACTAGCACCGACGCGCTGTATCCGTCGGCGGTTTTCTTGAGCACCAAACAGGAATCCAGACCGGAGTATTGCTTTGCCTTTACTTGAGCTTCGATAACAGAGCCCGTCCCATCATCGTCAACCACAAAAATAACATGCTGATCACGGTGTTTGAACTGCTCAGGCACGCGATTGTAAGCCTGCTTAGTTTCTGAGACTCGACTAGCTCTGCCGTGGGAATGAAACACCTCAGAGAACCATTCTCGCACTTTAATATGCTTGTTCGAGTTTCGTGCATCAGCGGCCATCATGTAGTCAAGCGCACTGGTGAGTTCCGTTTTTAGTTCTGCAGTATTTGATGCGTTCATAAGTTGTTTGCGTATTTCTCCAATGCACTGATGAACCCGTTTGGGTAGTTGAGATTTCCTTTCATCGCACGCCCGATGAAGCCAGTGACCGCCCTGTGAGAGAGTGGTTTTGTCGGGTAATTTAAGAATGCTGCCAACGAAGCACGGCTAAACGGGCCGTAAGCCCCATCGACACGCCAGACTTTCCCCTTTTCTCCGAATGCCGCGTCGGGCCACCTGTTTGTATTGTGCGGATGAAACACTTTCGGCCCTTTTTCCCTTGGCTCCAGAAGTCCTTCAGCAATCCATTGGCAAACATTTACCGTGACCGCATTTCCGACCAACTTCCAACGGAAGGAGGCCTTAACAACTTGTTCTGCCGCACTCGTCCAATTCTCAGAGAACCCTTGCATTCTCTCTGCGTCCCGAAGGTCGGGTGTCCCAACCAATCCGGAGGGAAATAGAATCGCGGGCGCGGAGGGTATTCCAATCGTTGATCCGCCTTTCAATGGCGGCAATGCATCGGCAGCCAGCCCAGTTGCATAGGTTCCCTCAGTCCAATAAAAGCCTACCGGTGCGGAGATATCGGTTGGTTTGTCTATTGCTGGCGGTGTGTCAACCGGTTCGCGGAACAAGACCCCGGCTGGGTTGAGTTTCTTTGAGGCAAGAATGTAAACTCGCTCCCGTCTCTGCGGTACGCCAAAGTTCTGCGAGTTCATCACTCGGTAAGCCCACCGATAGCCAAGCTCCTCCAATGCCTCAGTAATATGTTTCATTGCCTCACCACCACCAAGATGAAGCATAAACCTGACGTTCTCCAAGAGGATCCAGTCGCATTTCTTCTTCGGTAGAAGGCGAAACACCTCACCAACCAAACTGGAGCGCAAGCCAGCTATTCCGCGTTTATGCCCCGAAGAACTCAAGTCCTGACAAGGAAATCCTGCACAAAGAAGTGACGTATCGCTTGGGATGGATCGTATCGTCTTCACATCAGGGCGAATATCAACGCCTGGGAATCGTTCACGTAATACTGCTTGTGCCTCAGGTAGAATTTCGCAAAGCAACTCGGGCTGAAATCCACCAGCGTGCATTCCAAGTTCCATTCCGCCTATTCCTGCGAATAGCCCAACACACTTCTTCATGTTGTAGGCTCCAAAGTTGGGATTATTGAACGAGCAACCGCGTAGGCGCCCTTTGGGGGGACGGCATTCCCGATGATCTCGGCCAATTTGGTTCTCGATTGTGCTGGAGCGAAATCGAAAAAATCAGGGAAGAACTGAAGCCTCGCGGCTTCATGGGCTGTCAAGGTGCGACGCTGCTCCGGGTGAACATAGCGGCCCATACACATGCAGTAGAAGCCACTCGTAATTGTTTGGGCGAGCCTGTCCCAACGTAGGCGACCATAGACAGTGTCATAGCTGTGCGACTTGTCCCGATGGCACGCAGGGCGCTGTTCGTTGGGAAGCTCGTAAAGGTGGTTATCGAAGAGGTAATCAATCCGTTTCTTCGTTTGCAACTGAGGGACTGCAACGCGGTCCACAAGAAGATCTTGGGACCGATATGAAATGTCTTTGATGGCCCATTCGATTGTTCTTTCTGCGATGGAATACTTGGCTTGCAATTCTTCCAAGCGGACTTCCACGCCTTTTGTGGCGATCATTATCATGCGCCTTCGACGTTGAGGGACGCCCAATGCAGCGAAATCCAATATACCTACGTTTACTGTGTAGCCAATTTCTCGAAATATGGCTTCGACTGAATGAACTATGCCAGCACTGTCTCTTAGCGATCCCACAACGTTTTCTACGACTACGGACTGCGGCTTGAATACAACGGCAGCACGGGCCATGTATTGCATGAGTTGGTTTTTCGGATCGCGCCTACGCGTAAAGTTGTTCAAATCTGAATGGCCCTGACAAGGAGGCCCGCCGACAAGCATGTCGACTCTTCCAACCCGCTTCCGCAGTTCCAGTTCTGTGCGTGTCAATTTCGCCTGCCAATCGCTTTCCAACAATGTTGCTATGTCGGCGCACCGAGCGTCTGCTTGGGGAAAATTGGCTTTGTAACAGGCAATCGCGGCAGCATCGCAATCCACCGCCAACGGAATTTCCACGCTGCGCCCAAGGTCGTGTGCTGCGAGGGCGCAACCTAGAGTAATGCCACCACAGCCACAAAACAGGTCGACAATGCGGACTGGAACACTGACAGAGGCGGAAACAGGCATTTTGCTGAGTCGGAGGAAATCCTTGTCGCTGCCTAATATTTGAATGTCTTTGGTCGATTTGGCCATGAAGTAATCGCGTGTCGGTGTCTTGCTATGCGGCGAGGCTTAGCTCATTTTCTCCAGACAAACCAGCACGGCTGGAATTGCTTTCCACTTTGTTTTTCGCGAGGAACCAGAGGCAGACGAGGATCTGCGTGCTGTAGAAGAGCTGGCCGGGGAGGGCGGGGAAATGGGTGAATGATGAATGCGGAATGATGAGCGATCTCATAATTCGCCTCCTTTGCTTCGTTTTGCGGGCGGGAGGTCGCCAGCCAATTCAGCCTCGATTTCCTCGATGGTGGGCAGGCTGCCGCGCAGTTCTTCGGGCAGGGATTCGGTGAGTTGCGTCTGCCAAGCGGCGACTGCGATGGATTGGTCGAGGCCGCGCAGGGCATATTCGGCGACGAGCTTGTTCTTCATCCGGCAAAGCAGGAGACCGATGGTGGGTTGGTCATCCGGATGGCGCAGGAGGTCGTCCACGGCGGAGAGGTAGAGATTGAGTTGGCCGACATCGCCGGGAGTGAAGGCCCGTGCTTTCAGCTCGATGACGACATAGCGGCGGAGCTTGAGGTGGTAGAAGAGGAGATCGAGCGGGTAGTCCTCACCGCCGACTTCAAGCCGGACCTGCCGCCCGACGAAGGCGAAGCCGGTGCCAAGCTCGATGAGAAATTTCTGAATGTGATCGACGAGGGCCTGCTCCACCTCGGCCTCGCGGCGGGGATCGGCCGTGCCGAGGAAGTCGAAGAGATAGGGGTCTTTGAAAAGTTGCGCGGCCATGTCGGACACCGCCGGGGGCATGGTGAGGGCGAAGTTGCTCTGTGCCTTGCCCGCACGGAGGTGGAGCTGGTTTTGGATTTGAAGTTCCAATATGCTGCGGCTCCAGCCGTGGGTAAGGGTCTCGCGGATGTAGAAATCGCGAACGGCGGGGTCTTTGACCATCTGGATGAGCCGGATGATCTGGCCCCAAGGCAATTGTGAAACAGGTTGTTTCACAATTGGACCGTCCGGGAAGGACTCGGCAAATGCCCTCATGGAAAACAAGTTGCGCCGGGTGAGTCCGCCCATGTCCGGGAAGGCTTCCTGGAGGTCGGCGGCGAGGCGGTCGATGACTTTGGCACCCCAGGCGGCTTCCTGCTGGCGGGCGAGGATGATTTTCCCGGTGTGCCAATACGCTTCGATTACGATGGGATTGGCGGCGAGGATGGCGCGGACGCGAGCGTTGCGCAGGCAGCTCTTTATTTCCTGAAGCGTGGTGGCATAGCTCTCGGGCAACTCCGAGACAGGTGGTGCCACGGGAAAAATCGCACCGTCGCGGGAGCGACCACGGGATAGGCGTGGCTCCTCCAAGGCGGGCAGGCGGGGTTTGCGTGGTTTAGAGGGCATGTCGGGAAGCCAGCTAACAGGCGAGTAGCGGAAGGAGTCGGGACATGCCAGCCGAAATCCGCTGCCGGTGGGGGGGCTTACGCGAGGTCTGCCCCATGACTTGATTCCAGGCCGGATGGTTTGGACGGATGAGGGGGGATCTCGGGGACAGGTTGTCCCCGCCACGGGACCGGAGTCACAGGCCTGGAGCTAGTCTTTGAACCTAGAATCCGCAGTTAGTCTGGTGTTTTGAGGCTCTTTTAACCACGGATTAACGGATTTGAACGGATTTTACGGAAAGAATCGAAAATTGAAAACCCACTCGCCTTCACTTAATAGGTGAAACTTGGTCTTCTCATAACTCATTCATAATCAGTAAATCCGTGTAATCCGTGGTGTCCAAATGCGGACTTTCGGTTGAATTTGAAGATTGCGGTTCAACATCTCATTCTAAGTAATCCGCAAGCGGCCATGGTCATCGCCTTTCACAAGCCATTCGGCGTGCTCTGCCAGTTCACTCAGGACCAACCGGGTCAGCGCACGCTTGCGGACTTCGGTTTTCCGCCTGGCGTCTATCCGGTGGGGCGGCTGGATCTGGACTCGGAAGGGCTGCTGCTACTCACAGACGAGGCCGGATTCAATCACCGGCTGTTAGATCCGAAGACGGCTCACCCGCGCACCTATTGGGCGCAGGTCGAGGGAGTTCCGAGCGATGAGGCCGTCACGAGGCTGATGCGCGGCGCTTTGGAAATTCAGGATTACCGGACGCGGCCCTGTGGCGCGAAGCTGCTTGATCCCTCGCCCGAAGTTCCGCCGCGCGATCCGCCGGTGCGTTTTCGCATGGCGATCCCGACTTCATGGCTGGAGTTGCGTCTAACAGAAGGAAAGAACCGCCAGGTGCGGCGGATGACGGCGGCAGTCGGCCATCCCACGCTGCGCTTGATCCGCAGGGAGATCGGCGGGTTTTCCGGGAACGGCATCGCTGAAGGGACATGGAAAACCCTGGATGCCGAGGAGATCCGCGCGATCTGGCGGAAGTGAGTGGGGGTTTTCCCAGTTCTGCCCCGATCACACGCGGGGGGGCGATCGGGGCAGCACACACTATCTTACTGGGGGGTGCCCCATGAATCCGGGCCTCAGAAACCGCGGAAGGGGCAGGGAAAGTTGATGTGCAAAGATTGGCACGGAAACGGACGCAATGCACTAACGTGATCGCGTGCGGACGCAGGTTATGTCATCACCAGTCCGGGGTCACATTCGGCAGATGCTGGAAGCTGCTGGAAAGCGAGCATTCCATGTAGAGCGTGCCCATCGGTGGCACGGTGTCCACGCCGTAGGTCTGGCCGAAGGTATAGGTGCCGCCTCCCGGGCAGGTCGGAGTGGTTTCAATGAAGCGCCCGAGACCGATGATCTGGGATTGGAGGTTCGGTGCGTTCGAACTGGGCGAGAAGCCGTAGAGATTCGAGTAGCTGCGCATGCCTTTTTGCACGTTGTGGATGTGGATGATGCAAAGCGCACGATCCGAGCCGCGTTTCCATGCCTGGGCACCGAAGAAGAGCACGGTAATCAGCGTCATGAGGACGAGGATGACTACGGTTAATTCCAGCAGCGTCATGCCGGATGCCCCGTGCCGGCGATTGGGACGAAAACGTCCGGCGCGGGGTTTGTGTTGGTTGTTAAGTGAAGTTTTCATTGGGCTGGTTGACGGCAATCAAGAAACGCTGAAATCTTAAAACTAGCAACGAAGTTTTCAAAAAATCAGCCCCCAAATCCGGCCACAACGCCTTAAAAATCAAATATTAAGCCCGGGGGAGGGAGCAAATCCGGCCAAGTGCTGCGATGGCATCCAGCTCAGGGCTTGGCGACCGCAGGATTGGCGGACTGGTGCTTGGCGAATAGCTCCGCCAAATCCTCGGCGGCTGGGCGATCAATTTTCCGCAGGCTGTTGATGATGGATTTGTTGATGAAATCCCGGCTGTGGGTGCCTGTGACGATCAGGTTGACCTCCAGCAAGATGCGGGGGCCGGCGGGGGTTCTAACGATTGGGTAGAGGGGAAACACCTGCTTGCCATCTATCATCGTGCGGGTGCCGACAGCGGCCCAGGTGTTGCTGCGGAAAATTTTCCCGACGGTGGCGGGCTGTGTGTTCCTGCGTGCTCCGTTGATTTCGTATCCGAGATTACGCAGCAAGCTGGTGCCGCTATCCTCCGAGCCGAGACGCGTGGTGAGGCGCAGGGCGGACGCGAGATCGCCCGCTTGCATCGCTTGCAGCCATGAGCTGATGAGTGCGCGCGCTTCCTCTTCGGTGGGTGCTCCGTTAGATGGGATGGCGTCGAGTTTCGGGCAATCGGCCAGCAGCGCGTCCCGCCATGTTTTCGGCTGGGTGTTGCCCTGTGTGCTGATCCATTCCTGATGGATCGTGCGGGTTTCTTCGGATGGTGAGGGTTCCCACAGCCAGCCCATGGGAGTCTTGCTGAAAAACAGGAGTCTAAGGTTCAAGCGGTCCGTGTTCCGCACATCGAAGAACTGGCAGGCGGCTACGGCGCTGTCTTTTTCCTCACGGAAGGCGAGGGGGATGGCGCGGCCATTGGATGTGGGATTGCGCAGCTCCCACCAGGTCTGCGCGGCGATGCTGTGAGCGTGGATGATTTCCGAAGGGTCGCCATGAGTGTGCGCGAGCGGCACCCACGAAGAGGGCAGGGGACTGGCAAGCGCGGCGAGCAGCGCGTCCTTCGCAAGCGCCGCAGTGGCGGCCGGTGCGGCGGGGAATTTCACTGCGAGCTTGGCGGGAAACATTTCTAACAAATCCGAATCCGGGTCTTCTTCGTCGTCCTCGTCGTCTGGGTCCGGCTCATCGCGCGGCGGATTGATGCACCACATGCCATCGGTGGTTTTCGAGAGGTTGAGATGGAGGATTTCGGCTTTCGGCAGCTTCGGGCGGTCCAGGATTTCTTGGGGATCGAGGCAGGCGATGGAAAGCAGCGCGGTATCACCATCTTCTTCCTGATAGACGGGGACGCGCAGCACCTCCGGGGCCGCGAGCAGACGCCATGTGCGCGAGCTGCCAGCATTTCCCTTGAGTGCCTCCTCGGCGAATCTCACACGCTGCGCCCAGTCATTCGGAAGATCTGCGGAGAGTCCGCCTAACAGGCCGAGTGTTTCTAGCAGCTTGCGGTTTTCACAGGCATCGAGAAAACGCGCGACGGCTTGTGTCGCATCAAGGCCGCGCAGAGTGGCGGCTGGAAGAACTTCCTCGATTTTGCTGCGCATCACCGCTTCGGTTTGCAGGCGGAGTTTCTCCAGATCGAGCACGCGCTCGCGCAGCATCCATTCTTCCAGCGCTTCCAGTCGAGTGCGCAGCGAGGCGGCGTGGCGTGCGCCGGTGTTTTCAAACGATGCGGGCAACGGCGCGGCGATCCACTCCGCGCCGCGTTTCACCAAAGCCACTGGGAAAACCTGAAGCCGGCTCTGATCAAAGCCGCCGATCTTCCGCACCAGCACCGCCGCGAGATCGTCATCCTGTTTCACGCTTCCAAGCTCCAGCGGATCGCTGCCGAGATCACGCGCCATGCGTTCGTGTTGGCGGGCGATTTCCCGGCGCTTGTTCTCGCTAGTCTGCGGCGAGAGCGCGGTATCCGCGCCGGGTTCCAGATTCAGGTTCTTCGCGCGCACCTTTTCCAGGAACCTCAACGCCGTCTCGCCGGGATCGCCCGGTGCCGCAGATGCGGAGACAGTCATAGCAAGCAGCGCGGATAAAAGTTTCACTGTGGAAATCCATAGCTCATCCACGCGCCGGAGAAAGCCCGGAATGCGCGCCGCGCCTTTCTGAAAAAAGTTTCCTGCCGATGTCACAAAACGCCACCTTGCGATCAATGGTTAGTGCAAGACCATGAAAACTCTCGCCATCGCCCGCTGGTGCCGGAGGCGTGTTATCCTGCCTCAATATGGCGTGCGAGTCGGCCCTTCAGCCGCTTGAGTCGATTCTCGGAAATCGCTCCCAGCCGCCCCAAGATCGCCGATGCCGGAAGCGTCGCCACCATGCCCAGCCGGATGAGCGAAGCAACCCTCAGTCCGCTTGTTGGAAAATCATCATCATCAGTAGCTACCACTTCATCGAAACCGGCGCATTCATGGTGAAGCTTCGAGCTTAGGGCGCATACCAGACAGTCGGAGAATGGTGGCATCACACTCAATACCACGACAGGCCTGGCTTTGAGCCTGCCATCAGCCTGCTGCACTTCCGCCAAGCCGATCTCTCCCGGATTCATTTCCTAAGGTCTGACACGCTGTATTCAACTTCATCATCTGCATACGCAGCCGCAAGCCTGTTGGCCGACAAACGCAGGAAATCCTCACGTTCCGCGTCCGCATCCTCCAAAACCGTCACGATCAGCCGGGCGTTCGGGCGCAGTGAAACTTCCTCGTCGAGGCACACTCTCACCCCGTCATAATGGGCTGGAATACTCATCAGTGGCATACGCAAGCAGGTTAGCTTGCGAAGTGTGCGAGTCAACCCCGGAGCGGCTCCGGAGAAAGCCCGGAATGAGCGCCGCACATTTCTGAAAAAAGTTTCCAGCCGATGTCACAAAACGCCACCTTGCGATCAATGGTTAGTGCAAGACCATGAAAACTCTCGCCATCGACTATCCACCACCTGACATGGACCGCTCCCGTTTTTCCGATCTGATCCGCGATCACCATCGTCCGCTGCTCGCTTACGCCCGTGTCCTCGCCGGGCATCCCGAGCGGGCGCGTGAGCTGGTGCAGGATGCCTTCGTCGCCGCGTGGCAAACGATCGGGCGCTTCGATGTCACCCGCGACTTCGGCTCATGGCTGCGGGGCATCGTCCGAAACAAGTGGCGTGAGGACTGCCGCAAGCACCGCCGCGAAGTCCCGCTGGCAGAGCCGGAACTCGCGCAACTCGAAGAAGCCGTGCGCACCTGGAGTGCCGATGCTGGCGAGGCGGGTTTGTTAGAACGCCTCGCTGATTGCCGCTCGAAACTACCCGAAACCCTCTCCGAGGCGGTCAACGCCTACTACGATGAAAACCGCGATGGCACCGGCGCAGCAGCACTGCTCGGCATCGCATCCGCCACATTCCGGAAACGACTCGAACGCGCCCGTGCCGCGCTGCGTGAGTGTCTCGAAGCCCATAACTGAAACCCCAAACCACTTCCCAACCATGAAACCGAATTTTCCCCAAACTCCCGAAGACCGCCTGCTCGACGAACTGCTCCACGAACAGAACCAAGGACCGGACGATGCCTTTCTCCAGCAAATTGAAGCCGCCGTGGATGCCGGAACTTCCGTTCTAACCAAACGACCGGCGGGCAGATTACCCGCGCGCATCGCCATCGCTGCGGCAGTGATGTTGGCTGCGGGTAGTGTGGTCTGGTGGCAGACGAACACTCGCAGTCAATCCGTCACGGATTCGCTCTCAATGAACGAACCGCAGGCTCGGACCATGACTCATCCAGAGAAGGAAATTTCGCCGATAGCGATGAAGAGGGAAGCACAAGCCAACAAGCGTCTCGCCGATTTATCCAAGATGGAGAGAGGGCCAACGATTTGCCCGATCCCGTCTCCCGTTCAGGATTTGCCTCAATCGGAGCCACTCAAGGAGTTGCGTGCTACCGACCAAGGAGCAGGAGGTTATGGATTGTCAGCACGGGCAGACAGCGCGCAAGCCGATAAAACAAAAGCCAAAGCAGGCGCAGGATACGGCAGAGGTTCGGGCGCGGCTCTCGGCGGAGGTGCTGGAGGCGGTGGTTCAGGAAAACTTTTCGGTAAGCTTTCTCGTGAGAGTGTTGCGGCGCGTCCTGCCACATCGCGTTCCGTTGGCACTGACAGCTTTTCTTTCCCAGGAGAAACCAGCTCAGAACACACCACCGGTGATCGCTACGGCTCCTACATTGATCAGCCATGGAAAACATCCGCCAGCGATCCGCTGTCCACGTTTTCCATCGACGTCGATACCGCTTCCTACGGCAACGTGCGCCGCATGATCCGCGAGGGCCGCGAGATCCCGCGCGATGCCGTGCGCATCGAGGAGTGCATCAATGCTTTCAGCTATCGCTACGCTCCGCCGAAGGGCGACGCGGCCTTTTCCGTCGGAGCAGCGTTGGCGGTTTGTCCGTGGGCGCCGGAGCACCAGTTGGTCCGCATCGCCATCAAGGGCCGTGAGATCGACGCCGCCAAACGCCCCGCTTCCAACCTCGTCTTCCTCATCGATGTTTCAGGCTCCATGCAAAGCCCGGACCGGCTGCCGTTGCTCAAGCAGTCGATGGCCACACTGGTCAACCAACTCGATGAGCGTGATCGCGTGGCCATCGTCGTCTATGCCGGCAGCGAAGGCGTCGCGCTGCCATCCACCCGCCTCGATGCGGAAGGTCGCGCCACCGTGCTTCAAAAACTCGCGAAACTCGAAGCCGGTGGCTCCACCAACGGCGGCGCAGGAATCAAACGCGCTTACGAAATTGCGATG
>JANMLQ010000227.1:0-28577 GCA_031372635.1 Akkermansiaceae bacterium | reverse complement strand
GCCACGCCTACCCCGACTTCATTCCCATCCGAGAATCCAAGCCATCCGGCCTTCAGCCTCAATCCGCTGATTCTCAGCCTTCTAAAAACCACCTTCTTCATCCTTGCCGGAGCTAACCCGTTTGCTAACCTCCGACCGCTGAACTAATACACTGTTGTGCAGAAAATGGAAGAACCCACGATAGACGAACGCAAGCGATGGTGGCTGCTTTACTATGGCATCACCTCCATGGAGAAGGCCATCAAGTCCTGCGACCTGATCGCGCAACATTGCACGACGAATGCCGATCCATTGTTTCAGCCTCTCTCGTTGGCCGTCCATGCTTTTTACGCTAGGCCGTTCAAGAGCAACGGGAGCGCTGGAAGGCTGCCGCGTGAACTTGTGCCGGATGGCGCGAAGGGTATTCATAGTTGGCTTGAGCATTTCCGTGATGGCGTCATGTCTCATATTGATCCGAAGGTAAGTGAGACAGCTGGCCGCCCGATGAATGATGTTGTTTTCTCTATTTCTGGCAGCAAGCGTCAGTTCTCCACTTTGGAAGCTCGTCCATCGTTCGAGGCATACGGCGACGCGAGAGCACATTGCGAGGTGATGATCGAAGTGTTTGAGGGTGAGATCACGGGATTTCTTGAGCGTTTTCATGGATTGTTGCCGCAGAGCGATGGTGATCATTTATTGAGCATTGCGGATGGGACGCCCCTTTTCATCGACGGGTATGTGATGCCAGTCAGGAGTCACCTCAACTACAAATGAAGAAGCACAACAAGGCGTGAGAGGACAACCGCCCATAAGCTTTTCAGTTTCGGCACAATCGCTTTTCAATGGCGGCGGTGCCTCCACATCGACGTTCTCCCAAATCAATTACCCACTAGTCTTACGAATGAGTCGAACACTTCTGCTTCGCATCGCAGCAGCACTTTGCATCCTTACCTGCCTCGGGCACACCATCGGGACGTTTATGGCAATTCCGCAGGAGCAAGTCGCCATGCGAGATACTGTCGCTGTCATGCAGCAGACGATGGTTCCTATGCCAGTTGGTTCGGCTAGGAGCTACATGCAGATACTTGATGGCAACAATCTTTGTACGAGCCTCTTCCTGCTATTCTGCGGCCACTTACTACTGGTTCTAGCTTCGGCGCCGAGGAGTCCAGTTTCAGATAGAATCACTCAGTTCACGGCGCTCGCTTTGGCTGGATTCGCTATTATCAGCACACTCTACTTCTTCCCGATTCCCGTGGTCCTCACGGGTTTGGCAGCAGTCCTCAGCATTATTTCCCTGACCAGACCATCGGTTACACTTCAGTTCGCTACTATCAGCAACCATCAAACCAAGGGCTAATCGGGGCCCCGGGAGTAGTTACTCCCCGGTTCCACACCACCTTGCATGCGGCTTTCCGTGAATGGGTTCATTACACGGATTCACATCGGGCAGGCCATCACTGCCCAACAAGCATTCACTCGTGAATGTCTCAATCTGCGCCCTACCAGTCGCTTGCCTTCCCGGCATTTCTATCGCGATGCGTTTGCTTTTCGCACTGTCACCAGTGCGCTTACGTCGTACGTAGGCGCATTCGTGAGAATGCCAATGTAGTTCAGGACTTTAGTCCGTTCTTGCGTGTTTGAAGAACGGACTGAAGCCCTGGACTACATTTCTTCATTCTCCCCCTAACTTGATCGCCTTGAGGCGCGGAGTTAATTTCCAATCGTCATTTTCCAATCCCCGATGCACATTTCGCACCGTGCTTGCATTCTCCACCTGCTGGAACAACAGCCGCCACACGGACGGCGAGAAGATGATCGAGGAAATCGTGGAACTCGGGTTCCAACACATCGAGCTTTCGCACGGGATGACCATCGCCAAGCTGCCGGGCATCCGCCAGGCGTTCCAGCGCGGGCTTTTCACTTGCTCCGGCGTCCACAACTACTTCCCCTCACCCGTCGAGGTGATGATCGACGCGCCGGACGCCTATGAATTCACCTCGCACCGCCCTTTCGACCGCCAACGGGCGATGGACATGACGCTGCGCACGCTGGATCTGGCGGCGGAATTCGGCGCGCGCTACTTGGTGCTGCACATGGGTTCGGTGCCGCTGAGTCCGAAGAAGTTCACCAAGCCGCTCACGGCCGAGGTGGCTGCCGGTGGCGGGCATGATCCGGATTTCATCAAGGCGAAGATGGCCTTCGTGCGGAAGCGCGAGAAGATCGCCCCGCTCTATTATCAGCGCGCGATCGAGGCGCTGGAAAAAATCGCCGCTTATGCCGCGGACTTCGGCGTGAAACTCGCCGTCGAATCGCGTTCACGCTTCGAGGACATGCCGACGGAGCGAGAAATGGGCCGCTTGCAGGAGCACTTCGCTGACAATCCATGGGTCGGCTACTGGCATGACTTCGGCCACGTCCAACTCAAGCACAACCTCGGTCTGCTGGATCATGTGGAGTGGCTGGAACGCATCGCGCCACATTTGATCGGCGGGCATGTGCATGACGTCGAGTGGCCCGCGCGGGATCACCGCGTGCCCTTCGGTGGCACGCTGGACTATGCGGAACTGCTGCGCTTTTTCCCCGGAAACTGTCCGCTCGTCTGGGAACTGAGTCCCACGCGTGAGGCGGAGGAAATCCGCACCGCGCTGATTCGGTGGAAGCAGGAGTTTCCAGAGCGGGCTTAGAATTCAAACTGTAGGGCCATCCATTCTTGATCCGTCTAATCCGCCGCAGGCTGCTAGAAGGGCAGGAAAGCCGGGGATTCCTGCGCCATTTCCTCCCGTGCGAGGTTTTCCCTTGATCCCGGCGGCGCGAGTCCCTAGCCAATGGGCACCAACCATGGGTCAACAATCGAAAAAGATCATCAAACGCCGCCGTCGCGCCGACTATCTGAAGCGCAAGAAGGAACAGGCGAAACTCGGCGGCCTCGTTAAGAAGCCAGCCGTCAAGAAGGAAGCCACCACCGCCAAAAAGGCTCCGGCCAAGAAAGCAGCCAAGAAGGCTCCGGCCAAGAAGGCTGCGAAAAAAGTGGAGGCTGCGGTTGAAGACACCGCTGTAGCCGAAACCGCTGTGGCCGAAACCGCTGTAGCCGAAACCGCTGTAGCCGAAACCGCTGTAGCCGAAACCGCTGTAGCCGAAACCGCTGTAGCCGAAACCGCTGTGGCCGAGGCCGCTGTGGCCGAGGCCGCTGTGGAGCCATCTGCCGAGGCTTGAGCGTAATTTCCCAAAAGGGAACGGATTTGAAAAACGGGCCGCCTGATCTCGGGCGGCCCGTTTTTTTTGGCGCGGCGGGCAGTGGTTGACGCGCCGGGGCGCGGGATGCAGCTTGCCGCGATGCAAACGGCGGTGAATTTCAAGATCGGCAATGAGAAGCTGGTCAAGGTGTTGGATGGCGCTTCGTCGCACTTGCGCGGGCTGCTGGACCGGCAGGGCAGGCCGGACGGTGCGCTGCGCATCGCGGTGGTGGGCGGCGGTTGTTCCGGGCTGCAATACAAGATGGATCTCGTCGATGGCCCGCGCGACCGCGACATCCTAGTGCCGAGCAATGGCGTGAACGTGGTGATCGATCCGAAAAGCGCACTCTTCGTCAGCGGCAGCGAGCTGGATTTCTCCGATGATCTGCAGCAGGGCGGCTTCAAGGTGAGCAATCCCAACGCGGCTGTTACCTGCTCCTGCGGCGAGAGTTTCGCGGCCTGAAAACCGGATTGAATAATCAGGAGAATCCACGACGTTCACGGGCAAATGAAATTTTCTCCGGCACTGATTCTCACGGGCCTGGCCGCCGTGGCCCGGCTCTCGGCCGCCGCACCGGATACGAAGGACCAGCCCGCGCCCCCGGCACCCGCGAAGGAATCCGCCACCCTCCTGCGTGAACTCACGGACGAAAACTATCAGGTGCGCGAGAGGGCGACGAAGGAAATTTGGGCGCTGGGTGAGGTGGCCTTGCCCGCGCTGAAGGAGGCGGCCGCATCGCCCGATCCTGAGCAGGCGTTCCGCGCGCGCCAGGTGCTGCGAATGGTCCAGTTCCACATCACGCCCGATACTGATCCCTCGGTGATCGCGCTGGTGGAGCGCTATCAGAAAGCCTCTCTCTCTGAAAAAGCCGGCCTGCTCGGTAAGATGAAAGGCAAGCGCGCATGGCGCCAGATGCTCAAGCTCTATGCTGCGGAAACCAGCACCAAGGCGCGCCAGGATCTCAAGTCCGCCGTCGATGGAATCTCGATCCGGGCCGCGCGCGAGCTGTTATCCCAGGGCGATGCCAAGGGTGCGCGCGAGTTTCTCGAAATGGCTCCTGCGGATGCGGAGGGGCTGATGGCGCTGGCGGCATTCCACCGCAGCCAAGGCACGCTCGATGCGGAACTGGAACGCGCGAATAACCTCAAGGCAAAAAAACCCGCTTGGCTGCTGGCCCTGCATCGCGCCGCCGGAAACATCCCCGCCGCGCGTGAGGCGGCGATCGCTGCCGGTGAATCGCGCATCGCCGCCTCGATGTCCGTGCTGATGGGCGATCCCATGCCCATGCTCATGATCTTGTGCGAGCAAGCCGGGGAGGACGATCCACTGTCAAAGGCCTACGCCAAAATCGCCACCCGGCGCTGGCTCGGTGAGAAGATCCGCGCTGTGGACAGCCAGCCGCTGATTCACGCGCTGGGAGCGCCTGATACTTCGGAACGTACCGCGGCGATGAGCGCCATGTTTATGCTGGGCGATGTGGAGGCCGCCGAGCAGGCGTTCATGAAAACCAATCCGCTCAAGGCCTTCCTGCATTTCGATTCTTTGGAGCGCATCGCCGATGCCCACAAGGCGCTGAAGCTGGATCCGGAAAAGCCGGACTACAAAACCTGGGTTCTCAAGCGCACCGAGAATATCACCCGACTCGAGATCGAGGACCAGCACGAGGCATCCACTCACAGCGAGGAACTGGTGACGCTCGCGAATTTTCTGGAGCGCCGTGGTTTGCATGAGGCGGCATACGAGGCTTTTGCCGAGCCTGTCACTGCGCTCGCTGGGAAGGATGATGATCCGTTCCTCAACTTCCTCGGTGAGTTGTTCGGAGGCTCCGGCACGCTGACAGGAGCGCCCCGGCTTGCCAGCCGCATCGGCTTCGCATGGGCCGGCGAAGATGAAAAACGCTGGGAAGATCTCATCGCCGCCGCATTTGGCGAAGACGATCTGAGCATGGCCTGGTGGGACTGGCTCGCGGAACTCGATCCCAAGGCCAGCCGCATCCAGCGCTTCGAGGCACTGCTCACCTTATTTGACATCGGCTGTGACCCGAAAAAACTGCGTGAGAAGTGGCTCACACTCGCATGGAAGGCGGTGGACGCCGCGCCCGCTGGTGAAAAGGAAACCTTTGCAGGCCGCATCTCGATACTCGGCAATCATGCACAAGACGTGGCGACCAGCCTGCGCGCCTGGGAACTGCTCTCCGATGACGAGCGCAATGAGGTGTTCTGGGGCGCACGCATCGTTCAACTCTCTGCGGCGGATCGTTGGAAAGAAGCTGCTGACGTGATGATGGAGCACCTCAAGAACATCAACGAAACCCAAGAGGAACCTTCCGACGAACTCTACACCCACGCCTACGCCGCCGCCTGCCTGCGCCTCGCCGGTAACGAACAGGAAGCGCACATTCAGGATCAGTTATTGGACAGCATGGCGCTAGGAAACGCCGCCATCGCCATGCAGATCGGCAATGGTTATGCATTTGGTCGCGATACCAAGCGCGCCCGCAAATGGTATGCCCGCGCCGCCATTGAAACCGATCCTGACTCGGACGGATACGCAGTCGCGCTCAAGCACCACTCGGACGCCCTGCTTGAAGAAGGCCGCTGGAAGGAAACCGCCGCCACCTCCGAAATCGTCGCGCACAGCTACGCCTTATTCGCACGGAACACATCCTCGCCGCTGCTCTACATGCGCCAGCGCCTCCAAGCGGACATGGCCCGCGCGCTCTCCATCCTCAAGGAAGACCGCCCCGCCGCACTCGCCATCCTTGCAAAATGCCACCGCACCTTCGCCAGTGACGGATCACTCGCGGACTTCTTTTTTCCTGCTCTCCGCAAGGTCGGACTCATCAAGGAACACGACGAGTGGTTCAACGATTCCTGGCAGAAGATGCAGGCAAGCATTCAACTCCATCCGGAATCCGACAACACCCGCAACACCGCCGCATGGTTTGCCACACGCGCGCTGCGCAGGCTCGATGAAGCGGAAGTGCATCTGCGGAAAGCTCTCGCCTTGAATCCCAACCAACCCGCCTATCTCGATACCATGGCCGAGCTGCAATTCGCAAAAGGCAAGCGCGACAAGGCCATCGAGTGGTCCCAACGCGCGATCAACTTCGCGCCCGATGACATGCAGCTCCGCCAACAGCAAGACCGCTTCCGCAGCGAACCGCTGCCAAAGTGAGGAGGTGGCTGGCAGAATTCCCGCGCCACAGTGGCCCGTGCATTCTGCCCGGAGCTTACGGGCATTGTGCTTCAGTCGGCGTGTCGGGCGCTGCCTAGTTCTTGTAAAATCTAGTTTGGCGGATGCGGCGCGAAATCTTGGGGAGCACACGCGAGGCGCGTATACTCCCCATCAAGACCTCATCTCCCCGCTTGTTTTCCCCAAGAATCCTTGAGGGGGACGGTGCGATTGAAAACGGGTTTCTCGCCGGGCTGGTGCTCGATGCTGTCGGAGACGAAGTAACCAACGCGCTCGAATTGGCAGGAAAACTCTCCTGCCACCGTGGCAAGCGCGGGTTCCAGCTTGGCGGTGATGCTTGTGAGCGATTCCGAGTTGAGCACGCTGGTGAAGCCGCCTTCCGCGCCGTCCGGGTCTTCGACAGTGAAGAGGCGGTCATAAAGACGGACTTCGGCATCGACTCCGGTGGCGGCGTCCACCCAATGGATGGCAGCGCGGCACTCGACTCCTTCCGGCGCGTCCATGCCTACGGTGCCGGGCAGGATCTCGGCGTGGATGAGGGTGACGTTTCCAGCGGCGTCTTTTTCAAACGATGTGCAGAGGATGATGTGGCCGCCTTTGAGGCGCACATGACGGCCGGGACCGAGTCGATAGAACTTCTTCGGCGGGTCTTCCATGAAATCCTCGCGCTCGATGAAGACCTCGCCGCTGATAGGGATTTGACGCATGCCCATCTCCGGGTTCTGCGGATGATTCGGGACATCGGCGTGGGTGAGCGAATCCGCAGACCAGTTCCCGAGCACGACTCTAACAGGATCGAGCACGGCCATGCGGCGCGGGGCTTCGCGATTGAGGAAATCACGGACCTCGAATTCTAACAGCGCGACATCGGTGGTGCCGTTGAACTTGGTGAGGCCAATGCGTTTGCAGAAATCCCGGATGGCGGGCGCGGGATAGCCGCGGCGGCGTAGGCCGGAGATGGTGGGCAGGCGCGGATCGTTCCAGCCGGAGACGTGGCCTTCCTGCACGAGTTGGAGCAGCTTGCGTTTGCTCATCACGGTGTAGGTGAGATTGAGCCGGGCGAATTCGATCTGGCGCGGCTTGGATGGCACGGGGCAGTTTTCGATGAACCAATCGTAAAGCGGGCGGTGGTTTTCAAACTCCAGCGTGCAGAGCGAATGAGTGATGTTTTCCAGCGCGTCTTCGAGCGGGTGTGCGAAGTCATACATCGGGTAGATGCACCAAGCTTTGCCAGTGTTGTGGTGCTCGGCATGCATGATGCGGTAGAGCACGGGATCGCGCAGATTCATGTTAGAGGACGTCATGTCGATGCGGGCGCGCAGCACGCATTCGCCTTCCTTGAACGCTCCGGCTCGCATTTTTTCAAACAAGGCGAGGTTTTCCTCAACGCTGCGTTCGCTGCATACGGAGCGGGTGCCGGGGGTGATGAGATTGCCGCGTTTGGCACGCATTTCCTCGGCGCTGTCGTCTTCGACGTAGGCTTTGCCTTGCTGGATGAGATGCACGGCGCTGTCGTGGAAGAATTGGAAGTAGTCGCTTGCGAAATAGAGGTCTGCGCCCCAGTCGAAGCCGAGCCACTTCACGTCTTCCTTGATGCTCTCGACGTATTCGGACTCTTCTTTTTCCGGGTTGGTGTCGTCGAAACGAAGGTGGCATTTCGCGCCGATGGCCGAGTTTTCCTGAGCGATTCCGAAGTTGAGGCAGATCGACTTGGCATGGCCGATGTGCAGGTAGCCGTTAGGCTCGGGAGGGAAGCGGGTGATGGTGGTGGAGTGTTTGCCGGAGGCGAGGTCAGCGGCGATGATGTCGCGGATGAAGTCGTGCTTGGGTGAGGATTCGGACATGATTGAAGATTAGAAGAGAACCACGGATGGACGCTGATAAACGCGGATGGATGTTTGGCTGGATGATGCCAAGGAGGAAAATACTCCATCAAAACACCGCCATTATTTCCAATCCGTGTTGATCCGTGTCCATCCGTGGTTCGATGATTTCATTTCGCAAGCTCCTGAAGCAGCGCCTGATTGAGGCGGATGCCGGCTTCGAAGTTCTCGACGGGGAAGTTTTCGTTAGGGGCGTGGATCTTGGCGTCTGAGAGCGCGAGACCTAGCAGAAGTGTGTCGGCACCGAGGATGTCGCGGAAGGTTTGCACGATGGGAATGCTGCCGCCCTCACGGATGAGGACGGGTTCCGCATCGAAGGCGCTGCGCAGTGCGGCTTGGGCGGCGAGGCCGTATTTCGAGTTGGGATCGGTGATGTAGGGTTTGCCGTCGTGGCCGGTGATGACTTCGACTTCTACGCCGGGCGGACAATGCCATTCGAGATGGTTTTTGACCTTTTCGATGATGTCTTTCGGGTTCTGGTCCGGCACGAGACGGAAGGAAAGTTTCACGAATGCCTGGGCAGGAAGAACGGTCTTGGAACCCTCGCCCTGATAGCCGCCGCCGATGCCATTGACCTCTGCAGTGGGTCTGGCCCAAGTGCGCTCGGCGGAGGTGTAGCCCGGCTCACCAAAGAGGCCGGGCGAACCGGTGACACTGAGGAAATCCGCATCGCTCACGCCGGGGACGTGCGACCACATGCGGCGCTCCCAATCTTCTAACGGGCGGACTTGATCGTAGAATCCATCGATGGCGACGCGACCATCCAGCGTGTGCAGGCTGTTGACGAGACGGGCAATGGCGGCGGCTGGATTTGCGACGCAGCCGCCGAAGAGACCGGAGTGGAGGTCGCTTTTCGGACCGCGCAGGATGACATCGCAGCAGGCGATGCCGCGCAGGCCGTAGCCGAGCGTGGGCACGCCGGGCGCGACCATGCCGGTGTCTGAAATGGCGATGACATCGCAGCGGAGGTCATCGCAGTTATGGATCAGGAACGAAGCGAGGCTGGGGCTGCCGATTTCTTCCTCGCCTTCAAACAGGAAGATGAGGTTCACGGGCAGTTCGTTGTTTTCACGCAGGGTTTTTTCGACGCCTAACACATGCGCCATCATCTGGCCTTTGTTGTCGGCGGCTCCGCGGGCCCAGATTTTCCCTTCGCGGATTTCCGGTTGAAACGGCGCGCTGGTCCAGAGGTTGAGCGGATCGACGGGCTGGACGTCGTAATGGCCATAGATGAGCACGGTGCGGCGGCCGGGCACATGCGCGTTGCGGGCGATGACCATCGGGTGCTTCGGTGTCTCGCGGATCTCGGCGGTGAGGCCCATGCCGGAGAGTTTACCTAACAGCCATTCCGCGCAGGCACGCACGTCCGGCGCATGAGTGGAATCCGTGGAAACACTTGGAAAGCGGAGTATTGAAAACAGGTCTTCGAGTTCTGAAGTCACGCGGTGATGTTTCCGTCCACCCGCGCCGCCCGCAAGGCGAATTCCTTGAAAAGACAAAGACGTTTCAGCGCCAGTTCCAGTTCATCACCACATCGATGTCCGGATGGATGCTGTGATGGACGGGGCAGCCACGGGCGGCGCTCTCCAGCAGCTTGCGCTCTGGATGATCGGCTGGCAGTGGCATGTGGAGGTCGAGTTCGAGACGGCTGATCCGGCGCGGCTGATCGGTGGTCATGTGCTTGCGGACAGTGACGGTCATGCCCTCGACGGCGATTTCCTTGCGCTTGGCGACGATGCCGATGACGGTGGCCATGCAGGAAGCGAGCGCGGTGGCGACCAGATCGGTGGGTGAGAATGCTTGGCCGCGGCCGTTATTATCGACCGGGGCATCGGTCACGAGCACGTTGCCGGAAGGCGTGTGGACGGCGGAGCAGTGGAGGTCGCCTTCGTAGGAGAGTTTGATTTCAACCATGGAGAGAAAATTCGGGAACGCGGCTTCATTCCTCTTTCGGCGGGACTTTGGCAAGCACGACCCTGAAACCATAAATGGAATCCCGATAGCTGGGCGGCACGGCGTTTCTGGATCCGGTGTAGAGATCCTCGGTCTGATAGCTGTTCCAGCCGCCGCCGCGCAGCACGCCGAGCACGTTGGTTTCCTGTTTGGAATACTCATCGTCCACCCATTCCTGGACGTTGCCGCTGAGGTCGTGAATGCCCAAGACGTTCGGCGTGTAGGAACCCACGGGAGCAGTGTAGGCATGGCCGTCATCGTAGCCGTGAATGGTGCGGTCCGCAGAAACTCCGGGTGCGCGCGCGGCGGCCATGTCCGCGAAGTTGCCGACTTTTTCCTCTTCCGGCCATTCGCTGCCCCAAGGATAAACCTGCTGCTTACGGGAGTCCCGCATGTTGGGGCTGATCCCCTCTTCTTCCTTGAGTCCGGCCATCAGACTCCACTCCAGATCGGTGGGAATCCGATAGACATGCTGGCTGGAAATGCGCTCCGCCTCACGCTCGCGCAGGGTGAGCCAGTCGCAGAACGCGCGGGCGTCATCACGCGAGATATTGACCACCGGATGATTCGCCTCCTGCGGAAAAAAAGCGGGACGCGCTGGCGCACGGTTGGTTTCCCTAACAAAAAGTCCGTAATCGGAGACGCGGGTTTCCCAGATGGAAACCATGAGATCCTGACCGAGTGGCGCGAAATGCATGTGGATGCCGTTCTCCCACTCCCTGCCGAAAACGACGCCCTGGTTTTTCTCCAGCGTGATGTTCACATCGAGTGTCTGGCCTTCCTTGATGACGAGTTTTGTGGCGATGGGTTTGTAGCCTTCCAGCACTAGCAACAGATTGATGGCTCCGGGTTTCACATTGGGAATGTTCATCGAGCCATGGCTGGTGCCGACCTCTTGGCCGTTGACATAGACCTCCGCTCCGGGCGGCTGGCTGGCGAGCTGGATGCCGCCATACACGATGCGGCGGATCATCACGCGGAAGGGCCGCAGGCCGTTGTTGCGCGCGTCTTCGCTCATCGCCGGATGCTCGAAGGATGTCTCGCGCTGCGGAGTAACTTCGTGATCTTCGGTTAGAAATCCCGCCTTAATTCCGGTGGTGCGCAGCCAGCCGCAGAAGTGGACGGCGTTGGCTTCTTTCGCCAGCACGATGTCCACCGGTTGTCCGTTCTGGGAAAACTTGATTACCTCCACCTCGGTCTGCGGGAACTTGGCGGTTCTGCCGCATTGTTTCCAGATGTCCTGCGTGACAAAACCGGAGCCGATATGGTGGCCGTCGGCAGGTTGATAGGCACTGCCGAGGTGATCCGTCCATGGCTCACCGTCGTGCGGCGGTGAGAAAACCTGGAGCTGCTGATAGAGCGTCATCGTTTCGCCCTTCACGGCAGCCAGGGTCATCCGCCCACTTACTTCTGTGGTCCGATAGCCGTTCTTTCGCAGCGTGAAAGTGACCTCCTCGCCGACCTTCGCGGTCATGGTCGTGGTCGGCGTAGTCCCGACGAGCGTGCCCTTGGAATCGAACACGTCCGCACCTTCGGGAGTGCTGAAGACACGCATCAGCCCGATGGCTTGCTCGGGTTCATTCTGGAAAGCGAGCTGGCGTTTCACCCAGTCCATGTCCTTCACTAACAGCCAGCCACACCAGCCTGCGAAGGCAGCGAGCATCAGAGTTGTTAGAGAAACGGCCAGTCCGCTGCGGCGGCGGCGCTTACCGCGCTGGATGCGGCGGAGAGCTTCCGCAAGATCCGCAGCGGTGGAGATTTTGCGCTTGGAAATTCGTGGCTCGCAGATGTCGCAGATGATGCGGTTCAGCTCGAGCCAGCGTTTCCGATCCGCTCCGGTCGGCATGTCCTCGGGGATTTCGGGGAAGTTCATCCGGTCCTTACCGGTGGCGATTTCGTAAAGCACCTTGCCGAGGCTATACACGTCCGCCTGCGCCGAGCCGGGGCCTTCCGGCGGAACGAATCCTTCAGTCCCGACAAAGGTGCGCTGCCCGCGCGCGGCGACGAGTCCAATGTCCGCGAGCTTGGCCTTGCCATTGACGAAGATGACATTGGAAGGCTTCACATCGCGGTGGGCGAGACCGCCTTCATGTAAGTGATGCAGCGCTTCCGCCAAACGCAGGCCGACATCGATGCACTCGTCGGTATCCCATCTCACGCACGCAGCCTGATGGTGATCCGCTCGCAGTGTGCGCGGTTCGTACTCGATGGGATTGATTTCGCGGCCAGTACGGATGTCATCACCGAGCTGCATCACATAGTAGTAAAACAATCCATCCGGACTGCGACCGACGTGCAGGATGTTCACCAGCGCCGGGTGGTCGCGTGAAATCGGCTCAAACTTGAGGATGCCCTCGAACTCGCGCTCAAAGCCGCGTTCATCTTCGAAATCCTCGCGCCACACCACCTTCACCGCACGCAGCGCGCCGGTCACTCCACGCGCCAACCACACCTCGCCATACGCACCGCCACCGATTTTCCGCAGAACCTCGTGATCGGGGATGACTGGGTTCGGGCGGACTTTAGCCGACATCGTCTTCGTCTTCGAGTTTGGCCAGCTCGCGCTTGAGCACGGCGCCCACCCGGTGTTTCGCCAGATAGACCTGGGCCATGCTCACGTTGAGTTTATCCTGCACTTTACGGGCGTCCCACTGCTTGATGACGTAGCAGTCGAAAATCTGATACTGCTTCGGGGAAACCTGCGCCTTCACTCTCGAAAGAGCGGCATCGGCCACGTTTTTTTTCCACTCGATGTTCCAGAGCCGCGAGAGCACGTCACCCGCCGGATCTTCCACGCGGTCGATCACCGCAGTTTTGCGGTCGTTTTCCCACTCGCCGGTAATCATGGCGGTGTCCTTCTTGCGCTTGCGGAACTGGTCGTTGATGCGCCAACGCGTCATGTTCATCAGCCACGTTTTGAACGAACCCTGCTCGGGATCGTAGAGTTTCTTTTTACTCTGCTTGGCGATGGAGAGGATCGTTTCCTGCACGCAATCGAAGGCCTCG
Organism: Akkermansiaceae bacterium; assembly: GCA_031372635.1. Classification (GTDB taxonomy): domain Bacteria; phylum Verrucomicrobiota; class Verrucomicrobiia; order Verrucomicrobiales; family Akkermansiaceae; genus Luteolibacter. The sequence goes on along the minus strand of JANMLQ010000227.1, from coordinate 15,324 downwards.
TCCTGGCGCAGGCCCGCCTTCACCGCCACCGAGTAGATCAGCCGCCAGTAGGTTTGATAAAACTCATCCCATGTCCGCTGGTCCTCCCAGTTGTCCAATCGTGCGATCAAGCTCTTGCGGGTTTTCGCATACGCATGTGTGAGCACCTCATCGCGGTCGCTTTGTTTTTCCTCTTCTTCGCCAGACATCGGGAAAGCCTTAACCCATTCCCGGCCCGGTGTCTTCCACCGAATACACTTTTTCACAAGTTGTTCACAACCAGCCGGAAAGACGCTCTTCAAGAACGTCGGATAATCTCTGAAAACGAAGCATCATCGAAGTTATTTACTTTTCCCGGAGCCTTCGCCATTTTTCCCGGCGGCTGTTCAAGCACCCGTGTTCCTGATCTCCCCCATCACGAACTCCCCCCACGGAGAACCGCAATGTCACCCACCACCCCCACATCACTCAATCCGTCCCAAGCGGTCGAACGCATCCGGGAAATCATCGTTGGCCGCCATCTCGACAAGCTCGAGCAAAGGGTGGCCCGCCTTGAGACCGGCACCTCGCCACAAGGTACGCTCCCCAGCCAATGGGAAGACCGCCTGTGTACCAGCGAAGCCCGCCTCGAAGCACTCCAGGAATCTGTGAAACGCCTCGCCGACTCGCATAGTGAGGACGCGGAAATACGCAGTGCCCGCCAGCAACTCGAAATCCAGCGCCTTGCCTCGCAAATCCAGCAAGTGGCCGCGCTCAAATCCGCCGAAGCCACTCAACCATCCATCGACAGGCTCGAATCCAAAATCGGCACCTGGCTCGCGAACTGGCAAAGCTCACTCCAAAGTCACCTCACGGATCGCGAGGCGAAAATTTCCAGCGAACTGCGCGAGGAAGTCGCCACGCTTTGGGAAAACACCGAGTCCCAAATCACCCGGCTCCAAAGCCGCGCGGTAGATCGGGATTTCATCGAGGAAAGGTTCAGCCGCATTGCTGCCGCCGCCCGCGCGCTCGCCGAGTGCGCCTCACCCGCTTCATCCGGAACCGCCACCCTCACGCCCTGATGTCCCTCACCCTCACACCGCTGCCCAGTCCGCATCCGGGAATCGCCCCCGCCAGCGCGGGAGTTAAAACATGGAACGTGCTTCCATTTCCTCAGCCGCACAACGTGAGCACCTCCGCGCCGCAGCCCACGCCCCTGCCCGCCTGGCCGAGCGCGAATCCCTCCGCTGCTGCGGGTTTCCCTAAAACCTGGCCCTCTCCGCTGTCGGTGCTTCCCAGTGCCACACCGCCGCCACCAATCGAATCCCCCGCTCCACCAGTCACGATCCCTTCTAACGAACCGGATTTCACCGATGACGACCTTCGCGTGGCCTTCAGCCCCATCGTCGAAGAAGCCGTCCGCAAAGCCGTCTATGCCAAGGAAAACGGCATCGACACCTACCTCGAGCCGATGCTGCGGGCCACCATCCGCCGCGCCCTCGCCGAATACGCACCCGCCTCCCGCCCGTTCCAACAACCCGGCGCGATGGACCGCTTCATCTGGCACGTCCAAGCGCTCTTCACCAGCCGCACCTACGAGGACATCTTCTTCGAGAAAACACGGCGCTTCCAAGTCGAGGAAGTCTTTCTGCTAGATGCCGCCAGCCTCGCCCTCGTTTCCTACGCGAGCTGTGATCCCGCCCGCCACTCCGCCGCCCGCCGCGTGTCCGGCACCGTCCAGCGTCTCGCGCTACAACTCCGTGACGACGACAAAAAAATCCGCACGACCTTTGAGCTGACCGACAAACGCAGCGTGATTTCCCGCGAGGGCAGCCATGTCGTGCTGATGGCATTGGTTCGCGGCACTCCCGGAGAACTGCTTTTCGCCGATCTGGAATTCGCACTGCGTCGCATCGAAGATCATTTCCGCGCACAATTCCAACAACAAGGCTCCAACCTACTCTTCGCCTTACAGCCCTTCCTAGAGGACTGCCTGCTCATCCAGTCGCCCGCCAGCGCCGCGTGATCCCTTAAATGGGGATTGAACCGCAAAGCCGCAGAGGCCGCAAAGGGACGCAAAGGATTATGAACCCGAACTCCGAAGTTGGATGGAAAGTTCGGGCATTTTCAACCACTGAAACACTGAACACCACTGAAGAAACTGATTTTCTTTGGTGAATATCCAAAGCATTTTTCCGTGCTTTATCAATATCGTCAGTGGTTCTCAGTGCTTCAGTGGTTTCCCGGCAGGTATCCACGAATCAACTTCGGATTTCGCGATGAAAATTGGCGTTATGAAATCAGAAAATCTTCCGAGAAAACCGACATTAAATTTACTCAGTCTTCTCTGCGTCCCTTTGCGGCCTTTGCGGTAAATCCAGGCTTTCTTAATGCGTCAGCCCTAAATCACCGGCTTGACCGCAAGCCATCCAGCCGCCATTCGTTGACCACCTATGCACGCATCCCGGCGAATCGCCCTCTTCGGCGGCACCTTCGATCCGGTCCACCTCGGCCACATCCATCTAGCCGAGTCTGCTAGAAACGCATTGTCGCTCGATGAAGTCCGCTTCCTGCCCTGCCGGATTTCACCGCACAAACTCGGCACAACACCCACCGCTGCCGATGATCGGTTAGAAATGCTGCGCCTCGCCACCGCAGCTCTGCCATGGGCCATCGTCGATGACTTCGAACTGCATCATGAAGGACCGTCGTTTTCCTATCAGACTGCGGAGGCGATGAAGGAGCGTTTTCCCGAAGCACAACTGTTCTGGATCATGGGAACCGATCAATGGGACGCGCTTCCGGAGTGGCGGCACTCCCATCGTTTGGCCGCCTGTGTCGAATTCATCGTCTTCGCCAGAGGCGGAAACCCTCAGCCGCGTGATGGATACGTGATGCATGGCATCGAAGACATTCATCCCGCATCCGCCACAGAAATCCGCGAGGCAATCCGCAGCTGCGAAACCCATCACGCATGGCTCGCACCCGCCGTCGCCGAACACATCCGGCAGCGCGGACTCTACAAAGACTGACGTTTCCCACTCAGTCCGAAATACCACAGCCAGACAAAAGTCAGCAGCACCGCCGCAAGCCCGACGTGCAACACCTGCACCCAAGAATAAAGGTGAATCAACGACATCACCACGCCTAACAGCATCTGCACGAGCACGATGCCCAGCACCGTCTTCTCCACCGGCCCGGCTCCACCCTCGCGGTGGCGGCGCGTCAGCCGCCAAGCCCACAGAGTAGCTGCCAACACCGCCCACGAGAAACTCCGGTGCAGCAGATAGATCCACGATTGTTCCAGTTCTGAAATCCACGAGGCGCGCGGAGCACTGAGATGGGACTTCGCCAGTTCATCCGTCATTTCCCGGATCTGCGAACCGAGTATCCCCTCCACCACGATCACCACTAGCAGAACGATCACCGCAAGCCTCAGACTCGCCAACGCCGCAGGTTCCGCACGGATGCGCCATGGCTCGTCCGTGCCGCGCCACGCGCAATAAACCAGCATCCCGGTGAGCGCCATCGCCAGCGCCAGATGAGCTGTTAGAACTCCGGGTGCTAGGCCGCTATAAACCACCCTCGCGCCCATCCAGGCATTGATCAGCACCACCGCCAGCGATGCGAAGGCCATCCAAAAAACCAGCGGACGTTTTTCCCGCTGCCAGAACGCCGCGATAAACGTCGCCAGCGTGAAAAACCCCACCGGCAAGCTGAACAGGCGATTCACAAACTCCGTCCACACATGCCGCGGATTGAACTCACGACGAAGACTCTCCACCGAGATCGTCGCCGGATCACGGCCCATGCGCTCAGCCTTCTTCTGAAACTTCTCAATCGGCAGCTTGTCGAAATCCACCTGCTCTACCGAAGTCGGCGGGATCAAGCAGCCCCAGCAAGTCGGCCAATCCGGACAACCCATCCCCGCCCCCGTCACCCGCACAATCGCCCCCACGAACATCAGCAGCAGCACGGACACCAACGCCGCAACGGCAAGTTTCTGAAAACGGTTCATCGACATGCGCGGAGTGTCGTATGGATTCATGAGCTGGCTCGCTTTTTCTTGGCAGGCTTGGGAGGCTGGATGGTGTGGAAGCCGAGCTCGCGGGAGGGCTGGGCGGGCGGACTGATGAGCTGGCGGATGGCATCGAAGACGATGCGGAACTGGCCGTCGTATTTTTCCTCCATTTCCCCGATCTTTTGGGCGAGGTCACGGTTGGAATCCATGAGGCGGCGGAGCTGGACGAAGGTTCGCATGATGGCGATGTTCACCTCCACGGCACGCTGGGAACGGAGCACGCTGGAAAGCATGGCGACGCCCTGCTCGGTAAAGGCGTAGGGGAGGTAACGACGTCCCCCTTTTGAGGTCACAATTTGTGACCTCAAAGGCTGAACTTCGGATGCGGTCACAAAATGTGACCGGTTGTCGTTGGGTGCCAGTGCCTTTAAAATGCCGGTTTGGCTTCTCAAACCATCCTCTTCCTGCTCCGTGATTTGGAACATGAAATCCGCCGGGAAGCGGTCAGCATTCCGTTTCACCGCTTGGTTAAGAACCTTGGTCGGAACCCCGTAAAGTTCCGCCAGATCGGAATCGAGCATGATCTTTTCATGCCGGAGCCAATGCACCATGGGCGCGATGGCTTCGGGGGAAATGATGACGGGGTCCGACTTTTTCATGGCGTTGCTGGCCGCCTCATTCCCACTCGATGCTCGCCGGTGGCTTGGTGGAGATGTCGTAGAGCACGCGGTTGATGCCTTTCACTTCGTTGAGGATGCGGTGGCTTGTCTCGCGCAGGAGTTGATAGGGAAGATCCACCCAGTCGGCGGTCATGGCGTCTTCGGAAATGACGGCACGCAGGGAAATGGCCCATTCGTAGGAACGCTCGTCGCCTTTTACACCGACGGTTTTCACCGGGATGAGTCCGGCGTAAGCTTGCCAGACGCGGTCATACCAACCGTGTTCCTTGAGCTTACCGATGAAGATGGCATCGCACTCGCGGATGATGCGCAGGCGATCCGGCGTGATGACACCCGGGCAGCGCACGGCGAGGCCGGGGCCGGGAAACGGATGGCGATGCAGGATGTCATGCGGGATACCGAGCGAGGCACCGAGTGCGCGGACTTCGTCTTTGAATAACTCTGCTAGAGGCTCGAGCACCTTGCCCTGCGCTTGAAGTTCGAGAATCCGGTCCACACGATTGTGGTGGGTCTTGATCTTGGAGGCTTTCGATTTCGCGTTGGACGCGCTCTCGATCACATCCGGGTAGAGCGTGCCTTGCGCAAGCATTTCGGCATTGCCCACGGAATCCCAGAAGACGTCGATGAAGAGATTGCCGATGATGACTCGCTTCTTCTCGGGATCGTCCACGCCATCGAGGGCTGTTAGAAAACGTTCCGCGCAATCGACTGTCTCGATCGGCACGCCCATGCGATGGAAGTTACTGCGGACTTCCTCGCCCTCGTCTTTGCGCATCAGTCCGTGATCCACGAAGATCGCGCGCACATTCGCACCGGCTTCATGCAGCAGCACGGCGAGCACGGTGCTGTCCACGCCGCCGGAAACGCCGCAGACGATTTGCTTGCCGGCGACTTTTTCGCGGATGCCGTCGATGATCTCGCGCTTGAGGTCGTCGATTCGGAACGGCAGCAGGTTTTCCGCATTCAGCAGGAAGTTGTGGAGGATGCGCAGACCCTCATGGCTGTGCGTGACTTCCGGGTGAAACTGGATGCCGAAGAAGCGCTCGTTCCATTGCAGCGATACCGGCGTCCCGTGTTGATTGGCGGCGATGACTTTCGCGCCTTCCGGTAAAACCTTCACCGTATCCGAGTGGCTCATCCAGACCTGTGAGGAAGCGGAAACTCCTTCGTAAAGCCCCATGCACTCGGTGGGAAAAAGATTCGCAGGTCCATACTCGCGCTTGTCGCTGGACTCGACGCTGCCGCCGAACTTGATGTTGAGAAGTTGCATGCCGTAGCACACGCCGAGCACCGGCACGCCGAAGGCTTTCAGCGCCTCGAAATCAAGATCCGGCGCATCCGGCTCACTGGTGCTACGAGGTCCGCCTGATAGAATGATGGCTCCGGGTTTCCCGATGTCAGGAAAGTCCTCGATGGCGTGGAGCTTTGCGAAAAAACCCAACTCCCGCACGCGGCGGACGATGAGCTGGGTGTATTGCGAGCCGAAGTCAATGACGGCGACGTGGTTGGAATCGTGCATTTGAAAGGTAAAAGCTGAGATGCTGAAAACTGAGATACTGAAAGTTACCTACTCAACCAAGCGGCTGATAGTTCGTGGGTTCCTCGGTCATGACGATGTCATGGACGTGGCTTTCGCGCAGGCCACCGGCGGTGACACGGACGAAGCTCGCGCGCTCGCGCAGTTCCGTTAGAGTGGCGGCACCGACGTATCCCATGCCGGACTTAAGGCCGCCCATGAGTTGGAAGATGACATCCGAAAGCGGCCCTTTGTAGGGCACGCGACCTTCCACGCCCTCGGGCACGAGTTTGCCCGAACTGTTCTGACCGTAGCGATCACCGGAGCCTTTTTGCATCGCACCGATGGAACCCATGCCACGGTAGGTTTTGAAACGACGGCCCTGGAGATGCACTGTCTGGCCGGGGCTTTCGTGAGTGCCTGCGAGCAGAGAGCCGAGCATGACCAGATCCGCACCGGCGGCGAGGGCTTTCACGATGTCTCCCGAGTAACGAATGCCGCCATCGGCGATGACCTTCACACCATGTTCGCGGCAGACATCGGCCACATTGCGGATCGCGGTGAACTGCGGCATGCCCACACCGGAGATGACGCGCGTGGTGCAGATCGATCCAGGGCCGACACCGACTTTCACCGCGCTCGCACCGGCGGCGACGAGATCGCGTGCGCCTTGTTCGGTCACCACATTTCCTGCGACGACGGGCACGCTGGAAAGCGAACGAAGTTTCCCGATCACTTCCATCACATGGCGCGTGTGGCCAGTGGCGGCATCGATGAAAAGCGCATCCGCACCGGCTTCGATCAGTGCCTTGCCGCGGTCGATGCAGTCCGGTCCCACGCCCACGGCGGCACCGCAGCGGAGTTGGCCGTTATCGTCCTTTGCGGCGTTGGTGAAGGTGATGCGCTTCTCGATGTCGGAGCCGGTGATGAGTCCTGCGAGACGTCCATCAGGATGTACGAGCGGCAGTTTCTCGATACGATTCTGATAGAGAATCCGCCGCGCTTCCTCCAGGCCAGTGTTCGCAGGAGCGGTGATGAGTTTCTCACGCGGCGTCATCACTTCGGCCACCTTCGCGTCGTGTCGATCCAGGTAGCGCACGTCTCTGCCGGTGACCATGCCTTCGAGCTGGCCCTCGGCATTGACCACGGGAAATCCGGAAAATCCATTCCTCGCCATGATCCCGCGCACGTGCTCGACGCTGTCCTCCTTACGCACCGTGTGCGGCTTCAGGATCACCGCGTTTTCCGAGCGCTTCACTCGTGAAACCATCATCACTTGCTCGTCGATCGGGCAGGCCCGGTGGATCACGCCCATGCCGCCCTCGCGCGCCAAAGCGATCGCCAGATCGTGCTCGGAAACGGTATCCATCGCCGCCGAAACGACTGGAAGGAACAATGGAATGCCCGCTGTGACATGCGTGGAAAGATCCGCTTCACCGGGCAGAACCGAGCTCAAAGCCGGCACCAGAAGCACGTCGTCAAATGAAAGTCCTAGGGAAATCTCCGCCATGGGGAAATCAATAGACGCCCCCCTACCCGCGCAAGCCCGAATCCGGAAAAAAATCTCAAAAACCCTCAATTTCCCCGGCAAACAATCTCCTTCCGGCCATCCCTCCGGCCTTACATTTGTGGTTTGAAATAGCCGCCCTCGTTGAATCCGCCGTGATGGGTAGAGCCCGAAATCAGACGTCGATGGTGACGCCCTTGCCGTCCTTCGGCATGGTGGACTTCGCTCCACTGCCCTTGCCGAAGAATGGCAGCCAGCGCCGCACGTCATAGCCGAGGTAGGCCATCGTTTTCACGAAAACGAGCAGTGCCGTGGCCTCATCGAGCAACGGAAGCGGATCAGGAACCGGCCCTAAGATGAACAGGTAAAATCCAGAAAGGAACGCGAGTCCCCAAGCGATGCGGCGTTTCATGCACGCACCGTAGCACGATCCGCACGGGCGGCAACATTGCTCAGCCTAGAAAGGAAGATGAGACGAGTGAGTGAAGCGGATAGCGCATTTCAAAAGTCGATAATTCCATGACAAGCGGGCTCTTTTTTTGTGGATGCACGATGTTTGAACCGCCTCGGTTGGCACTGCTGGCATGTGCCACCAAGCGGAACATTGCGGTGATTCCGGCTTGATCCCCGGCGGGTTAAAACGAAGGCTGCGCGCCGATGTCCGCTGCTTTTCAACACACGCTCGCCGGTCCCGCCACGCTCGAAGGCACCTCACTGCACACGGGGGAGAAGGTCACGCTCACGCTGAAACCCGCGCCGGAGGGCCATGGTTTCAAGTTCCGCCGCGTGGATTTACCGGACCAGCCGTTTATCAATGCGGACGTGGAAAAGGTGCAGACTGTCGAGCGCGCCACCACGCTCGCGGAGGGGTCCGTGAAGGTCCACACGGTGGAGCATGTGATTTCCGCCCTCACCGGCATGGGCGTGGACAACGCGCTCATCGAGATGGATGCCAACGAGCCGCCGATCGGCGATGGTTCTTCCCGCTTGTTCGTGGAGTTAATCCGCAAAGCCGGAGTGGTGGCTCAGTCGGCGACACGACGTGTGTGGGAAATCCGCGAGCCGATTCACCAGGAAACACCGGATGGATCGATCATCACCATCGTACCGAGCAAGACCTTCAAGGTGTCTGTGACCAACGTGGGGCCGGAAGGGCGTTTCACCCAATACTACTCATCGGAGGTGACGCCGGAGATTTACGAAAACGAAATCAGCTCGGCGCGCACCTTCGTTTATTACGAGGACGTAAAGCCGCTATTGGAAAAAGGTCTCATCAAGGGTGGCTCACTGGAAAGCGCCGTAGTCATCCGTGGCAATGAGATCATGTCCAAGGAGCCGATGCGTTTCAACAATGAGTTCGCACGCCACAAGGCGCTGGATTTGATCGGCGACCTGATGCTGGCCGGAGTGCGCATCCTCGGCCATGTGATCGCGGTGAAACCGGGCCACGGGCCTAACACAAAAATGGCTGCCAAGCTCAAGACGGAATACCTGCGCATGCGCTCGATGGTGCCTGCGGACGTGATCCTGCCCAACGGAGAGAGTGTCTTGGACATCCACGAAGTGCTGCGCATCTTGCCGCACCGCTATCCATTCCTGATGGTGGATCGCATCGTGGACATGGTCGGCGAAAGCAAATGCACGGGTGTGAAAAACGTGACGATCAATGAGCCCTACTTCCCCGGTCACTTCCCCGGCCACCCGATCATGCCGGGCGTGCTGCAACTGGAGGCGATGGCCCAGGTTTCCTCGGTGCTGATGCTGCGAAAGCCGGAAAACACCGGGAAAATCGGCTACTTCATGAGCGCGGACAACGTGAAGTGGCGCAGGCCGGTGCGGCCCGGTGACACGCTTTTCATCGAGACGGAGATCCTCAAAATGCGCGGCTCGATCGGCCAGACACGCTGCCGCTGCCTGGTCAATGGCGAGGTGGTGTCCGAGGCGGAACTGAAGTTCGCGCTGCTGGACCGTTAGAACCACAGCCGTGATTTTTCATCACTCGCATCTCGCCTATTGTACGAACATCCACCCGGCGGAGACGTGGGCGGAAACGAAACGTATCCTGGAAAGCCACGTGCTCGCCGTGCGCGACCTGCTGCGGGTGCGCGGATTGTTAGAAGAAGACGCGCCATTTGCCATCGGACTGCGGCTCTCCGCAGTGGCTGCTAAGGAACTGCTGGATGGCGATGCCTTGACTGTGTTCAAAAGATGGTTGGAGGAAACAAACAGCTATGTTTTTACGATCAATGGTTTCCCCTACGGCAGCTTCCATGGCACGCGGGTGAAGGAGAAAGTCTTCCAACCGGATTGGTCGGAGCGGGCTAGGCTGGAATACACCAAGAACCTGTTCCGCATCCTCGCCGTGATCGCTCGACCGGGGACGGGGGCTTCCGTTTCCACTCTACCCGGCTCGCACAAGACCTTCCATGCGGATGAGTCGTTAATTTGTGAAAACTTGTTAGAGCTGGCGGAGTGGCTTGAGGATCTCTCTCAGGAAACCGGCCATGATTTCCATCTCGGTTTGGAACCCGAGCCGCTCGGGCATTTCGAGAACACCGTGGAAACCATTGCCTTCTTTGAGCGCCTGCACGCCGAGGCCGCAGATGGTGAACTGCTGCGCCGCCGCATCGGCTTGAACTACGACGCGTGCCACTTCGCACTGCAATACGACGACGCGCGCACTTCGCTCGATGCGCTGGTTTCCGCAGGCATCCGGCTTTCAAAAATCCACCTCTCCAGCGCACTGGCTTTCACACCGCGTGATCACACCGCGATGGAGGCGATCCGGGCGTTTGATGAGCCCACTTACTTTCATCAAGTCTTGCTGCGTGATCTATCCGGTGAGATCACGCGCTTCATCGACCTGCCGGATTTCCTCAACGCCGGAATCGAAGGCGCGGATTACGACGAAGCGCGTGTGCATTTCCACATTCCGCTCGATGCGGAGCCAGCCTCTCCACTGCGCTCCACCCGCAGTCATGTGCGCGAGTTGCTGGCATGGCGAAACGATCACCCTGATGCATGCGGGCACTACGAGATCGAGACCTACACTTGGGCAGTTCTGCCCGGCGGCCTGCAACGCCCGGTGGAGGAACAGATCGCCGGTGAATATGCCTGGGTGCTGGGACAGGGCTGAATCCACCCCGGAGCTACGCAAATCCTCCATTTCCCGCTACGCTTTCTGCTTTTTTCCAGAAAATGTTCGCAAGCCCATCGCGCGGCATTTAGGTTGCCATGTTCTAGCCGCACCAGTCGGCTATTTCAAAATAGGAAGGAGCACGACCATGAAACATTCGTTCCCATCTATGGCGGCCAGTTGCGTCGCAGTTACATGCTTCATCACGACAGCCCGCGCAGCCACCGAGCTGGGCAACGGCAGTTTTGAAGCGAATCTCGATAGCTGGACAAGCACGGGCAACGTCAGCGTGTTGTCCGGCCTTCCCTACCAGCCGACCGATGGCACCAAGCTCGCCGTTTTCAACGGGGTGAACTCCACACCCAACGGCTGGATTTCCCAACAGATTCCGGTGCGCAACGACATCAACCGCTACCACCGTCTCCGGCTTGATGTCGGAAATCTTGGCTATGCCAGCGTCGAGATGCGCCTGCGCGTGCAGATCACGGAGGAACTTTTCGGCGTCATCCATACGCGGCTGGATCAGGTCGTGGCGGTTCCCGGCATCACCGGTGGTGCCACCCGGTGGCAGGCGGCATCGTTTGATTTTCCCACACCGGTGAGCGGCACGGTGCTGATCAAGTTGAGTGATGTCTCCACCGGCACAAACAATGCGGACCTAGTAGTGGACAACCTGCGGGTCGATGACGCGGCGGTTCTAACAATTGAAGCGTCTGAGCAACCATGGCTGCCCGGAAACGAGATCGTCCTCAGTCCTGCGAGCATCGAGGGAAGCACCGGCGGTTCACCGAGCCTCCGAACGAACCATCACCCCGGCACGATGATGACGGTGACGGCTCCGGCGTTTCACAATCTAAAGAGCTTCCTGCGTTGGCGGAAAAACGGAGTCGATCACGACACGAACCGCAGCACCAACGTGACCATGAATACGGATACGACCTTGGTGGCGGTTTACGATCCGCCCATCACCGTGGTGGCGAATACGCCCACCGAAGCGCGGGGCTTCATGGGCACCGGGCCATTCAGCGCTCTACAATGGAGCGCCAACATCACCAACCACAGCGGAGCCACCGAATCATGGTCGGCTTCCGCAAAAATGCCGGATGGCTCGCCTCATCCAGCATTCTTCACAGTGACGCCATCGCACGGCACGCTGGATCATGGGGCTTCCTCCATGGTGCGGATTTTCCTGAACAAGGAGGCTTTCAATCTACCTGCGGGAACCCACTACGGTCGTGTGGATGTGGCCTCCCAATACAGCACCGTCTCCATGGGCGTGACTCTGAGAATCATCGATCCGAACCAGCACGTGGAAAACGGCAGCTTTGAATCCGACTTCGACGGATGGACTCCACTCAACCATGTCACTCGGGAAACCGCACTCCCTTACGCACCCACCGAGGGTCAGGCGCTGGTCGCCTTCAACTCGGTGAATTCCACACCTAACGGAACACTCACCCGGACATTTCCCACTGAAGCCGGCGTGACCTACGCGCTGCGCTACGACATGGGAGCATTGGCCTACAACACCCAGCAACAGGCGCTCAAGCTGGAGATCGCGAACGATACCGATCCCGCCCCGCCACCGTTTCAAATCGAGAACAGCTTCGTGAACGGCATCGGCGGTGGCAACTGCCATTGGCAAACACGTCTGGTGCATTTCGTCGCCCAAGGGGAATCCACACGAATCACCTTCACCGATGTCTCGACGACGACGAACTCAGTCGATCTGTTGCTGGATCATGTCCGAGTTACAAATCCCAACTTCGACATCACCGTCACCACCGCCGCCGATGAGAACGACCCCGCTCTAGGTAGCGGCAGCGGCGACTCTCTGCGTGAGGCCATCGCGAGGGCGGCGACTGTTCCGGGCACCAATAAGATTCGTTTCAGTCCGGCGCTGGACGGAGCAAGCATCACGCTCGGCGGCACTCAACTCCATCTTGCCACTGACCTGGTGATCGACGCATCCACACTCGCCGGCGGGCTGACTGTTTCGGCTAACAACCTGTCGCGAGTCTTCCGAAACGAGGCAAAAACCAGCATGCGGAACCTGCGCGTCACCAGCGGCAATCCGACCTCCGACACCGCGTTTCCATCAGGCGGAGCTATCTTCAATTCCGGCAGCCTGATGCTGGACCACTGCGTGTTTTCTAACAACACCTCGCCCGATGGCGGCGGAGCCATCCGCTCCTGGGGCGATCTACTTCTAACGGAATGCCAACTCACCAACAACCACTCCGACTCCATCGGCGGCGGCATCTTCAACCAAGGCCAGGCCCGTCTTGAAGAATGCGCCGTCTCGGATAACACCGCCAGTTCCTGCGGCGGCGGACTCGCTTGCCAAGGCTCGTTTGCGGGAGCCTGGCTCATTCTGGATCGCTCGACCGTCTCGGGAAACACTTCGGGCGCATGCGGCGGCGGCTATTCCGGAATCAGCGGCTACAAGCAGTTCGGCAATCTCCACGCATTGAACACGACCTTCGCAGGAAATCATTCCGCGGGAACAGGCGGCGCGGTTTTCGGAAATGGTCCGGTGGCATTGCAAAACTGCACTGTCTCAGCCAACAGCAGCCTCGATTCACAAGTGGGAGCGGGCGGCGTCATCTCGGACTGGCCTGTCATCGAAAACACCATCATCGCAGGCAACACCCCCGATCCCGCGAACCCGTCTAACACTCCATCCGGCGGCAACTTCATCGGAGGAAATCCCATGCTCGCCGCGCTCGGCCCACATGGCGGACCCACCCACACCATGCCACCCATCGCCGGTTCACCCGCGCTGGACAATGCAGTATCCGCCGCATGGCAATCCGCCACCGATCAGCGCGGCAAAGCACGCTCATCCGGCACCGGAACGGACATCGGTGCCGTGGAAGTCGCGCAAGTCGTCGTCGATACACTCGCGGATGAAAACAACGGCATTTCAGTTGGCGGCGTCTCACTGCGGGACGCGGTAGCTGCGCTGTCCAGCCAGCCGTTTGAAATGATCCGCTTCGCACCATCCCTCGATGGCGGAACCATTGTCTTGGGCGGCACTCCGATCACCATTGTCACACCCGGCCGCTTGTCGATCGACGCGTCCAATTTGCCAGCCGGGCTTTCGGTTTCGGGAAACAACCTCTCCACTATCTTGCGAGTGATTTTTTCCGGCAGCATCACGCTCGATAGCCTCACGCTGCGCGATGCCGCGTCCGGCGCGATGGAAGCCGACTGGTGTTCCTTGTCACTCCGCCGCATGAAATTCCTCGATAACCACGATGCAGACTCCGGCGGAGCGCTCTCGGTATTCAGCTTCGATGCGCTCGTCCAAATCACGGACTGCCTCTTCGCAGGCAACGACTCGGACACCAGTGGCGGAGCGATTTCTAACGGAGGCAACCTGTGCATCACGAACAGCACCTTCACCGACAATCAGGCGGACGGCACTGGAGGAGCGATCCAGTCCGGCACCTATCGCACAGGTTATGTCGAGATTCGCAATTCAACCTTCAGCGGAAACCAAGCGGTTGGAAACGGCGGCGCGATTCATGCGGGCAGCATCCAGCTCATCCAGTCCACAGTCAGTGGAAACAGCTCCGCATCAGGCATCGGCGGTGGCTTGTTTTCCAATGGCGCGATCGGAATCGAGAATGGCGCGTTCACCACCATCAATTCCATCATCGCCGGAAACTCATCGCCCGATTTCTCCGGTGTCATCCAGACACAACTTGGAAACAACCTGATCGGCGGTATTCCCATGCTCGCCCCGCTCGCAAACTACGGCGGACTCACCCCCACCCGCCCGCCATTGCCCGGCTCTCCCGTGATCGACGCCGCACCGGTGCTCGCCGAGATCCCTAACATCGACCAGCGCGGTGCAATCCGACCTCTCGGTCCCCTGCCCGACATCGGTGCCGTGGAAGCCTTTCCCTTCTCGACCCTGACTCTGGTGGACACTGACAACGACGGCATCGACGATCGGCTGGAGCCAGCCTACGGAATGGCCGTCGGCACGAATGACAGCTCGCGTGATTCCGATGGCGATGGCTCTCCCGACGGCGTGGAGATCGCCAACATGACGGACCCCGAAAATGCGAACAGCCATTTGCGGATCCTATCCTTCACTCCACTGGCGGGCGTGCATTCCTTCCGGCTCACCTTCCCGACATTTCCAGGATTGTCCTACAGTCTGGAATGCGATCAGAACCTCGACTTCCATGGTCCGGGCGCGCGCGTTTTACCATACGGCATCGCCACAGGGCACACGGGTCAGATCGATGTGGAGCTGCTACCCGGTCGTGACTTCGTCCGGGTTCGCAGAAATCCGTGACTGCTCGGGTCTAACTGAAAGTGGTGGTCACGGTATTGCCCGGAAGGCGCAAAGGGATAGAGGTAGGAACGGGGCTTTCGCCCCGCTCCCCCCTCCGAACCGTGCGTGCGGATCTCCCGCACACGGCTCTCCAGTCAGTGGTTTGCTCCGTTACGGAGGCTCGCGAATTCTATTTCTCGGGCGTCTAGCAGGCA
>JANMLQ010000207.1:0-2882 GCA_031372635.1 Akkermansiaceae bacterium | reverse complement strand
TGGGCCGCCGGTGAATCCAGCACCGAGGATTTCGAGCAGTCCGGCAAGGGCGAGTTCATCGGCAGTGAGATCGAGAACCGCCGCGCCCGCCTCGGTTTCAAATCGAAGTGGTTCCAAAACTGGAAACTCGAAGGCCAGATCGATGCCGACACGGATTTCGAGGACAACGCCGGTGACAGCACGTTTTACAAAAACATCTACGACCTCTACCTGACCTACACCCAATCGGACGCACTCAATGTTTCCGTCGGCAAGACCAAGGCGAAGTTCGGTCGCGAACAGGAAATTTCCTCCAAGGAAATCCTCACCATCGAGCGCAGCGGACTGTCCAACACCCTCCACCCCGGCGAGCTGACCGGCCTCTGGGTCAACGGCAAGGGCATCGGTGAACACTGGCTCTACGAACTCGGAATTTACGGCGCGGACCGCGTGCGCGAGTTCTCGAAGTTCGATGAAGGCGCGGTGATCCTCGGCAAGATCGGCTACGACTACTCCTCACAGGTCGGTTTTGATTCCGCCATCGTCTCGCTGCACTACATGCACAACACCGAGCCCGGCAACCAATACTCCAGCTCCACCTGGAGCGGCAGTTCCTCGCCATCGTTCACGGATTCCATCGCGCTCACCAACGACATCACGCAGGGCCGCTGGGGTCTGACCACCGACATCATATATGGCTTTGGTTTCACCGGAAACGCCACCCAAAGCAACGCCGCCAAGGCCATCGACCAAGGCGACGTCTTCGGCGTCAGCGTCATCCCGTCCTACTACATCGCCGACGGACTTCAACTCGTCGGACGCGTGCAAGTGGCGACCAGCGACAGTGCCGACGCGCTGAAATCCCCAGGCCGTTATGACGAAGCCTCGCTACTTCCTTCCGGCGGAGATGCCAAGGGCAACACCTTCGTTTCCACCTACCTCGGCCTCAACTACTACCTCTACGGCCACAAGCTCAAGCTGATGAACGGCGTGGAATACACCCACCTCGGCGGCGGCGACTATGACGGCACCACCTTCTACAGCGGCCTTCGTTTCTCGTTCTGATCCAATCCCACAAATACCAAAACAAAAACATGAAAGCCATCAGCACACTGATCGCATCCGCCGCCCTCATCTCGATGAGCGGGGCACAAACCCTCAGCATCAAGGGCAGCGACACCCTCGGCGCGAAACTCGTCCCGCAGCTCTCCGAGGCCTTCAAGGCCGCCGGAAACAAGAGCGTGAAGTTCGAGATCGCCGCCGAAGGCTCCTCCACCGCCTTCCCGGCCCTCGCCAACGGCACCGCCCAGATCGGCATGTCATCCCGCAAGGTCAAGGATGACGAACGCACCTTCTGCAAAACCAAAGGCGTCTATCTCAAGGAACACCCGATCTGCCACGACATGATCGTGGTCATCGTCAACAAGAACAGCCCGCTCGCCAGCCTCACCAAGGCGCAGGTTGCCAAGATCTTCACCGGTCAAATCAAGGACTGGTCGGAAATCGGCGGCACTCCCGGCAAGATCTCGATCTACACCCGCAACACTTCTTCCGGCACCTACAAGGACTGGCAGAAGCTCGCCATGGGTGGCCGTGACTACCCGTCCAGCTCACAGAAAATGGCAGGCACTGAGCAAATCGCCCAAGAAGTCGCCAAGAACAAGAACGGCATCGGCTACGTCGGTCTCGCCTATTCCAAGACACCCGGCACCAAGGCGCTGACCATCGAAGGCGTGGAGCCAGTCGCCGCGAACGCCAAGAAATACGCCTACGCCCGCCTCTGCTACCTATATGCGCCGGACAAGCCGACCGCAGAAGCAGCGGCTTTCCTAGACTACGCCAAGTCCCCTGCCGGCCAGGCCATCGCGCAAAAGGTCGGCTTCATTCCGAACTGATTCATTTCGCATCTGATTCAAGGTTGTTGCCCAATGGGCATCGTTGGCTCCGTTCAGCGATGCCCATTTTCTTGCCAAACCCAGCCAATCCCCCTCCACTGCTCCCGGCACGATGGCTCCCGAAGAACGCGCGATTTCAACAAGCAAGCACCGCTTCCAGCGCCAGGGCTTTTCGTATGAACGCCTCATCAAATATTTCTTCGCGTCCAACGCCGGACTGACCATCGTCGTCCTCGTCCTGATCATCGTTTTCCTGCTCAAGGAAGGACTCGGCTTCTTCCCCGGATACCGCCGCGAGTTGGAAACCTACCGCATCGCCGGCCTCGAATTCGTCGATATTTCCCGGAAAAACCTCAGCTCACACGAGCAACTCACCAGCCTCCTGAACCGCGCGTATTTCGCAGAGGTCAACGGCAAGAGCTTCCGCGAACTGCGCCGCAGCGAAGAAGCCAGCGCGCTTTTCAACGCCTACACCGATCAGATCGCCCCCACCCGCGATCTCATCCTCAACAATCCCCAGGGCGAGACTGACGGCAACTCTGCCATGCTCGCCAGCCTGCGCGCCAACTTCGAGAAACAACGTGCCAAAGCCCTCATCAAGCCGCTCGCCACGCCGCATCTAACAGCGGAAGAGCGCAAGCAACTCATCGACTCCCTGCGCACCCGCCCCGCCGATGCCACCGACGACCCGCCACTCGTCACCGCGCTAGCCGAGCAATTCGCAGCCGCCCAACAGAAAAACTCCGAGCCACTGCAAGCCTATCGCGCCACCATCGACGCCTTCGAATCCGCAGGCATGGACCTCGGCGGCGCGATCATGGAGATGACCGAGTCCGTCACCGCCACCAAGGAAAAACTCCAGAACGCGGACATCCTCGAAAAGGACCGCAAGACCCTGCTCGCCGCAGCCTCTAACGAAAAAGACCCCATCCAACGCGAAAGACTACTCTCCGAAGCCAACGCCGCTCTCGCGGAAAAAATCGACATCGAAACGCCGATCCAAGCCTT
>JANMLQ010000203.1:0-18146 GCA_031372635.1 Akkermansiaceae bacterium | reverse complement strand
ACCACGCGCACCCCGCTGGCTGCGACCTCTCGAATCAGCGCCGCGGTTTCTAACAAGCCTGTCACGCATCCCCCCCCCCCCGGCGAATCCAAATAAAGAACCAGCGTGCGCGATACGCCGGTGGCGGCGAGGTGGGGGTGCAAGCCATCGTACTTCGCGAGATCCACCGAGGGCGGGGCACATAACATTTCGGGCACTCGCTTCACGATCACGCCCTGCGCGGAAACAATCGCGATCCCGGACGCGGCATCCATCTGGATGGAAATGCCGCTGGATAGATAAGTCACCCCAGGGGGGTGGGCGCTTTCGCGCGGCGGCGCGGTTTCCATCGGCGCAAGCCGACCATGGATGTAGTTCTGATAGAGATTCCCCAGTTCCGCATGTTGTGCAGGGAGGATATTCCATGGCTGATTATAGAACAGGGATGAGAAGTGCGGCAGTTGTTTCATGGGAAATGGGGGCTTTTGATGGTTTTTGGGGGTTGATTTTCTCAGCGCTGAGAATTTTTCTGTTAGACGGCGGCTAAGGTTTCGGGTTTTCGCGGATGACGTCGTCGATCACGAGGCCAAGCACCAAGGGGCGGTTTTTTTCCGCGCGTGGAATTCTTGGCAGGAAGCCCACACACGCGGGCGCGAGGGACGCGGGTGTTCGGATGAATTTTTCGGCGCGCGGAGAATTTTTCTGTTAGACGGCGGCTTGAGGTTTCGGTCTTTCGCGGATGATGTCGTCGATCAAGAGGCCAAGCACCAAGGTGCGATTTTTCCGCGCGTGGAATTCTTGGCAGGAAACCCACACGCGCGGGAGCGAGGGACGCAGCCCGAACTTGCGCAAGAGTGAATCGCGCGGGTGGAATACCCACGCGCACGGGAGAGGAGGGCGGCGACCGCGAGATAGTAGCCAGCGCTCGCACATAGCCCGTCTGCGTAAGAAACCACGCGCACCCCGCTGGCTGCGACCTCTCGAATCAGCGCCGCGGTTTCTAACAAGCCCGTCACGCTTCCTCCTGGCGAATCCAAATCCAGAACCAGTGTGCGCAATACTCCGGAGGCGGCGAGTTCTGAGAGCAAGCCATCGAGCTTCGCGAGATCCACCAAGGACGGGCCACATAACATTTCGGGCACTCGCTTCACGATCACGCCCTGCGCGGAAACAATCACTATCCCGGACGCGGCATCCATCTGGTAGGAAATGCCGCTGGATAGATAAGTCAGCCCAGGGGCGCGCTCGCTTTCGCGCGGCGGCGAGGTTTCCATCGGCGCAAGCCGACCATGGATGTAGTTTTGATACAGATTCCCCAACTCTGCATGCTGCGCGGGGAGGATATTCCATGGTTGATTGTAGAACAGGGATGAGAAGTGCGGCAGTTGTTTCATGGGAAATAGGGGTTTTTGATGGTTTTTTGGGGTTGGTTTTCCACGCGCGTGGAAAAAATCTGTTAGACGGCGGGTTGAGGTTTCGGGTTTTCGCGGATGATATCGTCGATCACGAGACCAAGCACCAAGGGGGGCTTTTCGCCGGTTTTGGTGGTTTTTGGGGGTTGATTTTACGCGCGCGCGTAATTTTTCTGTTAGGCGGCGGCTTGAGGTTTCGGATTTTCGCGGATGATGTCGTCGATCACGAGGCCGAGCACCAAGGGGGGGGCTTTTCGCCGGTTTAGGTGGTTTTTGGGGGTTAGTTTTACGCCACGGCGTAATTTTTCTGTTAGATGGCGGCTTGAGGTTTCGGTCTTTCGCAGATGATGTCGTAGATCACAAGACCAAGCACCAAGGCGCGATTTTTCCGCGCGTGGAATTCTTGGCAGGAAATCCACACGCACGGGCGCGTGGGACGCGTCGAGCTGAACAAAAGCGCTTTTGGCGACGGTGGGAAATCCACACGCACGGGCGCGTGGGACGCGAGCCGTTGTCTAACGGAAAAATTCTACGCGCGTAGAATGCCCACGCGCGCGGGACCCGGGTGTTCGGATAAATTTTCTGTGCTCACCTTAGGTGATACCCACGCACGGGAGAGGAAACCAACAAATGCAAGAGAGAAACCTATTCACGAAAACGAAAGCCCAGCCGCAAAGCCTACTCCCATAAGGATTAGTGGCCTTCTGGCCTTTCGCGGCCCGACATTCCCCCTACCCTATATATACCGCACCGGTTCCCCCTCCCGGCAAGGACAACTCTCCCCCTTCTCTTATATTCATAAAGAAACCCCAGAAGGCCACTAACCCTACTGCCATATGAATTCCAGACTGGTCTTTTCATTCCGGTGATTGGCTTTCGTGCAAAATTCAGGGAATTTCCGCAGGTGCGGGGCAGGATGTCACCTTTTCCCGGTGCGGGATCGAGTCGCGAGGTGCAACCAGTAGAGATGCAAGGTGCAAAAATAAAAAATGGGGTGCGCGGGTGCAGAAGCTGGGGCTTGATGACCGCAGGGGATGAGGACATCTCTAATAGATTCCTTTTTTCAGTAGCGGGCTTGGCATCTGGGGTTTCGATTCTCCATTGATAGCCGGGGCGCGGGGTGACGGCGTGGCATGGGCTAGCAGCTATCGTTTGCATGTTATCGGCACGCGGGGCAGCTCGATCACGGGTATAGATCGGGCAGCGCTGGTGATGGCGTATGAAGCAAGCCAGGGCATGTCCGCTGGTCGAGGCGGTGGCGCATCAAGGACACGTCACCGGCACGCGGGGCAGCTCGATCACGGGCATGGATCGGGCGGCGCTGGTGATGGCACAAGAAAGCCCGCCGCAGCGTGAACCGGGCGGGCTGATGATGGCACTCCTCGCAGTGCTGTGCTATTCCGGCTCGTCTTCCGTGTGGTCTTGACTGGCGGAATCAATTTGTTCCTCAATCTCATTTTGCAGGGCATCCATCAGCGCTGCAATTCGAGGATTGTCGGGATCAATAATTCCGCACAATGCATACCGCAGAAACTGAATGAGGGCGGCCGGTTCGAATTCCAGAATTTCGCCAACTGCTTCGGAAAGCCCACAGCGAACTTGAAAACAATATTCCTTTGCGTCCGCAACTCCCGGATATTCCATTTTTTCGAGCACTCCTATTTTGCCTGCGGCATCTCGAATTTGTTGAATGAGCGCTTTCTTTTGTTCTTCTTCGTGCATGGTGGTGGTTAGGTTTGATGTTCTAACATGTTCACCGGGAACCATGGGCAGCCTCAATGCCAAGCGCGGCCATCCGATCTCTATTTTGCTGCTCCTTTTCGAATTCGATAATCCGGCAGTAGTGTTGCCACAGGGCGCCGCGAATCAGGGCGCATTCCGTGTGGCCGGAGATATTCGCGATGGCTTTGATGTAATCCCAACGGCTTGACTTAATGAGGAAACGGAACGTGGCGGACTTGTGGCCGCGTAGATCCTCCCAACGGGTGAGCGATGCGGGGAGGTAGCGTTTTACTTTTTCCGCGAGTTGGCTTTCGGGCAGTCCGTCTTCGGGTGCCATGCAGATAGTGAAAACGGCATCTGAGTAGCAATTGCTAACCGATTCCCCCCCAACACTTGGCCGGGCCTGAAGTCCTTGACTCCAGGCACTCGGCAACCTGCGCTGGGATTCTGGCGGAAACTATCAGCCATGTGACGGGAACCACGAATTCTTCAATCGTGAGTTGAGCGGGCCGCTTCTCAGCCTCCTCATTCTTCGGTGGCTGCTCAGAGTAATCTTTATCGCGCAACATCGCATCTTTGAAGCTTTCAACGGGACGCTTCGCATCTGCTGTAGCAGCTTCGGCGGGGTGGTTTTTTCTGTACCTTTCTGATCTCTGGAATTCCTCGTAAGTGACAGGTCCACCCCGGTTCCCTTTTTCGAAGGCGCGAAGATCCAAGATGTTTTCGGCCTTTTCCCGGAAATCATCCGGGGTTTGTTCCTTGGCTTTAGTTACGGTTTCCTTAACGGTGATTTGTGCGGGCTTCGTTTTTTTGCGAATCGTTTTCATTTGGTTGTGTTAGAATAGAAAAGGCCACCTTGGAAGCGGTTGAGCGCTTTCCCCCTGTGCTATCACGCGCCGGGGTATCCAAGATGGCCTTTAAATCTCTGGTCTGTTTCCGCTCCGGGGTTGATGGCCTCGGGGTCGAGAGTGCGGGCCGGGGCTCAACACCCGGCGGAGATGTTCATGAAACACAAGGGAGCGAAAAACAAGCGGAAATAGCAAAGCCCCGGCTGGAACATTCCGACCGGGGCTTTTTGAGTTGACCGATTTCGGGAGGCTCAAATCTTCCATTTCAAAGGGCGGCTTTGCGGGGAGTATTTCGCAGGAATGAGGCCGTTTGGCTTGCTGAAAGGAAGCCGTTCAGTTGAAGGGCATCACCAATTCGACGGATCACGCGGCGATGCGGTTTTAACATGTCGCCCGCAATGTTGAACCAACGCTGAAGCGCATCGGTCGGTTCTTGAATTATGAACTCATCTGCTTGGTTGATAGAATAGCAGAGATGCGGGAAATCAGTCACAATCTGCCATGCCTCGCCAGCATCAACAAAGCTGAAACGGACATTTTCCCAATCAAGCAGAGTGAAACGACATCCGGTTTCCCATGCCATTTCAGCAAGAGTCACAAGCAAGTTTTCCTCGGGTTTTATTCGTTCTCCAGAGCCTTCACAGTAGCCGCCGCCATCGCTATCAACTGAAAGCCGCGTGGCCTTCAAACGGCATATCTTCCGCATGACGGCGTGTGCTGCCTCGTGTTGCGCGGCAAGGATGATTTGGCTTACCGGTTGTGCGTGCGGCTTCCTGTTCATTTATTCAAGATATGGAACGCTGCGGTTGCAGGCTTTTTGGCTTTCTTGCTGGCCCGTTCCATCTTCACCACGTTCTGGGGCATGCGTGTCTTTCCATCTGGAAAAATATCCCAAAAGGCGGGGGCGTGTTTCTCCGCTGTCGGGTTTTTGTAATGCTCGTGAAGCATGCTGGGATCTCCCTTGTGGCCTAGCTGCAAAGCGGTTTCCCCCGCTTCGCGGTGTGCGAAGAGGTGATAGGTGCCGAAACAGTGGCGCGCGGCATTGCTTGGAAAAATGAACGGCAACAGCTCTCCGGTTGCGGGATCTTGGGTTGCCAGCGTTTTCAGCGTCTGCTTGTAGCCATACCGGCGGGCCATCGCGGTTGAAGCAATCGGGCCGCTTTTCTTAGTGGATAGCTTTAGCCACTCGCGGAGGTTGGCGGAAATCTTCACCGTGCGCTGGTCTGCGGTTTTAGTGATGCTGGCGGGAAGATGAATCTCCCCGCTCTCCAGATCGATCATGTCCCATGACATGCGGGCGGCCTCGGCATCACGCACGCCGGCAAAAAACTTGAGTGACCAGAAAGCGAGCAGTTGCGGGGCATTTGTTTTCACGGCCTGCATGAAGCGCTGCACCTGGGTGGGTAGCAGGATACCCGGTGCTTTCTTGCTAGCGAGGCGGTGCTCCCGCGTCCGTTTCTTGCGCTCGATGGGCACCGGGTTGCTTTCCATCCATCCGCTGCGCACGCAATAAGCGAAGAACGTGCGACACGAGCGCTTGAGGTTCTCACGGGTAACAAGCGTGAGCTTGTCACCGGCCTTGTCGGCCCGGGTGGCGCGAAGTCCGTTCAGCCAGGTCGTGAACGCGGAGTGATCCACTGCCGCAACCAGCATCTCGCCAAGAGTGGCATTCAATCGACCCACACGGCTCTTCAGGCTGGCAAGGTGACGTTCGCTGGCCCCATCCACTTCCTGCTGTTCCAGAAATCTATCCAAGGCCGTGGAGACGGTCACACTCGACCGCTGAACCCGCCACTCGGCTGCATAATGTTGAAGGACGGCGAGCATGTCCGGCGGGCGGCTCGTCGCGGTCGATATGAACGAACGCCAAAACATCACCGCTCCCCGCTCGGCTTCTGAAATGCTGCCGAATGATTCCCCGACGTCACCAAGTTCCGCGCGGCGGTCCTTTGCCCATTCCAACGCATCGGTTTCGTTCTTGAACAGCTTCTCAGCTCGTTTGCCATTCGGGCCGGGCCATCTGACGATGTAGGAATATCGTGCGTGTTTTGTTTCCCTAACGGTCACCTTCTCAGGTGTGCGCATGGCGTTGCTTGTAGATGCCTACGAATGGCAAGGGCAAGCCGTAACCGTAACAAACCGTAACATATTTAAGATTAACCCTTGAAAACGTGCATTTAAAATCGGCCTCCGAAGCCGTAGGTCCAGGTTCGATTCCTGGCGGGACCACCAGTCATAGCCCTTTGTAAAATAAAGAGATTGCGAGCGAAAAAGCCTAATGGAATGAGGGTTTTGAATCTCTCTGGAATGCGCTGAAATGCGCCAAAATGTCCAGAAATGAGGCTCGAAAGTGTAACAACGTGTTACAGGGATTTTCCTCCACGGGCTTTCCCTAACCCAGGTTCACACTCCCCACGCGGAGGATTGCGCGGGCGCGGGAGGCGGTTTGGCTTCCTCTTGGAGCTTCGCCACCCAGTTCCCTGCGGGCTTTACTACGTCCTGAGATGATTCTTGAAGTCGGCCATGCTCGATTCATGGTGATTGCCGATGGATCCCTTGCCAGACGCCACCTCGCAGCCGGATGGTGGTTCAGTCCCGCAGCTTGACAATGCCGCCCGAGAAGCGGAGCGTTTCCTTGATGAACTCGCCCCGCTCCTCAACGCAAAACTCGCCGGTCAAGTCTCCGCGTTTCGAGAGAGCGCCCGAGAAATTGAACAGAGAAGGTCGAGAGCAAGTGAAGGCGGTGAGGCGGCAATATCAGGAGATATTGAGTGGGCCGAAGAAAAAGGCAGGCTGATCGCCTACGATGATTTTGAACGACTCGGTGATCCGATTTCAAACGAAACCACGGAACACGAGGTTTGGCGGTTTGGCGGCGCGGGACGGGCGCTGAAACGATCCTGGCCCGGTGTTTACGGCCAGATTCCGGTCCTCTGGAAGGGTCGGATTCGGATGAAGAACGCCAGCCTGCCGGAATACCTGCGGCGGATGGCGCTGCATGTCGCCCTCTTCGGCAGTGACATCCGGTTTGAGGGCATCACCGTCTCTGACAAGCCGAGCATGATAATCGGTCGCCCTGCCGGTGAGCCAAACGCCGTGATCTCCCAAGAGTGGGTTTCAGCGGCGAGTCTCAGCCAGCCATCGCCCGACGGGGAGGAAATCGCCGGTTTCATGCGCGGCATGGGATTCAGGAAAATCTGCGACTCGTTCTACGGTTGGGCGAGGCAAGACGGCGTGATCGTGATGGATGCCAAGTCCGACAACTTCATCCTGACTGCGGAAGAGGTTGTTCCGATTGATCTTCAAATCGGCGTCATCTCGCCATCGGAGTTTGAAGGCTTGGACTTTGCGTGAGGCTAATACAAAGCGCGGGTGGCATGATAATAAATGAGATCAACATTAGCACGTTTCCAGCCAAGTAAGGATGCTATCCGATATGCGCTCAACAACTGTTGGTTAGAAGAACAAGGAGTGCCGGACATGAATGCCCGAAGGGCCGCGGTAGCGGCATGTTTCAAAATGCGTAGCCTGACCGCATGGACGGAGCGCAGTGGAGTCAAAGCCGTCTGGATCGTTCTTCACTGCGGGTCTGAGGCCCGGGTCTGATTGGAGCCGCCCTGTACGGAGCCGTGCGCAGGGTGGTGTGGGACCGGGGAGCTAACTACTCCCCAGGGCCCGATTTCTGAGAATTCGTATGATCAGGGACGCCAACTGGTTGGATTGCATGATATTTCAGGCGGTAAAGACTTTGCTGTTGGATACCGAGGAAACTTCTTCCTAGAAACGATAACTTTGCTCGATAACTCAAGCATGATGTTCGTTGTGATCGAAGTTCTGATCAATTCGGGGATTGACGGTCAATAAACGCCTGAATTTTCGAGCAGACTGAGGATTTCACTTCGACGACTTGCCGCTCCAGCCGCCGCCGAGGGCTTTGGCGAGGGCGGCCAGCGAGATGCGTTGTTGAGACCGGGTCTGCGCTAGCACGAGTTCCACACGCAGCACGGTGCGCCCGGCTTCGACGACTTCGAGGTAGCTGCTGAGTCCCTTATCGTAGCGTTCCTGCGAGATGCGCTGGCTGTCGCGTGCGCTGGTGAGCGCCTGCTCGAGGGCGTTGTTAGATGCGGCGAGTCCCTTGAGATCGACAAGTGTGTCCTCCACTTCGCGCAGGGCGACGAGCAGTGTGTTTCGATAGATGGCGAGAGCTTCATCGCGCTTGGCGACGGCGGCATCGAAGTTCGCGCGGTTGCTGCCGCCATCGAAGACGGGTGCTGCGATTCCCGCGCCGATGGCAAGAACGCGGTTCTCCCAATCAAGGAAACTTTTCACGTCGATGGATTCGAAGCCACCGGATGCGCTGAGGTTGAAGTTCGGATAGAATGCTGCTGCTGCCACGCCGATGCGTGCGTTGGTGGCGCGCAGGTTTTGCTCGGCGGCACGCACGTCGGGACGGCGGTTGAGCACTTCCGCCGGGAGGCCGGGACGGATGGTTGGCAAAGCACCGGAGTTTCCGCGATGAGTTATGGAAAAGTCCGACGGGCGCGTGCCACATAACACGGCCAGCGCATGCTCGGCGGAACCGCGCTGACGCTCGACGAGTGCGATGTCGTTCTTCGCAAGCTCCAGCTCGGTGCGCGCCTGGCTGGTGGAAAGTCCGTCGATGAGTCCGGCGTCGGCTTTGCTTTTTTGGAGATCGAAGGTGCTCTGGCGGCTGCTGATGGTGTCTTCAAGCACGGTCTTCTGTGCATCGAGTCCGCACAGCAGGAAATACTGGCGTGCGACTTCGGTAGCGATGCCGAGGCGTTGCGAGTCGAGCAAGGCTTCTGCTTGTGCAGCTTGGGCGGAGGAGGCTTCTAACAAACGCTTATTGCGGCCCCAGAGGTCGGGATCGTAGGAGAGATCGAAAGTGCCGCGATAGCGTTGTGAGTCGAGATCGAGGGTGGCTCCGGGCGGCATGTTTTGCGCGGTGCTGCCTTCGGAGGCGCGGGACTCGCCACCGGAGCCGTTCAGGTTGAGCGCGGGAAACATGCGCGCGCGATCCACGCCGACGAGTGCGCGTGCGGTATCGAAGCGGGCCTTGGCGGCGGCGAGATCGTTGTTGGCGGAGAGAGCGCGATCGATCAGGCGGTTGAGTTCGCGGTCATTGAAAAGCCGCCACCAATGATCTGGCAGGCGGGTGGCGGAGGTGGTTTGCGTTTCCTTCCACTTGGAGCCGCCGCTGAAACCCGGAATCTGGAAGTCCGGACCGACGGTGCAGGAGCAGAGCGCGAGTGCGGCGATAGGAACGAGATGGCGGTGATTCATGGCTGCGGGCTATCGGGGGCTTCGATGAAAACGTCCACTTGCTGGCCGACGTAGAGCGGCGGGTTTTCGGGGCGTTTGAGAGAAAAGATGACCTGCAATACGCGGGTGTCCACACGCTCGGTGCCGGCTCCTGTTAGGGAAACCTTGGGGATGACGTACGGTTCCACGCGGACGAACTCCAGCGGGAATCTAACTGACGGATCACCCTTGAGGCTGGCATGTCCTTTCTGGCCGGGGCGGATGCGGGTGGCGTTCTGCTCGTCCACGTCTGCGCGCACTTGGAGGCGTCCGGTTTCGCCAACGATCATGGCTGGGTTCTTCGGCGTGGTGGCCGCATATTCGCCGGCGCGGATGTTCACCTGAATGACGGTGGCATCCCGCGGCGAGCGCACGGTGAGGCGTTCTATCAGAAGCGCGATGCTTTCCAGTTCCACCTTGGCGGCGGTCAGATCGGCGTGCGCGGCTTCGAGTTGTGCTTTGGCGACTGCGACATCCTGTTTGCGATTTTCGAGATCATCTTTGCTGACCGCGCGTGGGTCATTCACCGAGGTGAGACGCGTGAGCTGGGACGCCAGCTTGTCGAGCTGGGCTTGGCTGACATTGATCTTCGCCTGGGCGACTCCGATTTTCGCCTTGGTGGAAAGTTCCTGCGCGCGCAGATCGCGGTCATCGAGTCGGAGCAGCACATCTCCGGTTTTCACCACATCGTTGACCGCAACTTTCACCTCTGTGACGAGGCCGGGCGAGGGCACGCCGATAGCGACGTTTTCACTGAGCGCCTCAAGAATGCCAGTGGCGGAAACGGCTTGGGCGTAGGGCTTGGGCGCGGGCGGCTTCGGGGGCTCGGCGGCGGGTGGCATCGCGCGCTCGGCTTGGAGGTTTGAAATCATGACGATGCAAACGACTCCGGCCACTGCGAGGAGGATGGTGCTGATGCGGAGGATGAGGGAGATCGTTCTCATGGCAAGATGGTGGATGTTAGATGGCGTGCTCGTGGATGAAACGTGGCGGCTCGGTGTGGGTCTGTTTTTCCTCTTTGATGACTTCGCCGTCGTCCATGCGGGCGATGCGGTCGGCGTAGGAGAAGATGCGGTTGTCGTGGGTGACGATGATGACGGCGCGGTCGGCGGAGCGGGCGACGTTGCGGAAGAGGTCGAGCACGATTTCGCCGTTGTGGGAATCGAGTGCGGCGGTGGGTTCGTCGCAGATGACGAGGGGCGGTTCGTGGACGAGGGCGCGGGCGATGGCGACGCGTTGCTGCTGGCCGCCGGAGAGTTTGTTAGGGCGTTCCTTCCAGCGCGGGCCGAGGCCTACGGATTCGAGAACGGCGCGCGCGCGCTTCAGTGCCTCACTGTGCGAACGACCTTGAATCAGCAGTGGCACGCCGACGTTTTCTGCGATGCTGAGGGTGGGGATGAGGTTGAACTGCTGGAAGATGAAGCCGATGTGTTTGGCGCGGAAACGTGTGAGTTCTCCGCCGGACATGCGGTGCAGGGATTTGCCGAAAACCTCGATGCCACCGCTCTCAACACGCAGTGTTCCCGCGATGGCACTGAGTAGTGTGGTTTTCCCGCAGCCGGACGGACCTACGAGCATGAGGATTTCACCGGCATAGGCGCGGAGGTTGACTTTGCGCAGCGCGTGGATGCGGTCCGGCCCATCGCCGAAGTGTTTTTCTACTCCAGTCACATCCACGACAAGATTGCTGTTAGTTTCACTCATGCGCGGAAGACCATGGCGGGTTCATAGAGGCTGGCAGCGGGAAACTCATAATCAATCGGCAAAAGGCGAATCATCTCGATGTGATCGGTGCGGTTCTTGCGAAAGACAAAAAAGTCGGAGTCCGTAGTGCAGAAGCCGGCATCTGCAAAGTCCATCGGTGTGTCGGAGGATCGCTCCATCAGAGCGCGGATCGCGGAAGTCTCACCTGCGAGTGAGACGCTATCCTTGGCGACGAGATGGCAGGCTTCGGTCAGAACTGCCTCACAAACGAGAGCGCCGGAAGAGAGTTGATCGAAAGTCGCAACAGTCCATTGGTGGAGTGAATCCTTGCTGCAGAACCACGCGATCAAGGGGCCAGCATCCATGATGACGGGATTCATCGTCCGAGATCGTCGAGATGCGCCTTGTTGGTGGAGAGGTCGGTGTGCTCACCGCGCCCCTTTACGTTCAGTTCCCGCATGGCATCGCCGATCGTGCGGGTGGGATTACCCGAAGGTGGCTGCACGGACTCGACAATGGTCAGGAGTGCGCGGGCCTTGGCTGGCAGGCTTTCCGTGCCGCGTGGGAGGACGGTGCCGTTTTCTAAATCCACTTCCAGTGTCTGGTAGCTCATGAATGGATACTATGGGATCGGCCATAGGCTGCAAGCTGGTTCTGAGGATTGCAGCCTCAGTCTGACTGCTGAGACCACGGCCTCACTTATGTGAAACCTGTTTCGGGTGACTGGCTTCAGAGTGAACTGTCTCTGGAATGAAATTCTCAGTGAAAAGCCGGGGCAAAGTTCCAGCGCTCCACTTTCAGTAAATGCTTCTTCCACAGTAATTGAACGGAAGACTGTGCTCCGGCTGAAGATTTCGCATTAGTCCTGTAGATAAGTCTTCGGGCGGTAGAGTAGGGCGTAGGGGATGAAGGCGATCGCGGTGGCGAGCATTAGCCAAGTGAAGAAGTTGAAGTAAGCCGCGCCGTGGAGTTTTGTCTGCCCTCCGCAGAAGGCGGTGCGGGTGAAGGCGGCGTCTGCTTTTCCCGCAGGGGCGGCTTGTATGCCGAGTTCGTTTTTCCTGCGTGTGAGCCATGGCTCGGCAGGATGCAGCTTGTCCGTCCACGATGGCTCGGGTTTGGAAACCGGCTCGGGATTTTCGAGAATCAGGCCGATGTCCCATTGCGTGCCGGGTTTGCGATCCGCGCCATCGCTCATGAGGCGCGCGCGGGATGAGTTGAGTATCTCGTAGCGCAGGGGCGATCCCCACGGGTCTTTGAAGGTGAGGAGGCTCTTGGCGGCTGCAGTTTCATCGGGGAAACGCCCGCCGTTGGATGCAGTCATGCGTTCGATGGTGGCGGCGGCTTGATCGAAGGTTTTTTGGCCGGGGATTTCCAGGGAGGTCGGCGCACCATCGTTGAGGCGCTGGATTAGATCATCCGCAGTGCCCGTGACGCCGTCGTAGCCTGGAAGCATCACGGTGCGTGGATCTTTGCGCCAGTCTGCTGGCAGTGTTTCAAGCGCGGTGACGAGTTGTGCGGCGGCGGCATCGGGGATTTGGATGAAGTGGTTCACGCCGGCGACGAAGAAATTTCCTATCGCGACGGCGCCGAGGTAGAAGCACATGAGCAGCGACTTCATCGTCTTGGGTGCCTGGGTGTAGGCATATTCGAGCGAGACGATGGCGACCATGACTTCCGCGAGTGTGAGTAATGCAAAGGCGAGGATTTGCCAGCCGATGTTAGGTTTCGCGCCGCCATCGATCCAATGCTGGATCAGCGCCACCAGTGCGAAGGAGGCGACCATGATGAACAGGCCGAGGCCGATCTTGCGCAGGGGAGTGAGTTTCCACACGCGGTCGCCGAGTGGATAGACGATGTAGGCGAAGAGCGGGATGAAGATGAGAACGAAGACTGAGTTGAGCGACTGGATCTGCGAGGGCAGCCACTCGAAGCCGAGGAAACGCCGGTCCATGTCTTGGGACTGGAAGATCCATGTCGAACTGGTCTGATCGAAGAGCGCCCAGAACATCGCGACGAAGAGGTAGAGTGGCAGCAGTTTCAACATCACCTTGAAGCCGCCGCCGATGAATAACTCGCGGATGAATGCGAAGCCACCGGCAGGCACATGGATGAAACGATGGCGGCCTAGCCAGAATACCAGTGTGGCGAGTGCCATCAGCACGCCGGGCACGCCGAAGGCCAAGTGGGGGCCATACCATTCTAACAACCACGGCGTGATGAGCATGGAGATGAATGCGCCGGTGTTGATGGAGAAGTAGAACCAGTTGAAGGTGCGCGACAGCAGGTGCGAATTACGTGCGCCGAATTGATCGCCGACGTGGGCTGAGACGCAGGGTTTGATGCCGCCGGAGCCGAGTGCGATGAGGCCAAGCCCGGCAATCAGCCAGCCCGTGGAATTTCCAAACGCTCCCATGCATGCGAGTGCCGCGTGCCCCATGCAATAGACGAGTGAAAGCCAGATGATGGTGCGGTATTTCCCGACGAAGACATCGGCGAGCAACGCGCCGAGCAAGGGGGTGAGATAGACCGCGCCGTTGAAGAGGTGGACGTTTTCAGCGGCTTGCGCCTTGCTCATGATGCCCGCGCTTCGGCCGTCCATCAGGTGGAGGTATTGGGACATGAATACGGCGAGCACCGCCTTCATCCCGTAGAAGGAAAACCGCTCCGCCGCCTCGTTGCCGATGATGTGCGGTACGCCGGGTGGCAGCCCTTCGAGATCGGCGGGTGAGGTGCGGTAGGACATGGTTTTTTTCGGCTCAGTAGCCGTTGGCGATGCGGGAGACTAGGGCTTCGCCGGCGCGTTCGACCGCTTCTGTTAGGGCGTTGTTGCGGGCGGTCTGGAGGTTGGCGGAAACGAAGAGCTGGCTGGTGCCGGTGGAGGTGCCGGAGGCGAGGACGCGGGTGGGGTTCCGCGCATCGCGCAGGGTCCAGGTGAGGGTGACTCTGTTGGCGAGTTCTTCGGGCAGCAGTGTATCGAGACGGGTGCCGCGGATGGTGGAGTATTTGATGGCACTGAGTTTGCCCTCTAGCACGGCGTCTGCGTGATCGAGATCGCTAATGCGGTAGGTGCCGTCTTGGACGATGGCATTGGAGACGGCGGAGGTGGCGAGGACTTCGGCGCGGGGGTGGAGGGTGGCGTTTGAAAACATCGGCACCTGGATGTTGCGCACCTTCGCGAGTGAGGCGGGCTTGACTCCGCCGAGGTGGTAGCCGGTGCAGGAGACGAGGCAGGACGCGGCGGCGATCAGGGCGAGGATTTTCATGGCGGGAAAATTATTCGCCAAGCTCTTTGAGGCGTGCCTTGGAGGCATCGTGGAGTTTGCCGGAGCCGGTGCGTTTGACGATGTCGCGGTAATAGACTTTGGCGGACTCTGTCTTGCCGGTTTTCAGATAGAACTCGGCGATGTCGAAGGAGCGCTGGAGATCACGGCCACCGAGGTTGGAGATCAGGTTGCGGGCCTCGCCATTGCGGGAGTGGCCGGGATATTGGATGAGGTAGTCGTTGAAGGCTTCGCGTGCGAGATCGAGGTTGGCCTGGTTCTGGTTGCCGCGCTCGGCGTCTTCCATGAGGATTTTGCCGATGCGGAATAGCGCCTCGGGTGCCTCGGGGCTGTCCGGTTGTTCTCGCACGAGCTGGCGGTAGGCTTCGATGGATTCCTTGGTTTTGCGCTTGGCTTGATAGAGTTCGCCGATGGTGAACTGGGCTTTGGAGGAGGCGCGTGACTTCGGCGCGTGGCTGCGGACCTTGCCGAGCATGGCAACGGTTTTTTCTAACGAGAGCTTGGTTTTGATTCCGAGAAAACTATTCTTCACATCACCATCGGCAGCGGATTGGGCCATGGCGGCCTGGCGATTCAGGGCGGTCATGTAGAGGTTGCTACCGGGGAAGCGCGCGAGGAATTTGTCATAGGCCTCGAAGGCGTCTTCGATTTCGCCTTGTTGTTCGAGAAGCTGGGCTTGGCGGTACCGGGCCTGGCCTGCGGAGGGTGCGAAGGGGTAGCGAGTGGCGGTCTTATCGTAGAGCTTGATGGCGCGGCTGGCTTTTCCGGCGTCGTCGGCTTTTTTCGCTTCTTGATAGAGCGCCTCGCCATCGGAGGATGCGGCTTGGGTGTTGCCGGCGAGAAGTGGTGCGTCCGGATCCGCGCCGCAGGAGCAGAGATGGAAGGAGGCGACTGACAAGAACGCGCAGGCGATCAACCGTGGGAACATGGGGCGGAGCATAGGAAGGGTGCGTGGTGGGGAAAGCGCAAAAACGGTAAGCATCGAATCATTTTCCAAGCTCGGTGGCGCGGTGTGTGGCGGCGGCGACGGCCTCGATCAATGCGGAGCGCAGACCGTGGCGTTCGAGTTCGGCAAGACCGGCGATGGTAGTGCCTCCGGGCGAGGTGACCATGTCCTTGAGCACGGCGGGGTGTTCGCCGGTTTCCAGAACCATGGCGGCGGCACCGAGCACGGTCTGGGCGGCAAGTCGCACGGCATCGGCGCGTGGAAGACCAGCGCGCACGCCACCATCGGCGAGGGCTTCGATGACAAGATAGATGTAAGCCGGGCCGCTGCCGGAGAGGCCGGTGACGGCGTCCATCAGTCGCTCGGGGACTTCGACGGCGAGGCCGACTGAACCTAACAGTTTGAGAGCGGCTTCCGCGTCTTCGCGGGTGGCGCGGCTGCCGAGGCAATATCCAGCCGCGCCCTTGCCGACGAGAGCGGGAGTATTCGGCATGGCGCGGATGACGCGGACGCCTTCTGAAACGAAACCCTCGAGAGCACCGAGCGTGATGCCCGCTGCGATGGAGATGACGAGCTGCGGTTTTCCGCCGCAGGCTTCACCGGCTTGGGCGAGTGCATTGCGCACGTCGTGGGGCTTGGTGCAGAGCAGGAGGACATCGCTATCGGCGAGGGCGGATATTTCCGCAGCGACGCTGGCTCCGGTGGCTTTAGCAAAATGATCCCTCGCCGCCTGATAGAGATCCACGCCCGTGACGTCCGCCGCAGCGACGGAGCCGGAGCGAATCGCGCCTTCCACCAATGCAGTGCCCATTTTTCCACAACCAATGACGCCAAGCTTCATGCGCGGAGACTATGCGGATGCGGGTGGGCCATGCCAGCGTCATTTTGCTTGGAGGCGGCGGCGGGGTGGGGCCATGGTTGGCGCATGAGATACTGGCTGATGAAGGTGTTGCTGGCGGGAGCGGTCGCAGTTTCCACGGCGCTGGCGGAGGAAACGAAAATCAAGGAAGCGCCGAAGGAGCTCTCCACTGTGGAGGAAGCCATCCCCGCTGCGGTCAAAGCACTGGGCGCACCAGCGATGATGAGTTTCCCCAACGGCATCAAGATGGCGGTGAGTGCCAGCACGGATCAGGCACAGGCGCATGTGCTGCAAGGTCTGAATCACCTGCACGGCGGCTGGGAATTCGAGGCGAGCCGACATTTTGCAGCGGCGATGAAGGAGGATCCCGATTGCCTGCTCGCGCACTGGGGCATGGTGATGGCGCTGCTCAATCCCTCGCCGGAAACGAGTGCGGCACGCGACGCGGCGACGGACCGCATGTGCGCCCTCATCGAGCAAAGTAAAGGCACGGAACTCGAGCGAGGTTATGCCTACGGGCTGGTGAAATACATCGAGGAAGGACCAGCCGGAGCGGCAGCGGCGTTTCGCAAGGTCGCGGAGAAATACCCTGGCGAAATGCAAGCCGGAGTATTCGCGGCTCTGTTCAGCCGAGGTGGATTCGATGCTGCGGGAGAAGCCACTCTGGACCAGCTCACCGCAGAGCAAAACCTAGAGGCTCTCATCGCGAAATACCCGCAAAGCCCCGTGCCGCTCAACGCCCTGCTCTTCATCCGCGCCGAAGCACCAGACCTCACACGCTCGCTGGAACACGCGCGTAATCTCTGCCAGATGTCGCCCGACTACCCGCCGTTCTTCCACCTGTTAGGTCACTACGAGTGGCGTAGCGGCAACCACGGCGCAGCAGCCTCCGCGTTTGGCAGAGCCTCGTCATTCTATCAGAAGTGGATGAAGGAGAACAAAGCGGGCATCGCCGATTGCCCGGAGTGGGCAAAGGCCGAGTGCTACCGGATCGTATCGCTTGTTTCCAAAGGTGACTTCGATACCGCCTACGCCGCAGCCCGCCAGGTGGCCGCCACGCCGATTCCGAAAGACCGCCCGGCCTCACCCGGCGCACGTTTCCTACTCTGGGATGTGAAAACGCTGCCCGCCCGCATCCTCATCCATCGCGGCCTCCCGGAAAACGCCAACGAAGCCGCCACTTCACTGCCCAAGCCAGACGAAGCGAGAGCCTATCTGAAACACTCACTCGCCTACTGGTGGATCGACGGCCTGCGACTCGCGCTGGATGCCCAACGCCTGATGGATGCCGGGAAATCTACCGAAGCCAGGCAAGTCGTGGACGCACTCACACTCCATGGTGAAAACATGGCGAAAATCCAGAAAGCCGCGTCCGCAACCGGCGAGCGCTCGTCCTGGCTGCGCTCCTTCCGTGCGCTGGAAGTCCTCGCCAGCGACGTGCGCGGCCGCCTCGCCATGGCCGGCCCCAAAGACAAACGCGGCACCGCCTACAACTGGTTCGCTTCCGCCGCAGACCGCCAGCTTCCGGAAACATTGCTCAACCCGCCGATGATCCTCACACCCATGGCATCCCGCCTCGGCGTCTTCTTCCTTACTGAGAAACGGCACGATGACGCCATCGAGGCCTATCAGCGCGCGCTCACTACTTTTCCCAATGACATGAACTCTCTCATCGGCCTGAAAAAATCCTATGAGGCCGCTGGCAAAACCAAGGAAGCCAAGGAGACAGAAGGAAAAATCGAAAGCCTGAAGGCCCAGTAAAAACCGTCCCATTCCTCCCGGACTGCGCCATTTTTTAAAAAACAAAAAGGCCGCCGAGGGGTCCCTCCCCCGGCGGCCAAGGTCATCATACCCACGTTCACACCCATGAACTGGCAGACAACTGTGCTGTTACACCCTTACATGAAGCTTCGATTACTCGTTGCTTACATAGGACTCAGACCTTCAAGTTTTCCAAACGTTCAAAGAATTTGAAAAAAATTCCAGCCATCCCCATTCCGCCAACTTGGCACTTGGAAATAGCCCCTCATTTCCTGACGCTCCGCCCATGTCGCACAGCCACATCGACGTCCG
>JANMLQ010000169.1:0-2986 GCA_031372635.1 Akkermansiaceae bacterium | reverse complement strand
CCTCCCGCCACCAACCAACACCTGACACCGCCACACCATGTCCAAAGAATGCTGCTCCGAACACCCTCAGGAAAAATCCGCCGGTTCATCCGGGGATTCCTGCTGCACCAACAAGCTCGCCCTCGTTTACGGGTCATGGCTCCTACGCCTCTGGCTCGCCATGCGGGCGATCCAGACCGGCGTTGAGAAATATGCTGCCGTGAAACAGCTTCCCAGTGCGCCAGTGAAAGTCGATGGAGTGCCAAATGAGGAAGGTCTCAGTGCTGTTGGCTCCGCCAAGATTTATGCGCTGGAAAACTACCACGGTGTGCCTTCGGCTCTGATGAAAAAATTCGAGGCTGAGCCCATAATGCTCAAAAAGGCGCTGCCGCTCTATGACATGCTACTCGGCCCCGCTCTAATTGTCCTCGGTATCACCATCCTGCTCGGCATCTGCTACCGCACCTCATTGTTCTTCCTCGGACTGCTTTACATCAGCCTCACTTGGGGACTCATCCTCATCAAGCAGGATGACGGCGTTTCCTGGCTCGCCGCCCACATGATTCTCGTCGTGATGGCACTCGCCCTTGCGCAATACAATCGCCTCGCCATCCTCAAGAAGTGGTAAGCCAATGAATCCTTCCTCATCCAATTTCAGTCGCCGCGATTTCCTCACGAAAACTGCAGGCGGTCTCAGCGCGGGTCTTGTGCTCGGCGCTCCGAACATCCTCCGCGCCGCCGAGTCCGGCAGCTCGAATGACATCCACGTCGCCCTCGTCGGCTTCGGCAAGCAGGCGGAAGTGCTCTTCGCGAGTTTGAAGAACATTCCGGGTCTCCGCTTTCAAGCTGTCTGCGACATCTCGAAAAACCGCATCAATATGTTCCGCTCTCAAAGCCGCGGCATGGCGAACTGTGAAGGCGCGAAGTTCTACGAGAACATCGAGGACATGCTCACCACAGAGAAGGGGTTGGACGCCGCCATCGTCTCCACTCCTGATTTCTGGCACTCACCGCACACCGTGAAGTGCCTGGAAGCCGGCCTGAACGTGTATTGCGAAAAGATGATGTCCAACACCATCGAAGGCGCGCGCACCATGGTCAAAGCCATGGAAAAAACCGGTAAGCTTTGCCAGATCGGCCATCAGCGCCGCAGCAATCCACGCTACCGTTACACGCTTAATAAGCTCATCAATGGCAAAAAGATTTGCGGCCAAATCACGAATGCCAATGCCCAATGGAATCGTTCTCTTGGCGCATCCCAAGACATTGGCGGAGCCAAGCTAGCGAAGTCGATCATCGTGCCTGATGAGGTGCTGAAGCGCTACGGTTTCAAAGACATGCACCAGTATCTCAACTGGCGTGTTTACCGCGATCTCTCAGGCGGCCCGATCTCTGACCTTGGTGCCCACCAGATCGACATCTTCAACTGGTTCCTCGGCACGGTGCCTAAGCGCGTGTATGCATCCGGCGGCAATGCTCACTTCAAGCAGCGCGAGCATTTCGACAACGTGATGTGCATCTTCGACTACGACACCCCGCAGGGCGAGGTGCGTGCGTTTTACGAAGTCCTCACCACCACCAGCTATGGCGGTGGATTCTTCGAGAGTTTCATGGGCACGCAGGCATCCATCAAGATTTCGGAAATCGCCTCCAGCTCTGCCATTTACCGTGAAACAGGCGACCACGTTCCTCCTTGGGACGATCTCGTCAACGGCAACTACTTAATCCGCAAGCCCGCGCCTCCAAAACCAGAAGCCTCTGCAGACGCGGTGAAATCCTACGAATCCGCCGCGCCGGAAATCTTCGACCTACCAGGCGATTTTGGGAAACCCGCCCACCAGCCACACCTTGAGAATTTCTTTGCCGCCGTGCGCGGCCAAGCGAAACTCAACTGCGATGCCCGTCACGCATTCGAGAGCGAGGCTCCCATCTTCTGGGTTAATCCCTCCGCCCGCGAACGCTGCCCTATTGATCTCACCTCTGAACACCTGTCCGTATGAAATACCAACACATCATCACACTCGCATTATTTTCCACCCTCGCTTTTGGTGAGGAAAAGTCGGCCGCTGGCGGCGCATCGCTCAAGACCGAGCTTCCACCGGAACTTATCGAAGGCACTCCCAAGCCGATCAATGTGCCGGATCTCGTGCCGGCCCCCACCGCCGCACCCGAGTTCAAGGTTCCGGAAGGCACCGTCCTGCTTTCCAAGGACAAGAAGGTCACCAGCTCGGATGAAAATCCCATCATTGGCGACCTCACCCTCATCACCGATGGTGATAAGGACGCTGGTGAAGGTTACTTCGTCGAGTTGCTTGAAGGCACCCAGTGGGTTCAGATCGACCTCGAAAAGAGCGCTGCGGTTTCTGCGATCTGGCTCTGGCACTTCCATTCACAAAGGCGCGCCTACCACGACGTCATCATCCAGATTTCCGATGACGCGACGTTCAAGACAGGCGTCACTACCGTTTACAACAACGACTACGACGAATCCTCCAAGCTCGGCAAGGGAGCGGACAAACCATACGTCGAAACTCGCTTCGGCCTCATCGCAGATGGCAAGGGCACCAAGGGCCGCTACGTTCGCCTCTACAGCAATGGCAATACCTCAAACGAGATGAACCACTACATCGAAGTGGAAGTCCAC
This sequence comes from Akkermansiaceae bacterium, assembly GCA_031372635.1. Classification (GTDB taxonomy): domain Bacteria; phylum Verrucomicrobiota; class Verrucomicrobiia; order Verrucomicrobiales; family Akkermansiaceae; genus Luteolibacter. The sequence continues at coordinate 363 of JANMLQ010000169.1, read as the reverse complement.
GGCAAGCCGCTCTGAGCTTAAGCGAAACACGCATCTCCAATCACGAATCCGCCCGAAAGGAAACTTCCGGGCGGATTTTTTTGTGCCTTGGTGCTTTAGCTGCATGAGGTGTCCTTGCAGGACACGAAAATCATTGAGATGCCATCTCCCGGCACCATGTGCCGGGCTGGTATGAATCGTCCCGTTGGGACGAAAAAAAATGCCGAAGCTCAATCTCCACTCATGCCCCATCTTCAAGATTCGCCAGATTCCCGGAGCCTTGCTCATCCTCCCAACGGCACGGCACAAACCACCCCGGCACAAGGAGCCGGGTTTATTGTCGCAACAAAGAAATTCGTCCTGCAAGGACGGTTCATGCAGGCG
>JANMLQ010000167.1:0-10396 GCA_031372635.1 Akkermansiaceae bacterium | reverse complement strand
TTGGGTAGCCATTTGCGGGGTCTCCATAAACGAAGGCCCGGCTATGGCTTGCTGTGGCGGCACCGTTGATGAGGCTTTGGGTGTGGGTGGAGCTGCGGTTTTCCGCTGCATCGTAGCGGTGGAGTTGGTGTTGGGTGTGGACGTTGCTGCCGAGGCTGCCGCTGCTGCGGGTGCTCGTTTCCTCCACGAGTTGGCGGCGTTCGTTGTAGCGGTTGGTGATGACTCGCTGCGGCAAGTTGAGCTGGCCGGAGGTTTCTTCAATGCGGGTGACGTTGGAGAGTAAGTCGTATTGGTAGGCGTTTTGGCAGAGGGGGCCATTGGGGTTGCGGATGCTGCGGTTCGTGATGCGGCCTGCGGGATCAAAGGTGTTTTTCAACTCGCATCCGTTGGGCATTTCCTCGTGTATCAGATTGCTGGCAAGGTCATGTCCGAAGGTGGTGGTCAACGTGGCACCGCCGCTGAGTTCCACGGTGCGCGATGGCCGACCTGCGGCGTCATGTTGGATGGAGAGGTTGCGGGACTCCGCGTCATTGGTGAGCTTGGAAAGCCTGCCTAGCAGATCGTAGCCGTAGCTGGTGGTGATGCCGTTGGAGGTTTCTTGCAGGAGTTGGCCGAGTGCGTCATGGGATCGCGCAATGGCGGGATTGCCCATGCTTGGATCGCCGGGGGCATTCACCGGGGAGATGTTCGTTACGTTTCCGAGCAGGTCGTAGAGAAAATCCAGACTTTCAGCGGGAGCACCGGTGACGTTGATTTGGGAAAGCCGGAACTGGTTGTTGTAGAGAAATTCCTTGGTCTGTCCTTTGGCGTCCAGCTTGGAGATGGGGAGCAGGGCATCGTAGGCGGTGCTTGTGGTTTTGGCGCGGGCATCATCGGGATCACGGGTGGTGGTGAGGAGGCGGCTGAGTCCGTCATAAGCAAAGGCGGTGGCTTGTCCCTTGCCATCCGTCACGCGGGTGATGCGCCCAAGCTCGTCGCGACCGTATTGCTCTAGCACGTTCACGATGGAATCCACTCCGCTTGGATCGGTGAATGTGACGGGTGTGGTGGTGCTGGCGATATTGCGGTCTGGATAGTAAGCGTGGTTTTTCACATGGCCCTCAGGATTAGTTACTTTTTTCAGATTGCCCGCGGCATCGTAAAATTGACTCCAGACCGGTCGGCGACGGTTGGGTGAGGCAGCCGGGCTGGCGATGGGGCCGGTGGATTTCAGGATGCGGCCAACGGCATCGCGCTCGTAGTCCCAAGCGTAGCCGAGTGGATCGACGCTGTGAACGAGCAGACCGCTGGCGTCATAACCATAGACATGGATGGGGTGGAGTATTTGGCCGGACTTGGCGTCTTTCACTGCGGGGTCTTTGCGAAAGGAGAGTCGTCCGCTCACATCGTAGCCGTAGGAGGTAAGGTTGCCGTAGGAGTCGCCTGTTTGGGTGAGTTCCCCGTAAGTGTCGTAGATGAAGTCGGTAAAAGGTGAGGAGACTTGGTCCGTGAGCGCATCCTTGGTGGCGGGAAGGGTTTTCTTTTGCGGGCGGCCAAGGGCGTCAAAGGTGATTTCCCAATTGCTCCAATGTTCAGGATTGTTGCCGTTGGCGAGGCTGTCACGGATTTCTCTTTTGTAGAGCAAGCCGGTGGATGTGTGGCGGTACTGGCTACGAAGTTCCTTGTCTGTGCCCTCAGCCACGATGGAGGTTTGGGCACGGTCCAAATCATCGCGAATGATGCGGGCGTTGATTTGTTGAAGCTGGGCGTTGGCTTCCGCTGCGTCGCCTTCGGCATCCAATGGTGTGCGGATGGTGGTGACATGATCCAGGAGTCCGGTCACGGCATGGTATCCATACACCGTGCCGGAATAGAGGCTTTGGCTTGCTTGGTCATCGCTGTATTCGCGGAGGATTTTTTCTAGGCGTGCGAAATTGTCGTATTGGTAAAGGGTTTCAAAACCTAGCGGATCAGTCACTTTTACGGGACCATCAGGAGACTGTAGAAGATCGTAATCGTAAGAGGTGACACGATCTTGCGTCTCAACTGGCAATTCGCCTGGATTGCGTTGGTTTCCTGGCGCGATGTCTTTGACGGTTCGCTCCAAAGCGTCGTAACGGATGATGCGTGTGTGGTTCAGTGGATCGGTGATGCGGATCTCGTGGGCGGCATCGAGAAACAAGGTGGAGGCCACCCAATCGGTGCCGGCATCAATCCCTGAAAGTCCGGTCTGTGAATCGAAGTCGAGATTGCCATTCATGTCGCGGACAACCTTGGAAACACGCCCCAAGGAGTCGTAGGCAACGCCTGTGGCATGACCGCGCTCGTTTTCCCACAATACGGTTCTTCGAGCAAGATCGTGAGTGTAACTGCGGCTGGCACCATCTTCCAGGTGTGAGGTTTTCAACAAGCCATCTGCGTTGTACTGGTAGGAAATTTTGCCTCCTTTGGGAGTGCTTGATTCAAGCAGGCGACCGGAAGCGCTGCGGCTGTATGTAGTGTGCAGATTCGCTGCGGCATTGCCGATTTTTTCAGGGAAGCCGTAGGCATCAGGCTGGATGTCTGTGACTAAATCCGTCACCCAGGCGGGATCACCTGCGCCGCTGATCGCCTTGCGCGTGATTTGGGTGACAACACCCGGCAACGTGGCGTCGTAAGCGTATGCGCTCCTTGCCAACACATTGCCTGCTTTTTCCAAACGAACGTCCTCCATGCGCGAGTGAGCACCATAGGTAGGAATGACTGAGCGCCCACTGTGATCTGTGATGGATGCAACCCGCTTGTGTGAGTGGTTGCCTGGGCTGTCATTGTAATCGTATGTAGAAGTGCGGTTCAAACGATCTGTGAAAGTGGTGGGGAGATTGAATCGGGAATTGATCGCCACGGACTGGGTGATTTGCGGTGGCTGGTAGTAGGTGGATGATTGAGAAAATGCCTCGTTGTAAGTGGCCACGATATTCCGCCCGGCAGAGTCTTCGCTTTGTTTGAGAGCCCCGCCTGCTGCGGTGTCATACTGAAACACCATCGCACTGTCCGCGAGTTCCGTGCAGGAGCGCGTCATGCTGGTAAATGACAACGCAGAAGCAGGAGGTAGAAATTTAGCGTCATCGGGTAAAAGCAACCAGCGATGCAATTCAGGAGTGCCATATCCATAGCGCCAATGATCGCCATGCATGGTTGTGACTAGGGTGACGATGGAGAGTTCGTCAGGGATGGCCGGAACCGCAGGACCATTGGCATCCGCAGGTTTGGCAGGTCTGCCGTATTTAAGAATGTGCTGGAGATCGAAATCAACGACACGTTGGTTGGGCAGAGTGATGTAGTCCACGATCATCGGATCACCAGCGGTTTCGTAGTAGCTGTTGGCACTAACCGACCATGCACGGCGGACGTCAGAGCGGCGGTGCCGAATCACCAGATTGTCTCCCGTGCCGTTGGTGAAGGAGTTCGGCAGGATGTGATAGGTCGGAATGGTGTAGGCTTGCCCGTTGGTGGTATTCAAAAGCATCGTAGCCGGGCGCGGATCAGGCTCCACGAGGTATTGGTAGCCATAGGAAGCCGAAGTGCTAGTTCCAGTCAGATGATGCGCCAGCACTAGGTGGGTGTCCGCTGTCTGGCCTGAAGCGGCCAAGTTCCGTGGCTCATATCCATAGCTGTGTTTGATCCCGGATGGATCCCAGAATGCGAGGATTTTACCTGCGTTTTGCTGGATGCGAAGTTGCAGCGCTGGGCGGCCCACGACTGAAATGGAATCCGGCACGAGTTTAGAGCCGTCGTTGCCGTACGAGTAATTCAGCGTGACACCAAACCGGTCAGTAACACTTGCCAGCCGATAATACTCAAAGCGGGTGAACCCCGAGGCATTGATGATTCCGATTGTTGGCGTATCCCTGTTGTTGGCGATTCTGAAATCGACCGCAGACTTCTGGTAGGTGTGGGTAAGTCCCAATGACGGTTGTGACAGAATGAAACCGTCACCTGCGCTTGGCACCAGTGTCATTTCGTGGGTTTCCCGTTTCGGGAGCATTGTGGGGTCAGCAAAGTAGGAGGCGTTCCCAGCGCCATCCGTGTAGTGCAGAAAGGAATACTCCCGTCCTTGGTAGTCACGGACAGAGAGGCTGCTGTGTAGCGCACGCGGTAATTCGGGATCGGTCTCCCAATCTTTTCCATCCGGCATCAGTGCGCTGGTTTTCACTATCGAACCGCTGAGATTGCTGTCCCAACCCGGCCCGAAGTGAAGCAGAGGGTTCTCATTTGGATGCAATCCGAAAGCATCAGTCCAGATGCTGTCCTGAATTCTGCGCACCACGGATAAAGACAGATCCGAACCGGGAATCATCAGAGAAAAATCCGTCTCCGAACGGATGAACCTTCCTGTCAACGCATCCACCAAAGTATCCTCGTCACGTCCTGGTTGCCCGGTGATGTTGACGCATCGTTCAGCTTCAAGCGTCTTGCTACGCTGGCCGCCATTGAAGTGATCGCTTTCTGGCGCATCCTGGGTCGTTCCCCTCAGTTCCGCCGCCTGCCGTTCCAAATTCGCGTATTGAAACTGCGTGGTGAATGAGCCGAGGGTGAACAACGAGTATTGATACGTATGACCGGCCTCCCCGTTTGGGGGATTCTCCCCGGTCGCAACCTTCAGTTTAGCGCTGACGGTCACACTGAAATCACCAAAGATCGGCTCGTCCCAGGATTCCTGATTGGAAAACGTCAGCCATATCACTGGGGAATTCGTCTCCAAACTCGGGCTGACACTGGCATTTCCGTCATTCAGCGATGCTTGAATCACCGCACCACCACCTTGCTGGGTCACTGTCGCATTCCAGACGATTTGTGTGGGGACTGTTCTGTGTCCGCCGCCATTGGGAGGCGGGTCACTGAAGTAGGATTGCATGCCGCTGGCACCCAGTGGCAGCTCGGCATAGAGCTTGATTTTCTTATACTTGCCGTCCGTGCTGGAGGGGTCTTCGTTGAGAACATCACCTCGAAAGTAGAATGGCTCACCACACATGACGGACTTGGGAACGTGTGTTGGAACAGGCCCGAGAACCAATTGCCTCTCAAAAATGAGGCCTTGCGGAGTTGCCGCGTTCGATGCCCCACCGCCTCCACCTCCGCCGCCATTGAACACATTTTCGTTAAACGGACATTCGGCAACATTGTATGGCAGGGCACCTCGGCCCCAATCATGCTTCACGCCGTCCTTGAACCCCACTTGGATTGCGGGATACACCGGGTCTGGAATCGGCCATGCGTCCTCCACATTCTGAGGTAACGTATTGACGATGATATTGCGCTGGATGGATATTGTTTTTGTAGGATCGTCGAGTTCAGCCTCAAATTTTGCGTCATACTGCTCTTGCCCCTCATCAAGAAGGGAACCATTCCGTTTGGCTGCCCCACCTAAGGGATACGGTTTTTTCCAGTTGGATTGGTCGAGTGGTGTATCAATGAATACATTGGTTTCCACTCCAGCTTGAGTCGTCTTTTCCGTGACTTCGTGAAAAGCAGATGGGAACTCGCTTTTTGAATAATTCTCCTTTGAGTAATCCATCGTAAGATAATCCTCCAAACGATACACAGGTGCGTTGGCTCCTGCAAAGAGTGGCCCTACGTCCGCTTTTTTTCTAAAATCAGGAACTTTGCCCGTACCTGCGCCTTGAATGAATCCTGTGAGTGCAAGACCAATACCGCCCGGTGAAATGTTTGCATCAGCCGTCACACTGCCCTGCGACCAAGGCAGATACACCCTTTGCTGCGGGTTGGCAGACATTCTCACCTCCACACGGTTCCCCGCAGTGATTGCCTGGGGATCAAAGGCACAGGTGCCATCGGCCAAGGTGAATCCGTAAGAGATCGGAATTGTTTGTGCTTTTGCTGCACCTTGCTCCCAAAGGTGAAATGCAAGTTTAACTCCGGCGGCTGGTGTTGCATCATATTGCCTTGCCAAGACTGTCCATTCTCCATTCACAGCAAGCAAAGGCGGTTGCCAATTTGCGGTTTTTCCGATGTCTGGCGTTTCATCCGAGTAAAACAAACGGAAAAAACCATTTTCCGCCGTGGACGCGAACCCATACGACTTTGTGCCCGCTCCTGACTCCGTCATGGGCAGATAATTCCAGTTCAACAGATCAGTGCTCCACTCCATCAGGTAAGTGCGGCCTGTCACCCCTTCCCAATCTGCTTTCCATGTGCCGCCACTGGATTTTGTAACAGCTAGCGGAGTCTGCCGGGCCATGACTTCTGTGGACTCCGCAAGAACCAATCCGTGACTGATGATCAGAAGCGAAAGCAACAGTAGGTATTTTCCCAAGAATTTCATTGTCCCCCTCCATTCTGAATTGATTCTTGTGGTGCATCCTGTTTCCAGAACTGGATGCTCACATCCTTGGGTTTTTCCGGGTGGGCGAGCAGATAGGCTTTTCTTTCTTCATGAGCTTGGAGCCGGACATGGTAGGCGGCTTCCATTTTGGTGCCTTCCTTGCGGTAGAGGTCGTGGATTTGCTCTAGGGTATCCATCGTCGGGCTATCGGCCTCGCCTTTAACAAGGATGAATGAGGGACCGCCTACGGCCAGGTCGGGCATGGTTGGAATTTCGGGTGCTTGGTATTTGAGACCCCTCTTGGCTGCCAATGCAGACCAGCGTTGGGTTGCAGTGTTTCCGATACCCATGATGAGGCTGATGTTTTGGAATGTCCCATCAGTCGCATCCTTCACGCGGTAGCTGGTAAAGTTGCTGATATGGTTGAAGTCGATGTTGCTCCATGCGGTGATGACATTGTTGAGTTGTCCGCTGGGATAAATTTCGAGAAGGGTGCGTTTGTGGTCGTGGACTGTTGCGGAAAGGAAAACGTGGCGGGTGGCTCGGTAGTTTTTTCTCATTTCCGCACGCCTGGCGATCACGGCGGGATCGGTGGCTGGTGGCGCGGGTATTGACGGTGGCGGCTCGGGAAGTTTGGGATCTTCGACGAGTTGCACTGTGACGTTGATTTTTCCAGTCACGGGTGGCAAGCCGGAGATTTCCGGGGCTTTGGTCACTTCTTGGCGGGTGGTTCGGGAACTCAGAACCTTGAAGTCGATAGGGTCAGGCTTCGGAATCGGCGGAGGCGGAGTTCCGTCGGTGATCGGCACGGGAATTTCAACGTCCCATTTGGGTGTGGTTTGCTGGGCTGGCAGGGGAGACGATAATGCTGCGGACAAAAACAGGAGTAGCACTTGGGTGGTTTTCATTTCGGGAAAGTTCTGGTTTTGGATTCGGTACGCTCTTTATCGGCTCAGGTGTGATGGTTGCGTAGATTTGCCGTTTAGGTGGTCTTATTTGGTCATCCTTCCGCCTATCGTCAAGGGGTTTTTAGTTTCGTGTGCTTCGCAAAACACCCGAGGAGATTACAGCCGCAGTGGTTTCAAAACTGCGTGCTCTTCGCATCGAACAGGGGGTATCTCAAAACCAGCTTTCCCAGATGGCGGGACTTAGCAGGAGCGGTCTGCGGCATATTGAATCAGGTCTGGTGTTACCTTCTTTTGCGAACGTGATCAGACTCGCTAGGGCTCTGAATGCGCCACTCAATGAATTGATGCGGGATGAGAGCGATGAGTGATTTCCGCCCTCATCCCGCGTTCTTTAAATTAAAAGGATACTTATTGGGGTGGAGCGGGTGGCGGAGTTGCCACAGTTTTTGATTTGGCGACGGCAACGGGATCGCGGGCAAGCAGATACTCCTGATAGAAAGGCGTGCTTGTGAATTGGAGTGCGAGTTTATCGAGACCTTTTTCGAGAAGGCGGTCGATATCGTCCAAGGTTTGCTGGAGGTTTTCGGTGGCGGCGGTTTTGGTACCGCGTGCTCCGCGTGGGGTGCCGAGCAAGAGGTTATAGGTTTCGATACGGGTTTCCAATAAGTCGAGCTTGCCCTCGGTGAGGCCGACAGCGGCGAGATCGGGTGCGGTGGTTCCGGGGGCGGGTGCGGGAATGGCACGGGCGAGTTCGAGTAGTTCGGTGGCTTTATCGTCCACGAGGGAATCAGGAAGGGCGTTGATGTCGCTGGGGACAAGGTCGGCTTTGGCTTCGAGTATGCTGTCTGCGCGAAGTAGGGCGAGCGAGCAGAGCGCACCTGCGGTTTCAAGGATGTTGGCGATGAGGGTGGTGCGGGCTTGGTTCTTGGCTTCGGTAACGCCAGTGGTGTTGCTGGTCTGGATAAGAACGCAGGCATCGGCGTAGGAGATTTTGGCGAGGATGCTGTCGTAGATGGGTTTCCAAGCGGGCAGGCTGGAAGTGAGGGCGAGGCTGGATTCCTTGGCACAGAGGCTGCGGACTGCGAGATGGCTGTCGTATTTGTTGCGTTGACGGTCGTTCATGGTGGTTTGGTGTTGGTGGTTGATTTTTGTGTAAACGATTGGTTTTGAGTGATTTTGGAGAATGTAGATGGGGTTCTGGCGTGTGTGGATGGTGTTCTGCGGGTGTAGATTGGGTTCTGCGGAATGTTGAAGGCTTTCCTGCCTATGTTGATGGTGTTCTGGCTGATGTAAGTGTGGTTTTGGGGAGTGCTGAAGGCTTTTGGGAGTTGTAAGTGGTGTTCAGGCGCTTGCTGAAGGGTTTCCGGTAAGTGCGGATAAGCTTTTGGTGGAAGCGGCAGGGTTTCGAGAGATGCAGATGGTGTTTTGGAGCTTGTAGAATAGCTTCTTGTCTCTGCAAACGAGGCTTTGACGATTGTGGTAGGTATCCGGCGGCGGTGTACGGGGTTTGGGTGGTTTCCAAACAACTTTTCAGTTCATACAACTGAATTATGAATTCAGAAAAAATCAGTTCATAGAACTGAACGCAAGGAGGATTTCTACGGAAGCGAGAAATGAGGGGCGGAAGCCCATGGTCATCGCGTATCAACCCCGGCATCACTTGCCGATGCAGAAGCTGCTGAAGATCACGCCTAACAAATCCTCCGTATCCACGCGGCCAGGAATTTCTCCCAGCGCATCGAGCGCTTCGCGAAGGTCGATGGCGGCGAGTTCGGTATCGCTAGAAGGATCATCGAGAAGTTCCAGTGCGGCGAGCAGGCCGCTGCGGGCGAGCATCAGGCTTTGTTGGTGGCGGGCGTTGATGGCCACCGCGTGCTCGCCCCAGTCCACTTCGCCAAAGTGCAGGGAGTCGCGGATCATTTCTGATAGATGATCGAAGCCCTCGCCAGTGTTGCAGGACAAACGCACGGCTTCGGTTTTCTGCCATGACGGATGTTCGCCGAGGTCGGTTTTGTTGAGTATGAGCAGATGCTTCGCGGTGGAGGCGGGAAACACGGCGTCTTCCGGTTTCGGGCGGCTGGCATCGGTAATTTCTAACAACAAATCAGCGGTCTCGATTTGGCGCACGGTGCGCTGGATGCCCTCTGCTTCGATCTTATCTGCGGCCTCGCGCACGCCGGCGGTATCGACGAGGCGCAGCGGGATGCCATGCAGGTTGATGGTTTCCTCGATGGTGTCCCGCGTGGTGCCCGCGATCTCGCTGACGATGGCACGCTCGAAACCTAACAGCCGGTTGAGCAGACTCGACTTGCCGACGTTTGGTTCGCCGAAGATGACCGTGCGCACGCCCTCGCGCAGCACACGGCCCTGATCGGCGGTGGCGAGTAAAGACTCAACTGTGGCGAGCACGGAGCGGATGCGCGCGCGCAACAACTCGCCGGTCTGTGGGTCGATGTCTTCTTCGGGAAAGTCGATCCATGCTTCGAGATGGGCGAGCGTTTCCAGCAATGAATCGCGTGCTTCGGTGGTGCGTCGGCCGAGCGTGCCTTCGAGTTGGCTGCGGGCAGCGCGCAGCGAGAGCCGCGTCTGGGCGGAGATGAGATCCATCACTCCCTCTGCTTGTGTTAGATCGAGTTTGCCGTTGAGAAACGCGCGGCGGGTGAATTCGCCCGGACCTGCGTGGACTGCGCCGCATTCCAGAAAGCGGGCCAGCACCTCGCGTGTGGCGAGAATGCCGCCGTGACCGGTGAATTCTGCGCAGTTTTCCCCGGTGTAACTGTGCGGCGCCGGGAAAATTGTTAGAAGTCCGTCGTCGATGCTTTGCCCCTTGTCGTCCGTCACCATGCAATGCCGAGCAAGGCGTGCTGCGGGCACGATGCCGGTGGCAAGCTCCGCCACGCGGATGGCATCTGGGCCGGAGATGCGGATCATGGAAACCGCACCCATGCCGGGCGGGGTGGCGACGGCGGCGATCGTCGTGCGGTGCGGATCCGGGAGAGCGTCCATCCGGTTAGATCACTTCGTCGATGCGGTGGAGACCGGGTCCTGGCCGCCGAGACCGAGGAATTCCCAGCAGATGAAACGGCTGATTTCCAACTCTGGAGATGCGGCTTCTCCGCTCCACTTCAGCTCGACGGTGGCGGTGCGGGTGATGGGATGGCTTTCCTTGGTGCCGCGCCAGTTG
>JANMLQ010000164.1:0-4615 GCA_031372635.1 Akkermansiaceae bacterium | reverse complement strand
TAATGCCACGGACACATACAGCTACGACGCCTTCAACCGTCTCACCCAATTCACCCAGCAAACCGCCACGCCCTCTGAAAACGGCACCTGGCATTACCGATACGACCCACTCACCCGCCGCATCGCGCGCAAAGCCACCGGGCAAAACCCATACCTCTACGCCTTCAACGGCACATCCCCCGCCTTTGAATGGCAAGGCTCCCTCCCTAGCACAACACTCATCAAACACACCGGTGGCGGTGTAAGCGGCAGGCTCTATACCCAGGATGCCAACGGCATCACCAGCCACCCCTATCACAACATCCGGGGCGACATCACCGCCGAGTTCAGCTCCAGCGGCACCATGACCCTGCACCGCAGCTACAATGCGGACGGCCTGCCCGAAGACCAAAGCGGCAACCCCAGCAGCAGCTACGGACCCAACGGCAAATGGCAAGAACCCGGCGGCCTCAGCAACGAAGGCCACCGTTACCGCGACCGCCACACCGCCACCTTCCTCACCCCCGATCCCGCAGGTTTCATCGACGGACCCAACACCTACAACTACGCCCGCCACAACCCATGGAGCACTTGGGATCCCAACGGCCTCGCAGGCTACAGCGTGCCCGGCGGTACCACCGACATCGGCTACACCGGCCCACCCGCCACCGTCACCGGTATCACTACTGATCCAGACGGCGGCCTGCCAAACTTGCCGACCGATCTAGGCAGCGGATACCACCACCCCATGCTCAATGATCTACTGCCGGATTTTGAGCAATACAGCGCATGGGTAGAAGACGGTGCCCTTGATCCATACATTGGCCCTGCTAGCCCGCATAACCTCTCCATTGCCATAAGCAATATGGACTCCAGAGAACTCCAGCAACTGCTGTCTTCCGGCGGATACTCTCCAGAAGAAAAATCCCGCATTGAGCAGCAATCCCAGAGTGCTAGTGACGCGGAACACGACTGGGAAATCATAGCTGGAACGGGGTATGGACTGTCCAACATTGGAACTGAGTATCTGGCAGCCAAAGCGGCGACAACCGCGCTCTCTATCGTAATAAGCGGTGTTGTCCGAGCTGGAACTACAGTCAAATTTGGAACCAAGCTACCGAACACAACACGCCTTTTCCGCGCAGTTGAAGCGGATGAGTTGTCCGACGTGATGCGGTATGGCGATTACAACATTCATTCAAACTCGACCTTCAAACGCTTTGCTTTTGATGAAAGCAGTCTTGATGACTTCATTAAAGCAAACCCGACTAGGTTTTACACAAAGACCTACATCGACGCACCAACAGAAAACCTTTGGAAGATGTATCGTCATGCCGATCCTGGAGGTGTGGGAAAATCCATCGGTATCGACGTCTATGAAAACCCGACATTCTACAACTGGTTCGATAAAGTTAACATTATTGAAAAATGAACTCTCCTTCCCAAGTGCCAAAAAAAGCTCATGTAGTTGCCGAAGTCACATTCAAACCACATGACAAAGGCGGACGTCCGGTTATGCCTGTGGGCAGAGGATACGCTCCTTACCTCCGCACTGGTCTTGTGCCGGAGGATTTTGCAGTGCGGGTGGATAATGTTCCGCCTGGCTCAGAGTTCGGAGTTGCGATCACTATCACACTTGAACTGACATACTTTCCAAAGCTTGATTACGGACCATTGGCTGATGGAGTTCCCATAAAACTTGTCGAAGGGCCTAAAATCGTTGCTGAAGGCATCTGCAAATCTTCAATCATCACTAACTAAAAAATGAACCTACGCGCCAACCAATGGCATTGGCCGTGCCAACCTACTTCTTTAACATCGAACGCCGAACGCTATGCATCGAACGTCGAAGTGAAGAAAATCTACTGAATTGAATAAAATCGTTCCCATTTTTCTGACGCTGCTGGTTTGCCTGACCGCTGGGATTTTTCCCAAGGCTTCCGGCAAAAGTCTCCTGCCCGCCACTTGGCAGACCACCGACCGCCACACCGCCACCTTCCTCACCCCCGATCCCGCAGGTTTCATCGACGGACCCAACACCTACAATTACGTCCGCCACAACCCATGGAGCACCTGGGACCCCAACGGACTCGCAGGCTACAGCGTGCCCGGCGGCACCACAGACATCGGCTACACCGGCCCGCCCGCCATCGCCACCGTCACCGGCATCACCACCGATCCAGACGGCGGAATCCCAACCTTACCCACTGGGATAGGCAGCGGAACTCCCACGCACCCCACGCTCAATGATCTGCTCTCGGATGGCTCGTGGTCGCAGCCGGACCAATCGGCGTACGATTGGCAGAAGGATACCAATTTCAGCAACGATTGGTCCCGACCCCGCCCGATTACGCGTGAAATGGCGGAACTGGACAACAGTCCGGCGTACAAGCTCGATGATGTTTTCACCGGCACTGTGGACCTTCCCGGTGAAGCCACTGCAACCGCCTTAAACCTGTTAGGCGCAGATATTTACGGTGCGCCAGTGGAATATGACGTGCGCACGGGCGGTTTCTACTTCGGAGAAGAAAGGCCCACATGGGAAAAACTCGCAATGACCGCACTGATGATCATCCCCGGATCGCGCGGAAGCATAGTCGATGATGTGGTCGAAAAGACACCAATGACCACTCTTTATCGTGCGGTAGGACCAGATGAACTGGCGGACATCGGTAAGACTAGGCAGTTAATCAACAGAGGTTCGGCGGAAGGGAAATACTTTACGACTTCATCTGAGCATGCATCAGACTACGCCCAGCAGGCGGTAAGAGGATTCCGCGATCCACCATACACTACGATTAGAACTCAGATTCCCACATCTTCACTGCCGAGTCCGACAAGCGTTGATGGAGGGATACCTGCCTTCGTGATTCCAAACAATGCACTACCCGGGCTGAAACCAACCGTTTTGGACTGGATGGCTGTCCCTCGCCTAAGATGAAACCAGACGCACTAATCCAAGTCCGATTCCTTACCTCAGCCGAAGGAGGGAGAAAATCTGATCTCTTCTTTAGTTGTTATGGTTGTCCGTTGTTTTTTGAAGGATACGAAGAGAATGGCTTTGATTGCCGATTCATGATTGAAGCCGATACTCATTTTGAACTCGGGATTTCACACGATATAAAGATTAAGTTCCTGAACCCAGATTTAGCCTTGGCCCATCTCCATGAAGACGCAGCTATTTCTCTTTGGGAGGGCCGAACTATTGCCACCGGGCGGGTTGTTTCCATTTCGTCTGCATGAGGTTTCACGCAGTATTGATTTTGCTCATCGCAGTGCTAGTAGAATTTACAAGTCCGTCAATAGTGGCAACCACTCGCAGTGAACGTGCCACCCGATTTACATGCCAAAGTCGAACGAGCTTCTTGTCGCGAGAGCCTCCGAAGTTAGATCGCGTCTGAAAATGATTTCTTGCCTGAAAATCACCTGTACGATTGATTTCCAACGTCCGCTTTCTGGTGGACGAGGAATTTCGTAACTCCTGAACCGACAGCGGTTGGCATCGACCGCAACGATGCTGCCAAACCGTACAATGGCCGGGGAGGCAGCACTGCATGTCCAAGTTGCCTCTTTCGGGAGACAGCCAAAGATTGCTGCAGCTGTCTGTCGGCAGCTTACGAACTCCCCGTCCACCCGGAAGGCTGGCCAACGGTCCTTCCGATGAAAGCTCCTAAAAATCCAAGTCCTAAACCATCCGCTTTGCAAGTCGATGAAATCCAAGACAGCTTAGATGCGATCATCGCGATCTCCGATCTGCTCGGCTGCATCGGGTCCGCAGTGAAGGAAGAGCATTTGCACGAAAACACCGTTGCGGACGCCGCATTTCTCATCCAGCGGGAAACCCTCAACGTCACCCGGCTCCTCGGATTGAGGAGCGCAGCCACCCCTACACGCCGCGATGCATGACAGGAAAGAAACCTGACAATACTACCGGATTTCCGCCTTCCCCCTAAAGCCGCGTTTTGAGAAGAACACGCCGACTTGCTCCAAGTAATTTCCATTTTCCTGACGACGCTGCTTTTCCTGCAAGGCATGGTTTCCCCTCAGCGCGGTATCACCACCAGCTACGGCTACGATCTGCTAGGCAGGCTTTCCAAGCTCACCAATGATGCAGAGTCTCGCAACCTCTCTATCCAACATGACGCCGCCGGACGACCATCACGCACCGTGGAACTCAGCGGCGGTGCCACCTTGACCACCAACTTCGGCCATGACCTTGCCAGCAACCTCATCCACGAGGAAATGCCCAACGGATGCGAGTTGGAAAACACCTTTGATCCCGCAGGCCGCATCACTCGCCGCAGCATCCGCAACCCCAATGGCCCCCTCTGCCAAAACGCCTACCAATACGACTTACTCTCCAACGTCACCCGCATTGAAGAAACCTCCGGCCAGCTCAACCTGCCACAGCGCGTCATCACCAACCGCTACAACGAACGCCGCCAACTCGTGGAAGAAACGAGCACCCGCAGCAGCGGCAGCCTCGGCAGTAACATCCACACCCAACACCAACTCCACCGCTACGATGCAGCGGAAAACCGCAGCTCCACCCACACCCAAAGCCTCATCAACGGTGCCGCCACAGCAAGCCATAGCCGGGCCTTCGTTTATGGAGACCCCGCAAATGGCTACCCAA
>JANMLQ010000118.1:0-7258 GCA_031372635.1 Akkermansiaceae bacterium | reverse complement strand
GCCCCACTCGCTGATGCAGTGCGCTTCGTCCACGGCGAGCGCGGTGACGTTCCACGATCTAACAACCTGGATGAAATCGCCGGACATCAGCCGTTCCGGGGCGAGATAGACGAGTTTCACCTCACCGGCGCGGATGGCATCTAGGCGGCTACGGTTTTCCCGAGGATCGAGCGTGGAGTTGAGAAACGTGGCGGCCACACCGGATGCGGTGAGCTGATCCACCTGGTCTTTCATCAGCGCGATGAGAGGGGAAACCACTAGCGTCACACCATCACGGGCGAGGGCGGGGAGTTGATAGCAAAGGCTCTTGCCCGCGCCGGTGGGCAGGATGGAGAGCACATCGCGATTGGCGAGCGCGGCATCCATGATCTCGCGCTGGAGCGGCCGGAAGGTGTCGTAGCCGAAGTGGGTTTTGAGGAGATGGGGAAGCTGGTCGTTCATGCAGCAACACCAAAGACTGTCATTATGAACAGCTCAATCACAAACTCCGGTCATCTACCTTCAAATCTCAATGATGCCTAGGAAATCCGGGCAGAGAGTTGAGCGATCAAGGAGCCCCTGTGGGTTATGGAAATGCATGTTGCCATCCACATCACAAAACCAAACTTCATCGGCACCGGCATCGAAGTAGAGGGATTTTTTTTCCTCCATTTCCGCCGGGGTGTTGGAGGGGGAGATGACTTCGACGCAGATCTCGGGGGCTTCGGTGAGTATTTGGCCGCGCAGGGCGGTGGACTCGCGGAGGTCGGAGAGCCAGACGACATCGACGGCCTTGATACCATCGGAGGTGGAAAGCGGGCATTCGGTGCGGACGTTTCCGCCGAGCAGTTTGCGCAGGAGGTAACCGATCTCAAACTGTCTGCCGCCGTGTTGATAGCCGGGTGGTGGTGTCATAATGATGTGGCCGTGACGGTCGGTTTCCAAGCGACCGGTAATCTTCGCCAGTTCGGTATCCGCAAGGATTTCCTCCCAGACGCGGAGGTTGAAGTCCTGCTGGTCCTCACGCGGAGGGAGTTGGATGGCCAGACTCATGGCGGGAAGTTATGGTGAAGCGCATTCAAACGCAAGGCTCCACCTGCGCCACGGCTTGAGGCATCTGTGGTGAGGGAGTTCACCTACGACACGCGCGGGCATGGGCGTCGGCCCATTGATGGACGATGCGTTGGGCGTCCTTGCCGCCAGCGCGGAGGGTGGCGGACATTTCCTCCAGGCGCGAGATTTCGTTAGACAGACTGAGCTTGATGACGACGGGGCTTCTTCTGTCACCAAAGGGACCGATGAAACGCATGAGCGGGTAGTATTGGGGTTCTCGGAGAAGCATGTGAGTCTGCTCTTTGAGATCCGCCAACTGTTCCTTGAGAACCATGGAATAGACGCGCAGTTTTTCATCACTGGCTTTAGCGAGATTGCCGGATTCCTCGCCGAGCCATTCCAATTCGATGGCGAGCATGTCGCGCAGATCGCCACTGGCGCGGGCGGTGGTGAGGCGTTTCATCCAGACTTCCTTATGCGCCTTGAGGGTGGGGTCGGTCTCGAGATCCGGGTGTAGAACTTTGGCGAGTTGTTTGTAGAGGGATTTGAAATCGCGGTTCTTCGCATCTTCGGTTTCTTGCTTGAGGCGTTCGCGTTCGAGAGCTGCTTTCGTGGGCTTTCGTTTCTTTTCATTCAGCGGAGTTTCGCCATTGGCGATCTTTCGGAATTGATCTCCTGCGGCGGCGAGACGCTCTTGGATCTGGCGTTCAAACTCAGCGGGATCTCCATCCAGTTCGATGCCGTCCAAATCAAGTGATACTCCGGCCATTTGGGCCATTTGCTCCATCATTTCGCGGAGATCATCGAAGTCCTCACGCTCAAATTCCTTGCGTTCTTCATCGAGGAAATTGGGGCCGAGTTTTTCAATGAGCGCTTCCAGTTGTTGGATGTCCGCTTCGCTCAGTCCGGTGGGATCAGCGAGGAGACTGCTGGCTTTTCCGCTGATGAGATCACCGAGCCACTTGTGGCGCTTCGGCGTGAGCTTGAGTGTATCGCGGGCGGCGACTGCTGATTGGATGAGGCCGAGTTCAGCGCGGTTCTTCGTTTCCACCATTGGCATGAGTTCGTTGATGCAAACGAGGAGTTCCGCATCCAGGCGTGCGCGCTCGCGTGTGTGTGCGGCGCGTTCCTTTTCGAGTGCCTTCATGCGCTTGTTGAACTCCGCCTGCGCCGGACTGAGTGGTTTCGTGGAGGATTTGGAAATCGTCAGGTCGAGCTTGGAAGGAGATTTGGGCAAGAAATCTGAGCCGAGATTCAGTTCATTCGGATGGTGATCGAGCATGGGGAGAAAGTTGCAAAACGGGATTAGAGAGTAGGTGGGGAGGGCGAGAGATGGGGTAGGAGGAAGGAACCTTCGCGGCGGTTGCCGGTGATAGCGGCCGGGCCGCCGCGTAGCCAGAGGACTCCGAGCGCCATGGCTACCCAGGCATCGGTAAAATCTAACATGCGCAGCCTACCGGGGACGGGCAGTGGCAAATCCTCATCGCCTAGGCCCCACTGTCTGGCAGCCTGGAGGTGATAGTTCCAGGCATTTTCGAGGTTGTCGCGATACCATGGAAGTCCGCGCCCGGCGGGATGGAGACCGATGGCGAGCTGTGGATGGACTTCGGTAACATATAACTCCCGGCGGGTGCCGGACGGGCGCTGGTTTTCGCAAATCAGCTTGGGCTGCAGCAGTGAACCGCGGATCACCATGCCTTCGTGAACGGGCAGGCCGAGGATGCGTTGGGTGGCAATCCAATGCGGGCGGGCGGCGGCGGAGCGGATGATAGGCCGGGCCGGATCACCCACGGGAAATAAATCGCGCACCCATAGCCGGGCCTGGCGCTCGATGGCGCGAAGCTGAAATTCCGCAGAAGTGAGTGGTGCGTCCCAACAGAGCAGCGTGGGTCCGTTCTTCACTGTCTTGCGCACCCATTTGGCGAAGTTCTTGCTGCCTAATGGGCCATCGTGGCGGAACCGGGAGGTGATCGGTCCATCGGGAGAAACGGCGGAATGGCAGGAAAGCAAACCTTTGCCAGTGACAGGCACCACGCCGATCACTTGCCACGGCAACGGTGCCGGGCTGCCGCTATCAACTACAGCTGTCTCAAGTTCTGCGAGCGGCTCTTCCATGTGTGGATTTATGGTTACTCGTTCACTCCACCTGCGCCACGGCCATGGCGGCGATGCCTTCCTTGCGGCCGATGAAGCCAAGCAGTTCGTTGGTGGTGGCTTTGATGCCGACGCGCTCGGGTGGGATGCCTAGGGATGCGCCGATGTTAGAGCGCATGGCTTCGCGGTGAGGGAGGATTTTCGGGGCTTCGGCGATGAGGGTGGAATCGACGTTGATGATTTTCAAACCCGCCTCATCGGCGAGGGCGCGGCATTTTTCGAGGATGCGGAGTGAAACGATGTCTTTGCACGCGGGATCGCCGGGTGGGAAGTAGTGGCCGATGTCCGGCAAGCCCATCGCGCCTAACAGGGCATCGGCGATGGCGTGGCAGAGCACGTCTGCATCGGAGTGGCCCTCCAAGCCGTGGCTGTGCGGGATGGTGACGCCGCCGAGTACGAGCGGGCGGTTTTCCGAGAAACGATGAACGTCGTAGCCGATGCCGGTCATGGGAGATGTTGATGGTTGAGAGTTGATGGTGAAGAGGGCGGACGTGGAAGCTTTTTCTTTCCATCAACCATCAACTCTCAACCATCAACTTTTCAAAGAACTTCTTCAATGGGGATGCGGCCGTTGGTGGCGACGATGGCCCAGGAGTCGGGTTTGTGGGGGATGGGTGTTAGATCGACTTTTCCGCCGGCGGTCTCGACGAGGAGTTGGCCTGCGGCGATGTCCCATAGTGAGATGCGGGATTCGATGTAGCCATCGAGGCGGCCGCTGGCGATGTAGGCCATGCCGAGGGCGGCGGAACCCATCATGCGCATCTTGCGGGCTTTGAGTGAGCCTTTGCGGAAACGCTCGAGTCCGGTGCGCAGGGATTCTTCGTCCTTGCCACAGCCGACGTAGAGGATGGAGTCTTCGAGTTTGTCGCGGCTACTGGTCTTGATGGGCACGCCGTTGAGCATGGCGGGGCTGCCTTTTTCGACGGTCCATGTTTCTCCGACCATGGGATCGTGGATGACGCCGACAACAATTTCTCCGGCGACGCGCAGCGCGATGGAGACGCAGAAGTGGGGAATGCCGTAGAAGACGTTCACGGTGCCGTCGATGGGATCGACGATCCAGTGGCGGTCGGAGTCTTGGTTGCCGGCGATGCCTTCCTCGCCGAAGAGGGCGTCACCGTCACGCGCGCCTAACAGGATTTCGGTGATGAGATCCTGGGACTCTCTGTCGAGGGCGAGCTTGATGTCGTGGTGGGTGGCTTCATCGACGGTGGCATCGAGGCCGAAGTTTTGGCGGAGGAGTTTGCCGGCGGTGAGTGCGGCGTGGGTGGCGAGTTCGAGGTCAGTCATGGTGGAGATGGTGGATAGTGGTTAGTGGATAGTGGATGGTGGATGAAGAGGCGCTTTCTCATTCTCTTCGATCCGCGATCCGTGATCTACAATCTCTGTGAGAGGTGAAGTTCGAGGATGGCTTGGACGAGTTGGTGGGCGAGGTCGTGTTTGGTGGCGATAGGGAGGGACTCGTTGTGGTTTGGGAAAACGAGGAGGACTTCGTTGTGGTCGGCATCGAAGCCGATGCCGGGTTTGGAGACGTCGTTGGCGATGATGAGGTCGCAGTTTTTGCGGGTGAGTTTTTGGCGGGCGTTGGCTTCTAGGTTTTCGGTTTCCGCAGCGAAGCCGACGAGGGTGCCGGTGAAGCCGAGTGGCTGGCGAGCGGAGCCGAGGATGTCGGGAGTTCTAACAAGTTCGAGCGTGAGGGTGTCTGCGGATTTTTTGAGTTTTTCCGGGGCGATGGTGGCCGGGGTGTAGTCGGCGACTGCGGCTGCGAAGACGGCGATGTCCATGCGGCCGAGGTGGTGGGAAACTGCGGCGTACATCTCGGCGGCGGTTTCCACGGGCAGGAAATCAACGTGGTCCGGCACATCGAGGGCGGTGGGGCCGGAGACGAGGAGGACGGTGTGGCCGGCGTGGGCGAAGGCGGCGGCGAGTTCGTAGCCCATTTTTCCCGATGAGCGGTTGGAGAGGAAACGGACGGGGTCGATCGGCTCGCGGGTGGGGCCGGCGGTGACGAGGATGTTCACGGCGGCAGTCTGGATGGCGGGCGGTATGAGGCGCAAGCGGGAAGAAAACAGCCCGCGCCGGAGGAACCGGGCGGGCTGTGGGGAAGTCTGGGCTGGCTGCTTCAAGCCGCTGACTTTTTCCTGCGAACATACCAAAGTAGAGAAACAAGCACCGCCAATGTGGCGGTGATCAGCAGCGGTAAGGAACCTGAACGCTCCTTCGTTTCAGATTCCTTCCCATCATCTGCTTCCTTGTCCGTGCGCCGGGCATGTCCTGTGGCGCGTTTCTCGTCGCGCTCGCGGGTGGCGCGGGCTTTTTCTATCTGCTCTGGAGATGCTGGGCCGTCCGGGCCGTATTCGATGTTCGAGCCAGTGAAACGGTAGGTGCGCTTGCCTGCTTTGATTTCGGACCACCAGTTTTTCCAAGCGTCGATAGCCTGATCCGTCATGGCTTCTTTCGGCCCGAAAATGTAGGGCGGGTGTTCGATTCCCAGATTGTCGACGGCTCTGACAGCCATCATTGCATTGCATGGTCGCGGACTGGGGTCATCGCTATCCTTATCCTGCATCGGATTGCCTGTGAGGTTTTTGCCATCGAGCCCGACGGGATCGTTTAGATAAAACCCAAGCACGGCGACCGTCTCCGCGCTGGGAAGCTGTGCCAAGGTCGGGAATGCGGTCATGCTGCAGTAGTCTTCGTACTCCGAAACGTGCGGGATGCGTTGTCCCGCATTTTGCATTTCCTCAAGTTCTGCTACCGGGGTTTTTTCGGTCGTCAGAACCTCAGCACGCAGGGTTTCGATCTTGTCCTGGAAATACTTTGCGTGGCCGGGTATTACGAGAAGGGCGGCTTGGGCATGTTTATGCACTTGATGCCATCTTGGATCCGGGTGGGTTGGAATTTGAAGACCAAATTTCACAACGAAATCGCTTAAATTTTCAATTTTCACTTCGGTGTTTTCCTCATTCATCCATTTTTTTACGCCGTTCTCCATTTTCTGATACCAAGCCGTGGCTTCTTCAGGTTTTGTTGGCGCGAACATTCCACTCGCCAGTTCGCAAGCAAGTAGAGCAAAGGTAAAGATTCTGATTTTCATGGATTGGGTTCGTCGATGTTCTTTTTCAACCACTTCTCGATCTCATCCCACTCCTTCTTGATGAGTTGGCAGTCGGATTTTTCATCCTGATTCTGTCTCATCAGGCGCTTTTCGTTCGAAACGCCGGAAAGGGTTGCGAAGTGATCGTCCTGCACCCTGTCAGGATGGCCAGGCCCCATGAAAATGTGGCCCATCTCATGGGCGATGGTGTGACCTACATTGTCTCTGCCATCGATAATCGCCGAGGGAACCCGCTGCTTGTTGTCTTGACCGTAGGTGCCTCCGATCCTCATTCCCATATAGGGTTTCTTTTGACCCATAAAGGACACGCCGCCGAGAATCCAGACGTCGATGTCGGTGTGCTGAGGCCATTGGGGGTTCGTGCAGGCGAGTGCCATTTCCGGGGTGAATTGGGCCGCATTCGTGATTTCTATCTCTCCGAACGGCGCCACGGTATCGAAGTCCAATTCCACTGCGGGCAGCACGGTGACATCGCAGAATAGGTTCACCTGTTCGCCATACACCCCATTGAGGTATTCGGTGAGTCTGTCATCGAAATCGTCTCGGTCTTCCTGTTCGTTTGAGGGGAGGTGGTAGGGATAAACGGGACTAGCAGTGCCTTTCTTGAGTGCCACGGGATGGATGGCAATTTTGATGGTCCGTTTTTTCATGCTCTTGACCTTCACGGGGAAGTTGAGGGCGGGCTTGCCATCCGCGCGGGTGATTGCCACGTAATGCTCATCGGTCGCCACGCCTTTGCCCTTGAAGCTCATGGTCATGTCGGCGGAGTTGATGGTTTGTGGTGTGAAGCCGACTTTGTAATTGGTGGCGAAAGTGATTTGGCTGGATGGGTTGGCCGGACTGCGGAAACGCACGGTTTTGGACGCTCCGCCGTTGGGTGCCATGACCCAGATTTCGGGCAAGCGGCCTCTGCTGAAGTCTGCCGTCATCGAAAAACGGTCCACTCCACTGACA
>JANMLQ010000095.1:0-44218 GCA_031372635.1 Akkermansiaceae bacterium | reverse complement strand
CGAAGGTGCGTTTCCACGCCTGATAGATCGCCCACTCGGTGTCCACCAGCACGCCGTCGAAATCGAAAAGAACTGCGGAGAATGCCATGCCGGTCTAATGGCCTGTGATGTACAGGGCGACAAGTCCGGATGCAGGATTGTCAGGTTTTCAGCGTGAATTCCCGCATCGGAAAGACCCGACCATTGAGGCGCGGCTCGAAAGCGTGGATGCCCGGGTGATAGACGCGGGTGGTGACGGGCTTGAGCGGATGGCGGCCATGGATTTCCCAACTCTCACCGGGTGCGAGTTGCTTGATGCGGCCTTTGAAAACCTTCGGGCTTAGGCTGCCGTTGGCTTTGCGGTGGTGGATGGCGTAATCGAACATGACGCGCAGGGATTTCCGCGAGGCATTGTGGATGACGAGCCGGTAGTCGAGATGGCCGCCGAGTTTCACGTTTGGCTTTCCAAGCTCGAAGGCTGCGACTTCGAGCGAGGCTGCGGAACCATAGCCTAGGAACTTCATCGCTGCGGGGTCGCCTGCCTTGAGTAGGGTGCGGCATGCATGGCGGGCGAGCTTGTCCAGCCGCGCATCATCGGGTGCGCCGCGCCGCCAGCGGTCGAGCGTGGTGATGACGAGCGCTGGATGGTGTTTGCTGAAATCGTTGAGATGGTTAGAGACGGAGAGGCGCACGTAGTCACTGGGATCGCGGTGGAGTTTTTCCAGCAGCGCGAGTGTCGGTTGCGGTGCGGCGAGCAGTTCGGTTAGATTTCCACCCCATGGCAGTAGCGGGCGGCTGCCTTCGGAAACGAGGCGGCGGACGTGTTCGTCGGGATGCGCGCACCAGGCGTGGAGTTGTGCTAGCGTGCGTGCAGGGTGATGCCGCAGAAAGGGCCGGATTGCGAACTCGGCGGTGAAGCGGCGCGTCATTTCGCTCAAGGCGGCCATCGCTTCTTCAAAGTGCGGTAAGCCACTGCGGGCGACGATTTCCGTGAGCGGCCAGACTAGGAAACCACGCAGGCCGGACGTGTCTGATCCGAGCGATGCTGTTAGAATTGGAAATAACACGCGGGGATCTTCAGGCAGCCCTGCTACGATGCGATCGGCGATCAGGTTCATGCGCTGCTTTAACTCCAGCGGCTCCAATGCCTGCTCCAGGCCCTTACTGAAACGAGGAATCGAAAACGCGGGATGCACACGCTTCAGGCACTCCGCGATGCGGCGGACTTTGGTGTGCGAGAACTCGTTTTTGAATGGCTCCATGAGGGTGAGGATTTCACCAAACGGGATCTTGTTGGCGCACGGCTTCGTAGAGCACGATGGCCACGGCAGTGGCTAGGTTGAGGCTGCGGGTGCCGCCCGGCTCCATCGGAATGCGCAGCGCGTGCTCGCGTGCATTGCGGACGATGTCTTCGGGCAAGCCTTTCGTTTCACGACCGAAGATCAGATAGTCGCCCGGTCGGAAATTCGCCTGCCAGTGAGTGGTGCGCGCCTTGGTGCTGAGATACCAGAAGTCCGCGCTGGTCTCGCCTGTTTCTGCTAGAAACTGCTCCCAGTTTTTCCAAACGCGCAGTTTCACATCCTGCCAGTAATCGAGACCGGTGCGCCGCACATATTTGTCCTCCAGTGAAAACCCGAGCGGCTCTATCAAGTGGAGCGTGGAGCCGGTGGCGAGTGCGAGACGCCCCGCAGCACCCGCGTTGTGCGGGATTTCAGGTTCTACGAGAACGATGTGAAACATGGCGGTTGTTGTTTCAGGGCTGCTCTTTGCGGCGAGCCAACGTGATAGAAAGCCCGAGCGCGCCGATGAAGAGCAGGTAGCAGGCGAGCAGTTCGAGATAGCTCTTGCACATCCGCGGAACGCTCGGCGAGAAGGCGGGACCGAGCGCCGCCTGCCAGAACTTGGTGCTGCCGATCACACGGTTGAAGACGTAGATGATTAACAGTGCGCTGCCGATCAGGCCTGCCCCGGCATGATTGCCCAGGGTCGCCAGAAAATGAACCATCACCCGGCGGTGGCGGATCGTCTGGATCAAAGCAACTAACAGAATGACCCCGATCACCCACGCTTCGGGGAATTTCCACTTCAGGATGCCCGAAACGAAATCCTCGATCTCGCCGACAAACGCCGCGATCAATCCCAGCGCCAGAATTCTGCAAACTGGCCGATAAACTCCTGCATGGGATGAGGCTCCGAGCATCACCGTGGCCGCCGCCGCCAGTAGGAAGGCTTGCAACAACTCCACGGTGCCGCGTTCGATCGGGACCGAGGGACGGTTGGGCAGCCAAGCGGGGAGCAGGATCGCCACTGAGCCAGCGCAGACCAGCAACGCGCGCACCAGAGTCTTCGACCAAGACGGCTTCCTCTGTGGCTTGGGCGGCGGGTCAGACATCACCTGTGGAGTAATCGTTTCCGCATGACCGTGCAAGGCTGATGCAGCATTGTCAGGAAGCGTGAATTTTTCCAGCCTTCCGCCGTTCCAGCTTGCGGTCGGGGAGGAGAGTCCTTTGGTTTTCACCCGCGAGTTTTTTTCCTGAAAACCTGCCATCGGTCATGAATCCCCGCATTTTTCTCACGCCGATCATAGGAGGCTTGTGCGCGCTGCCGTGGGTTGCTACGGCGCAGGAAGAGGATCTCGGCACGCTCATCGGCAAGGCGCAGGAAGCGATGAAGGCGGAGAAGTGGGAGGACGCGCTCGCCGCGATCACCATCGCAGAGGAGCGCTTCGGGAAAGCCGGGCAACTCATGGCATACGGCCCGCAATTTGGTGCGGTCCATTTCCACAAAGGCACCTGTGAGATGAAGCTGAAACGCTGGACCGATGCGATGCGCTCGTTCGAGATCTGTTACCGCGATTTCCCCAACACGGCGAACGCCACGGATACCGGCAACGTGTTTCAGAAAATGGCGCTGCTCAAGTGGGGCGAGGCCGCCATGGCTGCGGGAAACTGGGAACTAGCGATCAGCCGCTTCCGGAAATTTCTCAAAGAGCGTGATCGTGGGCGCGACAAGTATCCGCAGGGCATGTTTCACATCGGCATGGCTATCTGCGGATACCGCTCCGGCCACATCCCGGAGGGCAACGAAAACCTGGAGATCGCCATCCGCAACAAACACGCTTTCCGGACGCCGGAGACTGGGATTGTCGCCGCCTTCCAATCACTCGTCAGCGCGGCACTCTCATCCCGCAACGAACAAGCGCTGCTGGATTTCATTTCTAACAATCGCGGCGGCCTCGTCATTGAGCCGTTCCGCATGCATCGCTTCTCGCAGGTTTTCCTGTCACTTGCTGCGGACGCTACTGCTGCTGACATGCCGCGCGCCGCTTTCGCACTCTATCAGTTCGTGCCCTCCACCGATGCGGCCATGGACGACATCCGCGCACGACTGAAGACCATGGGTCCGCTGGAAAACGTGAGCGATGGCGGAGATGTCATCGTCCGCAAGGTACTCGAAGCTGAACTCGCCGCGCTCGACGAACAGCGCCGGGGAAAGAACCCGCCCGAGGCGCTCAAGCTCGCGGGCACCGCCATCCTCCATGAAAAATGCGGCAACATCCGTGGAGCTTTGGCGGCCTATGAACAGCTCGAATCCTTTTATCAAAACTCCGGCTCGCGTGAGGAAAACCTCTTCAATCTAGTGCGCACATCGGCTGTGGCCGCCTCTGCGGAAGATACCCGGCGTCATGCGGAAACCTTCCTCGCCGCGTTCCCGGACTCGCCGCGCTTGCCGCAGATTGCAAACATCGTGCTTACCCGTCTCTTCAGCGATGGCGTACACGAGAACTGCATCCGGATGGCTACCCCCTTGTTAGAAAAACTTCCAGCGGATGCGACCGAACAAGATCTCTGCCTCCATGTGCTCGGCGCATCGTATTTCCACAGCGGGCGTTTCAAGGAAGCCGCACCGCTGTTAGAAAAACATGCCGTGGCCTGGCCGAAGAGCAGTTTCGCCATGGCGACGGACTACCTGCTCGCCACCAACATTGCCCGCCTCGGAGACCGCGTCAAAGCCGCGGAACTGCTGGTATCCTTCATCCACACCTACCCGCAAGTGGCGGACAACGTCCACCTACCCTTCGCGCTGCGTGAACTCGCGGACTGCCAGTTTGCCGTAGGCCGGAAGCACGAAGCCCTCGCGACTCTTGAGAAAATCACCGCAGATTTCTCCGGCACCGACATCGCTTGCCGCGCGTGGAACCTGAAAGGCAATGTCGAACTTGATCTTGGCAACACCAAGGACGCTGAAAACTCCTGGCTCCGTGCTCTGGAAGCCGCCGATGCCCTACACGACAAGCAAGTCGCTGGCGATTCTCTCGCTTCGCTTGTCTGTCTGTTAGCCAACTCGGAGGAAGTTGCCCGTCTGAAATCCGCCGCTGCCTATGCGGACCGTTTCTGGAAAGAACACGCACAAGACTCACCCCGCAGCGTGCGCGTCGCCATTGCCCAAGTGCCCGCGCAGCGCGCCGTCGGTCGTGGCGCACAAGCGCTTGATCGCTTGCAGGAAATGATCGCCGCTGCGGCCCGCACACCGCGTGCTGATGAACTCGACGCTCTCATCCGCGCCCATGCCGACGCGTTCCTTACCAAACACCGGCCCGAAGAACTGAAGGCGTTCTATCAGGATTTCCCCGGTATCGGTCCGGATGACCGTGCCGTCCGCGTGCGCCTCAGCCTCGCCGTGATCGACGCCTACGAAAAAGCCGGAGATGCCACTGCGGTGCGCGCGCTCTATCGGGAATTGAAAACCGGTTTCCCGATGATGGAGATTCCTAACAACATTCTCATCCGCATCGCCGACCACTTGCGTCTCGCCACCTCCACGCCGCGCGAGTCACTGATTTATTATGACGAACTGATCGGCCGCGTGGACGCCAAGAATCGTGCAGACTCGCTGTTGGGCCGCGCCGATGTGCTCGCTCATTCCGGCACCGCCGCAGAGGTCGCCAAAGCCATCAGCGATTTCGAGCGCGTCCTGAAGGAATTCCCCGATGATCCGTCACGCGAGCAAGCACGCACCAGGCTCGCCGAACTCCGCGCCACCGCGCCTGCCGAGAAATGACACACTCATGAAGCTCCCGCTGATTGCCATCCTGTTCACTTTTCTCGCAACTGCTGCGGACGAGGCCGCGTTCACCGCCCGCGCCCTGCTCGTTTCGGAAAACGGAGCGTCCAGAGAGATCCGCCTGCTTTCCGCCACCAAGGACACGTTTCTCTATCAGGAAATGGAAGGCACAGGCAAGACGGTCGAAGCGCGCATGCCGCAGGATGGAACGGTCTTACTGTTCGAGCCGCGCGAGTTCACCGAAGCGATGGATCTCTATCAGGCGCACAGATACTCGGAGGCGCGACTTGCTTTCATCCGCGTGAAGGAACGCTTCAAACCCGTCGGCCTTCTGGAAAACAGCCCCGCCGCCATGGCCGCATTTTATGAAATGGAGTGCCTGCGAAAAACCGGCGATCTCGAAGGACTCGCATCCGCGCTCCAGCAGTTCACCCGCAACACGATCACGCGTGAAACCCTGCTCTCACAGATCGAACTCTACGTGCTTTGGGATGCCGTACGCACCAAGAGCTGGGAACGGTTAGAAACCCTCGCCACGGAACGACTAAGCACCCGCCTGCCCGGAGACCGGCGGGCGCAGGTGGCGATGTGTCACGGGCTGGCGTTGGAAGGTCTGAACCGCTCGCAGGAAGCACTGCCCGCCTATCAGACTGCGCTCACTGCGGACTCGGGGGCATCCGAAGAAATCGCACGTCAGGCGGTGTTGCGTATCCTTTCCATTCATCATGCAAACCCGCAGGTGAAACACGCACTCAAGCACTGGGGCACATCCGACGAAGACAAGACTTCGAAGGGTTACAAAAACCTGTTAGAAGCGGCGGCGGTAGCCTCCATGTTCGAGATGACACTCGGCGTGGGAACCGCTCTGCCTGAGGAATTTGAAGCCTTTCTCAAATGCCGCGCGAGGCCCGGCCCGGGTGGCTAAGGAGTTGACATGAATTCCGCAAACCCCTAAAAATCAGCCGTTCACCCTGATTCTTCACCCATGTTCCACCGCCCAAAATCCTCCCCCCGGAAGGTATGGTTCACCGCACTGGCTGGTCTGTCCACGCTCTGCGGTTCCGCCCTCGCGCAAGACTTCACAACACAAATCGGCATTTCCGATCCACTTGGACTCGGCAGCTTCATTCCCAAGGACAGCGAATTGGAATTGGGCCTCGGCGGGGGAATCAAGGGACAGTTCGGCTACGTCGTGGAGATGGACACCAATTACAACTCGAACTTTTTCCTCTCGGAATCGAACGAGAAAAGCGAGTTGAGTACGAGTCTGATGCCTTCCGTCCGTTATGTTTCCGATCCCGAAGGCGGTGCCAATTTCTCGATCACGGCGGATTACAAACCCGTGCTCCGCAGATACCTCCACAATGACAATCTGAACGGATTCGATCAGAATGGAGAACTGGTTCTTAACTTCCTAGGGGGAAAGACATTCATCACGTTGTTCAGCGACTACAGAGAGCTTTCCGGAACCGACCGCCTCACCGGGGATTTCGTGGAAGGCACGCTGATCACCAGCGGCTTCCGAGGCGCGCGCCAGATCGCGCCGCGCACCTCCATCAATGCCGGCTGGTCCGCAGCCATCTCGGAGTTCTCAGGCAACACCAATCAAGGAGCTGAGATTTACACCGGCTACTTCGGCGGTCTTTGGGACGCGACCGAGCGCATCAGCATTGGACCCACGCTCCGCTACACCCTTTCCGAATCCGAGAACATCGGCTCTCGTGATGCTTGGGCGTTGCTGATGGAAAGCCGCTACAAACTGGGCGAAAGGATCTGGTTTTCAGCTTCGCTCGGACCCGAATACGCCACCGATTCCAGCTCGTCATCCAGCGATGGCGGCAGTCTGGGACTCGCTGGCGAACTCACTGCGAAATACGTCATCAGCGACCTCTGGACCTGGATGGGATCGTTTCGCTCCGTCACGGTGCCTTCTCCGAACGAAACCAACTATGTCATTAACGACTTTCTGTTTTCCACCACCATCCAGCGCCAACTGCTACGCGCTACCCTCAGCAGCGGCATGGAATACCGGACCTCACAGTATGAGGATGTCGGCACCGTGGTCGCAAACCGTGGCGATGAGAATAACTTCACTCTCTTTGCCGCATACAGCAGGCCCGTGTTTTCCGAGCGTGTGCGAATGGACACCATGGTCCGCTACAGTTTCAACGAGGGTCTGACGGACTGGACGCAGGTGATGCTTTACCTCGGACTCGAAACGCGTTTCTAACCGATTCGCCGAATTTTAATCCTTCGTTTTTTCGGCTAGCCAAACGAGCACTCGCTTGCGGAACGCTCCGTCATCTCGCGACAACGAATCACCGTGGCGGCCGGTCTTCACCTCGTACAATGTCTTCGGTTCCTGCGCGGTCTCAAACAACTGCCTGCCTTGTGAAACAGGAACTACCTCGTCCTGCGTGCCGTGAACTACCAGCAGCGGCACAGGACTGAGCTTGCTTACAAAGTCCTTCGGCGCGAGTTCGTCGGACACCAAACTCTCACCGAGCTGGCCACCGATTACCCGTGCCATTTTCTGATAGGAAGCGAAAGCTCCTTCGATCACCACCGCGCGCAGTCCCTTGACCGGTGACTCTCCGAGTGCCGTCACCGACTTGGCACCACCTAGGCTGTGTCCGAATGAAACGAGGCGCTTTGAATCCACGTCGGCACGCTTGCACGCGCAGTCGAAAGCCGCTTTCACGTCGTCGATCATGCCACGACGGTTCACGGTGCCGCCGGATTTTCCGAAGCCGCGGTAGTCATACATCAGCACGTTGTAACCCGCCTCCGCGAGCCAGATGACGAATCCGAGATGATGGCCCAGTGAGCCTGCATTGCCGTGGGAAAAAACCACGGTCGCCTTGGACTTGGAGCTGCGCCCTGGGATGAACCAGCCGTGAAGCGGCGTGCCGTCCGCTGACTTGAAGTTGAGTTTTTCAAACTTGAATCCCCAATCCGCCGGAGTGGCGGGCTCATCGTGAGTGGGGAAATAGAACAGTTGGTTGCCGCCTTTTTCGCCAAGCACGTTCTTCGCAACCTTGGCTAAATCGCCGTTAGGATCATCCAGCAACGGTCGCAGATCGGCGTGGGTGATTTCTGCTGACGTGATGGTCGCCAGCGCCAGCCAGAGTGCGGATATGCAGTATCGCATGACGCTTACATCGCCACTGGAAGCGCATTTTGTCGAGTGAAACAACACGGCCTCAGTTCACTGAACGGATGCCGCGGTCTTCGATGATGATCTGGCGTTTTTTCAGCAAGGCTCCCAATGTCTGCTTGAAGGTGCGCTTGCTGACGCCGAGCTCGTCATGAATTTCCGCCGCGCTGCTGTGATCGCCGATGGCCCAGAAACCACCACGCGCTGTGAGTTCTGCTAGAATCCGCTCTTCAAGGCTGACGACCCGAGCGCGGCCTGGGGCGTGAAGCGTGAGGTCGATTTTCCCATCGGCACGGATGGCCGCGATGTAGCCTTTGGTTTTCTCGCCGTTCTGAAGCGGCTGGAAAACGCCTTCGATGAAGAGCAACCCGCTGTGACTAGAGTTAATGACCGCCTTGTAGCCAAGCGCAGTTTTTCCGAAGATGATGAGATCGACTTCGTCGCCCGGCTTGAACGTGTGCGGTGTGCGGTCGAGCTGTCGCGCGATGCGTGTGGAGGCGAGAATGCGGCCGGATATTTCATCGACGTGGACGTGAACGAGGTAGGATTTCCCTGGCTCCATGCGCACGCCTTGCTCACGAAACGGAACGAACAATTCCTTCGTCAGTCCCCAATCGAGAAACGCCCCGACGCCAGTGACAGCCACGCATTTCAACCGCGCAATCTCGCCGGGCATCGCCAGCGGCTTCCTCAAAGTGGCGACTGGGCGGTCCTCGGAATCCGTGTGGATGAAGACATCCAGAAACGCGCCGATGACGTTGTCCTTCGGAACCTCCTTGTGTGGCAGCAACACTTCACCCAAGTCCCCGCCATCGAGATACAGTCCGAAGGATTTCTCGCGGAGGATTTTCAAGGATGCGCGTTCGCCGATCTTTGCCATGAGTCAGGATGGATTCTTAAGCGGACGGAGTCACACGGATTATTTCGGCGGAGTTCATGATTGGATTTTCCCGCGTGACTTGGCTTTGTTCTTCACTCTTGGCTCGCGGACGTGGAAACCAATCTCGGGTTTTGGCGGCTGCGGTGGCGGTGCGAGCAGCGGCTGGAGTTCCTGCCAGATGATGCGGAGGGCCTCATCGTGCTTGAGCAAGGTGGCGTCGATCTGGGCGAGCTTTTTAAGGATCTCCGCCTGGCCGGCGATCAACTCGCGCTGCTTGATGAAGGCCCGCACGACGTGAACGCTCATCCGGACGGCATCCGGGCTGTTGAGGACATTGGCGGCCATGAGCGCGCCGTGCTCGGTGAAGGCGTAGGGTAGGGTTTTTGAGAATTTGAGGCGGGAGAGGTGGTCGCAATTTGCGACCACCTCGGCTTTTTCGTCGGAATCCAGTTGAAACACAAAATCCTCTGGGAAGCGCGCCGCATTACGTTTCACCTGTTCGTTTAATCGCTTCGTGGGCACGCCATAGATCGCAGCGAGGTCGGCATCCAACAACACCTTCTGGCCGCGAAGATTGAGGATGAGAGTTTCGACCGAACGGACGGGAGTCATGACAGGTCATCCTTGTTCATCAGTGGTGGAGGATTCCCCGTCAGTATCCGAAGCGGCTTCATTCGTTGAGTCATCCCCATCCGGGATGACGATAGAAACGTCCTGCAGCTTCTCGGCATCCTTGAGTGTTAAAAGTTTCACGCCTTGCGCATTGCGACCGGTTTCGCGGATCTCGTTGACGCGGATGCGGATGCTCTGGCCGGTGGAGGTCATGAGCATGAGTTCATCTTCCTCCGTGACGGTGACGGCTCCGACGACGGCTCCTGTTTTCTCTGTGACCTTCATGGTGATGATGCCCTTGCCGCCGCGCGTTTGTTTGCGGTAGTCATCGAAGGGCGTGCGTTTGCAGAGACCATTCTCCGAGGCAACGAGTAGCGTGCTGCCTTCAGTCACCTTCGCGAGGCCGACGACGAAGTCCTCGTCGCGCGGGCGGATACCCATAACTCCCATCGAGGCGCGGCCTTGCGAGCGGGTGTCGTCTTCATGGAAACGCAGCGAGAGACCTTCATGCGTCACGAGGATGATTTCATCCGAGCCGGAGGTGAGGCGCACGCCGATGAGTTCGTTGGTTTCCTCTAGGATGATGGCGATGGTGCCGTCCTTGCGGTAGTTGCGGAAATCATTGAGCGCGGTTTTCTTCACTTTGCCGCTGCGGGTTGCGAAGAAGACGAAGCCGGCTTCCTCGCGGAAGGTGATGTCGTTGCCGTCGTCGTCGGTAGCGCGTTCGAGGCGTAGCAACGCGGCGATTTTTTCGTCGGGCTTGAGGTTGAGCACGTTCTTGATGCTGCGGCCCGTCGAGGTGCGCGAGCCTTCGGGAAGCTGGAACACGCGCTCGACATAGAGGCGGCCGGTGTTGGTGAAAAACAGCAGGTAATCGTGCGCCTGCACTGAGAAGAGATGCTCCACGAAATCATCCGGCTCATCCTTGGCTGTGGCTTTTGTTTCCATGCCCTTGAGTCCCTTGCCGCCGCGTCCTTGCAGGCGGTATTCGGTGGCGGGCGTGCGTTTCACATAACCACGGTGCGAAAGCGTTACGATCATCGCGTCGTTGGCGATGAGGTCTTCCATGGCGACTTCGCCGGCCTCGGCGAGGATCGGACACTTGCGCGGCGTGGCGTGTTTGTCGCGGATGACGCGCAGCTCGTCCTTGATGATGGTGAGCACGCGGGACTCGCGGGCGAGGATGTCCATGAGATCCTTGATGGTGATGAGGATGCCATCGTATTCGCCCTTCACCTTGTCCTGCTCCATGCCGGTGAGCTGATAGAGACGCAGCTCGAGGATGGCGTCCACTTGGCGCTCGGAGAAAACGTAGCGTTCGCCCTGCACGGCGGCCTGCCCGCGGATGAGGATGCCGAGTTTCTCCGCAGTGGCACTGGAGAACTGATAGGCGGCGAGTCGCTGGCGGGCCTCATCGCGGTTCTTCGAGTCGCGGATGATCTTGATGAAGTCATCGAGATGGCCGAGCGCGAGTAGGAAGGCTTCGAGAAGCTCGGCGCGCTCTTCGGCTTTTCCTAACAGGAAACGCGTGCGGCGGATGATGACTTCGCGGCGGTGCTCAATGTAGGCGTCGATGGCCTCCTTGAGCGAGAACTGCTTCGGCCGCTGCTCGTGGATGGCGAGCATGTTCACGCTGAACGAGGTTTCCAGCGAAGTGAGCTTGAAGAGTTGGGCGACGACGACCTGCGGGCGCGCGTCGCGTTTCAACTCGATCTCGATGCGTGTCTCTTCGTCGGAGAGGTCGCGCATGCCGGAGATGCCGGTGAGGGTCTTCTCGTTGACGAGTTCGGCGATGCGTTCCTGTAGCACGGCGCGGTTCACGCCATAAGGCACCTCGCGGATGACGATGAGGGATTTGCCGCCTTCGTTTTCCTCGATTTCAACTTTGCCGCGAAGACGCATCGAACCGCGGCCAGTGGCAAAGTAGCTCTCGATGCCGCGGATGCCGCGGATTTCGCAGGCCACGGGGAAGTCCGGGCCTTTGATGAATTGCATCAACTCGGGCAGCGTGATCGCCGGGTTGTCGATCTGCGCGCAGATGCCGTCGATGACTTCGCCGAGGTTGTGAGGAGCGAGGTTGGTGGCCATGCCGACAGCGATGCCGGTGCCGCCGTTGACGAGGAAGTTTGGAAACGCAGATGGAAGAACGGTGGGTTCATCCTGCGAACCATCATAGTTCGGTTGGAAATCGACGGTGTCCTTTTCAAGATCCTCCATCATCGCCATGCCGAGATGATGCAGACGCGCCTCGGTGTATCGCATGGACGCCGCTGCATCGCCTTCCACGGAACCGAAGTTGCCCTGCCCATCGACTAACATTTCCCGCATCGACCACGGCTGGCCCATGTTGACGAGCGTCGAGTAAATCGACTGGTCGCCGTGCGGGTGGAAGTTACCCATCGTTTCACCGACGATCTTGGCGCACTTGACGTGAGCCTTGCCGGGTGTGACGCCGAGCTGGCGCATGGCATATAGCACGCGGCGCTGCGAGGGTTTCAATCCGTCGCGCACATCGGGAAGAGCGCGGGAAATGATGACCGACATCGAATATTCGAGGAACGATTGAGATAGTTCCTCGGCGACGTTGATGGGCTTGATGGAGTCGTTGGACATGGGCTGGCCGGATGGGCTAAGCAGGCAAAGCTGCAGGGGCAGTCATTCTTTTCAATCGCGCCAGCCCCGGCAAGCCCTTAGAGAGCGCAAATCCTGATGTCCGATATGCTCTCGCTCCACAGTTGCCCATTTCTTACGGGAAAGACCGATTAAACCGTTTGACCGGTCTGACCAGTCGCAATACACTCACCATTGTGAAGACCATTCCAGCCTACGAGGCCAAGTCGAAGTTTTCCGAAATCCTGAGGGAGGCTGCGGCAGGCGAAATTTTCGTGATCACTCGAAATGGCCAGCGCATGGCAGAACTGCGACCGTGTCCGCCTTCGGACAGGCAGCGCAAGCGTGGGATGATGAAGAAGGCGTTTGGACCGGTTCCATCGGATTTCAATGAACCGCTGACCGACTTTGCAGACTACCAATGAGGCTATTGCTCGATACCTGTGCCCTGCTTTGGTTCCTGCGGGATGACGCGGAACTCTCCGAGAATGCCGCCCTTGCGATTGAGAATTCTGCCAACGATGTGATCGTGAGCGTTGTCAGCATTTGGGAAATCGCGATCAAGGCCGGGTTGGGTAAGATAAAGGCTCCTGATGATTTGGAACGTGGCTTGGAACAAAAGCTGATACAAAATGGGTTCACGCTGCTGGATGTGAATTATCAGCATGCGGCCGGAGTGTTAGCGCTGCCGCGCGTCCATGGTGATCCGTTTGACCGTCTGTTAATCAGCCAATGCCGGGCTGAGAAACTGGTTGCGGTGACCAACGATTCACATTGGTCCGCGCCGGAATACGGACTGCGGGTGTTGTGGTGAATGGAGTTTACAAATACGTGTGAGTCCGCGCAGCCCGGCTTTTCAGATGCCGAGTTCGATTTGCGTGCTGCGGCCGATACCTGCGGGCTTCATCGTTTTTCCGCTTTTCTGGGCGTTTCCTAGGGTTTTGAGGAAGTTGCCAATTCTCAGGGCAAACTGGACTGGAACAGCATTGCCAATCTGTTTGTGGATATGACGCTTGTTATCACCATGGAAAACCCATGAGTCAGGAAAAGTTTGAAGTCTGGCATATTCCCGGTCAGTGAAACTCCGCAAGCGGCTGGCTTTGATTCTCCAGAGTTTGAGATCCGTGTCCTTGTTCCTCACAAACAGTCCGTTCACGCGGTCTTTTTCCTGCCGCTCCGCGACAACATGGCCCTGCGCCCAACCCCAGATGGTTGCCGTATCAATGGCAGGAAACGGAATATCCAGTGATCGAATCGGATGGCCATCCGAGCCTGTTCTGGAAAACCTGCAGGCAACCGGCAATTCGGACGGATCAAACTCTTCAGCCGTTTCAACATGCACGCGGCTCTTGAAGCCCCACTCTGGAGAATGATTCGGGAGCGTAATCTCGGCATCGTCCCGAATGTCGGATAGAAACTCCGATGCCGAAGTCTCGTTTTCGGGGGAAGGCCAATGAAAACCTTTCGGAAAAGGGTCTCGACTGGCGATGAAGATAAAGCGCCTTCTGGTTTGGGGGACTCCGTAGTCAGATACCCTGAAAAAATTGTGTTTCACATGATACCCGAGAGCCTCGAAATGCTTGGATATGACATCGACGAAAGGTTTGCCACTGATTGGTTCGATCATAGTGCGGAGATTGAGCACGTTTTCGATCAGCACGAAGCGGGGCTTCTTTGATTTCGCCAGCCTGACGACTTCCTTGAACAGGTAGTTCCTCTCATCGTTCTCCTGTCGGTTGCCTCCGAGTGAAAAACCCTGGCACGGAAAACCTGCAAGCAATACATCGGAGTCCGGGAGATCAGATGGTGATATTTCCCTAACGTCCGCTTCAGTGGAATCCCATCCAGGGCGGTTGTCTTTCAATGTGAGGACGCTCCATGGATCAATGTCCGATGAATACATGTGCTTGAACCCGGCCATTTCAAAGCCAAGGTCAAGGCCACCAGCGCCTGAAAACAATCCTGTGAACGAAAGACCCATGCTAAGAAAGTGTGACTTCCGGTCCATGTGCGCTGGCGGAGCGGAAGACCCTGAACGGGTGCTTCTTTCCGGCATCTGGATTCGGAATGTAGGACGGTTTGAGTTCGTGGGATATCATGTCAAAACTGTAGCCCCGGATAAGTTTGGCGGATTCAATCCGCATGAATTCACCCGCTTGCTTCAGCGAACGCGACGGCGCAAAACTTGCGGGAGCTATGAAAGTCACCTGGCGCTCGGTTCCGGTTGTCAGTGCGTAGGGAGTCGGTGCCACATACATTTTCCGATCCCTGATCCCTGATCATCATGTCCCCGTAGCTTCCGAAACCCTTGAGGTTTTTATTCTTATGCACGTAGGAATGATCTGCGTTGAGAAAGTCGCCGTGGCACATCACAAGGTCATAGACCGGGTATGATTTATCTTTCGACTGTGCAGGGTAACGACCGAAAACGTAGTAAATCTCCCTGCCGTTATAGCGACCCGATGGCATCTGACTGTTGCAATCGTAATTTGCCTCGCGTCCAGGAAACCCGAGGCCTTTTATCTCAAATCCCACGGGAAAATCCACCAACCGGAAGTCGGGATAGGCGTTTCTCGATGGCTCGTCAAAATTCAGGCCGAGCGCCGAAAGCCGGGCCGAAAACCAGTTCTGAAAGCTGTATTCCTAGTCCGTGCTGGATACACGGGTGATCAACTCGCTCGCTTCGATGGCACGAGCGCATTCAAGAAATACCTTTGCGATAATATCATTCATCAAACGTCGAGATTGCGGACGTTGAGGGCGTTGTCCTCGATGAAGCGTTTGCGGGGCTCGACGATGTCGCCCATGAGGACGTCGAACATCTTGTCGGCTTCGACTGCGTTGTCTTCATCGAGGCGGACGCGGAGGAACTGGCGGGTTTCCGGGTCCATGGTGGTTTCGAAGAGCTGTTTGGCGTTCATTTCACCGAGACCCTTGAAGCGTTTGATCTGCACGCCCTTGCTGGAGATTTCCAGAACGCGGGCGAGGATTTCCGGAATGGAAAACAACGGGGTGGCGTGTTGTTTCTCGCCCTCGCCTTCGAGCAGGTCGAAGAGCGGGATGTCGTCCGCGTGGAAGGTGGCGACATTGATGCCGGCTTCGGTGAGGCGTGCGAAGAGTTTGGCGATGGCGTGTGACTCGTGGAGTTCGTGAAGCACGGCGCGGCGCGAGGGACCGGTGCTGGCGGCGAGCTCCTCGTCGGTGAGGATTTCGTCGAAGAGATGAAGGTCGCGATTTTCCGCAGCGTATTCGCGGAGCGCGGTTTCATCGGTGAAATAGATGACATTTTCATCGTTGCCCTCGCGGATGCGGACCATGAATTCCGGGAGGTGGCCGCTCTCGGGTCTGGCGGCGAGATATTCGCGGAAATTGCCACCATTGCCTTCGATGGAGCGGGTGTAGCGGGAGAGCGAGGAGAGCGTTTCGAGAATGCCCTTCAACTGGTCCGCCGCGAAGGTACGGGATTGATCGTAGGTGCGGAGGATGACTTCGCCGGCGCCGAGTTCGATGAGGATTTTATTGAGCTGGTCGTTGTCCTGAACGTATTCGGAGCGCTTCTTGCGGGTGACGAGATAGAGCGGCGGCTGCGCGATGTAGAGGAAGCCGCGTTTCACAAGCTCTGGCATGTGGCGGCAGAAAAACGTGAGCAACAGCGTGCGGATGTGCGAGCCGTCCACGTCGGCATCGGTCATGATGACGACTTTGTGATAACGGACTTTTCCGATGTTGAATGAGCCTTCCTGTTCGCCATCGCCGATGCCCGCGCCGATGGCGGTGATGAGGTTCTGGATTTCCTTGTTCTGAAGCGCACGGTGGAGGCGGGCCTTCTCGACGTTGATGAGTTTTCCGCGCAGCGGCAGGATGGCTTGCGTGCGGCGGTCGCGGCCTTGCTTGGCGGAGCCGCCTGCGGAGTCACCTTCGACAATGTATAACTCGGACTTCGCGGGATCGCGCTCCGAGCAGTCGGCGAGCTTGCCGGGAAGGCCGCCGCCAGAAAGTGCGGATTTTCTAACCGTTTCACGCGCCTTGCGGGCGGCCTCGCGGGCGCGGGCGGCGTTCACGGATTTCTCGATGACCTTACGGGCGAGCGCCGGGTTTTCATCGAAATACTGCATGATGCCTTCGTAAACGATGGAGGAAACGACGCCTTCGATCTCGGTGTTGACGAGCTTGTCCTTGGTCTGCGAGCTGAAGCGCGGGTTCGGCATTTTCACCGAGATGACGCAGACGAGGCCTTCTCTAACATCATCGCCGGAGAGCGCGGGGTCCTTGTCCTTGAGGATCTTGTTGACCTTCGCATACTGGTTGATGCCGCGAGTGAGCGCGGTGCGGAAGCCGGTGAGGTGAGTGCCGCCGTCGCCATTGGGGATGGAGTTGGCGAAGCAGAGGATCTGGTCGTTGTAGGAATCGTTGTATTGGAAGACGACATCGGCGAAGACGTCGTCGGTGGTTTGTTTGCCGTCGTAGTCGAGTTCGATCTGGCGCTTGCCGTTGAGGATGACGGGATCGTCGTGGATGACGGTTTTGTTTTCACCGAGTTGGACGACGAATTCCTCGATGCCTTTCGCATAGAAAAACGCGCCCTTTTTCGCTGATTCCGGGCGCTCGTCCTCAAGGTCGATGGTGAGGCCGGGATTGAGGAAAGCGAGTTCGCGAAGGCGGGTGGCGAGGCGGTCGAATTTGAACTCGATGGTATCAACGAAGATGGTGGCGTCCGGGAAGAAGGTGATGGTGGTGCCGGTTTTCTTCGGATCGACCTCGCCGACGACGTGGAGCGGCTCGGTGGTCTTGCCGCGCTGGAAGGCGATGCGGTGGACCTTGCCGTTGCGCATGATGTCGGCGCGGAACCAGTCGGCGAGGGCGTTGACGCACTTCGCGCCGACGCCGTGGAGGCCGCCGGAATACTTGTAGGCTCCCTGGCCGAATTTGCCGCCTGCGTGGAGGTTTGTTAGAACGAGTTCCACGGCGGGCATGCCGAATTTCGGGTGCATGTCCACCGGGATACCGCGACCGTTGTCCGAGATGGAAACCGAGCCATCGACATGAATGGCGACCTTGATGCGCGAGCAATAACCGGCGAGATGTTCGTCGATGGAGTTATCAAGTACCTCGAAGACGCAATGGTGGAGGCCGCGTTCGTCGGGGTCTCCGATGTACATGCCGGGGCGCTTGCGGACGGCCTCAAGACCTTCGAGTTTGTCGATCTGCGCGGCGTCGTATTGCTGCTCGGAAGCGACCTTGGTGGGGGCTTGTTGTGGCTCGTTCGATTGATCGGACATAGGGCGGGGAAAAGGTCTGAAATCCCGCACTTGGAAACAAGGAACTTCTTGTGAAATCAGTGCTTTTACGGGAGGCTGGACATCCCATTTAAATCACTGATTTCCAGTAGTTTGCAAAACCCCTAATTCGCTGCCCAATCCTTGAGAAGCCAAGCCGCCGCAAGACAGGCGCAGAGCACCAGAATGGTCAGCGCGAGCACCTTCAGGCTTTTCGCGGATTCGGTGTGAGAGAGGTGTGTGTGATCGATGAACGAGTCTGCCGGGATTCTGCTTTTCGGGCGTGGGGCAGTGGAACGAGAGGACCGGCGGGAAGGAATTCCGGGGCCATTTGTCCGGAGGATTTTCCACTGCTCGAGTAGGTGATGTGATCCATGCTGCGCAAGACGGACAGGGTCCACTGGTGCCGGCTTGGGTGGGATTGGCGGACAAGGTCGTACCACAACCGCCGCACTGGAATACAAGCTTTGTGTTTGCCGTTGGTGAGGAGATTTCCACGCCTGCACAAGTGACGCGGTGCGATTGGCAATGGCAAGAGTGAAGATGGCCTGCAGGCCATCAGTCATGCAGGCCGAGGCATAACTGCTGCCAATTCAGGAGCACTTGGGATGGCTTCGCCTCCATTGCCGCCAATGCTTCCAGAATCGCGCGGGGTGCGATCAGAGAGCCTTCGATATCGAGTTTCGCGGCGGCTTCTTCGCGAGTCTTTATTAAAGCGTCCACTTTTTTCTCGAAGTCCCTGTCGCGCTTTCTGCGTTTTCCGCATGGGCGCTCCGGCCAATCTGATTCGGCCAAATTCTCGATCTCCGCAAGGCTTGAACGGTAGCGTTTCACCCGATCCGGGCGGAAATGATGGGGCAGCGAGATATTTTTCCCAGCCGCGAGATCAATGCTCCATTCGAGTAGCAAACGGTTGGTGAGCACCATGAAGGACGGACGGTCCCATGCCTTCGCCTCGGCATCCCGCCACTGCCATAGCCCGCGGAGATAGGCGAGGCTGCGGCAATCTAGTTTGCCGGAGCCCTGCACGCGCCAGTTCTCTTCCTTTGAATCATCCCGATCCAAGACTTTCTGGCGGGCCGCAGCACAGCTTTCCTCGAACCAAGTGTAGCGGTCCAGATCCTTAAGACCCGCAACAATGAGGTCTCCCATTTCCAGGAGGTAATCCACATCGTTGAGCGCGTACTCGATCATCTTGGGCGAGAGCGGGCGTTTTCCCCAATCCGCTTTCTGGGAGGACTTGGACAACTCGACGCCGAAGTACTTCTGCACCAGATCACCGAGGCCGAAACGGCGGGCTCCCAGAAGACGCGCGCCAATCTGAGTGTCATAGATGACGGCAGGCAATGCGCCGAACTGGCGCTTAAACATGGTCATATCGTAGTCTGCGCCGTGCATCCAGACGGTGGCTTCTGATAGGTATTCGCCAAGTGGCGATAGATCTTCGATAGCGAGCGGATCGATCAGCACCGATTCACCCCTGACGGCGAATTGGATGAGGCAGAGTGATTCACGGTAGCGGTGAAGACTGTCCGCCTCGGTGTCGATCGCACAAACCGGAGCCTGAGATTCAGGTCGGATTTTTGCGAGGTGTTGGACCAGCCGTTCGGTGCTGTCGATCATGTTCTGTCTCGTCAGGCTGGCGAGCGGGTTAATGCTGGCGGAGGGAAATCCAGCCTACAAAATCATTACATCGGCTCTTACTTCGCGAGGGTGATTTTGGCGCGGTAGATGTGATCTTCCGTGCCGGGAGGCTGGGCAAATAGAAACGATTGGGGGTCGATAAACACGCTTTCCACCTTGAATTGATCTTTGGTCTCGGTGACCGTCCAGTTGGCGTCGGAGACGAATTCGCTCCAAGTCTTGCCCTTGTTGAAGCTGCGTTGGAGCGTGTAGTTTACATTGGGAACCGTGCCGCGGTTCTTTTCGACGGTGAATCCGAAATAAGAGGGTATAAAAATCGGATAGTCGTCGGCGGGATTGAGGATGGGTAGCGGTGCCAGTGGGATACTGGAGGAGTCATCGGCACGGCTTTCAAGAATCCACTCGTTGAGGTTGTTGTAACCATCGGCGTCATAATCGTCCAGAATGCCGACAAGTTTTGTCTTATCTCCGAAACGGAGTTCCGCATATTCGGAATAGCGGTTCACGATGACAACAGGAATCTGGAACTTGCGTTCCGAGAAGTCGTATGTCACGCCGCCGGTCTGGAAGCTCCGGTCCAGTTGCAGTTCAATCACGGAGGTCGTGCCGCCCTTGAAGATCGGAGGAAGTGTGAAGGAGTCAACGAAAGGATTGGCAAGCAGGACGCGCGGGTCACCACCGGTCACAAAGTTCGGGAAAATGGAGGCGGGTCTCTCCCCAGTCACCGGATCGGTGAAGGTGAGTTCGGAAAGCGGATCTTTTTGGTTCAGCATGTACCTCATGGAGAAATACAGACGGTCCACTGTGGGGTATGTCGTCGTAGGTGAAAATCCAGACCACTTGATGATGTTTGGCCTGATGTAACTTAACTCCATGAACCCCTTCTTGGTCCATCGGGTGGGATTGAAACGCACGCCGAATTTCTGGTTGTTCTTCTCCGCGTAGCCTTCGGGGATCGGATAGATCACGGGATTGACGTTCACGTTCAGGATGGGCGATTTTAGACGCGGGAACTGGTAGTGATACACGCCGGGAACGATATCTTGCTCGAATTTTTTCAACTGCAGGTCCGAGTATTTCCTGCTGGTGGAATAGCGTGTGATATTGTATTCCCTGACGGTTGGTGGGTCATGCAGGTTGTAGTAAATGCCGAAGCTGGCATCCTTGAATCCGCTGAAAGGCCTAGGAAGATCAGAAGGCGGCGCAGCCTTGAGCAGGCAGAGTTCTGGGCGGCGCGGCTCGATGATGATGGCCGGAATGACATCGGAAAACGCGAAGTATGGTCCTGCGTCATTGCCGGTAGGATCTCCGTAGATAACGAAACCAGTGGTGCCGAGTGGGCAAAATGGAGGACTGGGAGGAATGTAAAAAGGCAATACGCATCCACTAATGATCGCGTTGCCATCTCTCATCGAAACATCGTATTGCCCGCCGCGGAAGACGACGTCGCCCTTCTTGTTCTGGCGGTAGGCTTTGTTCGAGTTGTTTTGCATCACCACTTCCGCCTGCACGGGTGCCACGGCGGTGGTCAGCAGCACTGAGACTAATGTCAATGAGAGGGTTTGAGTCCGAATCATGTTGGGAAGATGGGTGCGGGGTTTGGGGCTGACAAGTGGAATTTCCCAAAACCGGCAGAATAATCCATATACTTTGTAACCACGGGTTCTGGGCGTTGTAAGGCGCTCTATCCCTTGATTTACCAAGGATCCAGCGTCTGAACCTGATTCCACGCCGGGGCAGTTGGAAGGATGTGGGCTAACCCAGCCTGCGGCCCCGGCTGCGGAATTTTTAAAACTTCGTTTTCCGGTGGTTCATAATCCGGCCAAGCATCGAGGACTTTCAGTTGGTGTCGAAATCAAGCCACCGTGAAAGCCTCGGCTTGTTCAGGGGTAAGCTCGATGCATTGCCATGGCAGGCCGTGGATGTTGAGGTCAGCCATGAAGGCGTCCGGATCGTGTTGTTCCATGTTCCAGACACCGGGTTTGCACCAGTCTCCGGCGAGTATCTGCTTGGCTCCAATCATGGCCGGGACGCCGGTGGTGTAGGAAATCGCCTGCGAGCCGACTTCTGCGAAGCAGGCTTCGTGATCGCAGATGTTGTAAATATAGATGGCTTTGAAAGCGCCGTCCTTGAGACCGGTGATGACGTTGCCGATGCAGGTGCGGCCCTTGGTGGTCTTGCCAAGATCGCCGGGATCGGGA
This sequence comes from Akkermansiaceae bacterium, assembly GCA_031372635.1. GTDB lineage: Bacteria > Verrucomicrobiota > Verrucomicrobiia > Verrucomicrobiales > Akkermansiaceae > Luteolibacter. Next base: position 22,795 of record JANMLQ010000095.1, on the reverse strand, counting down.
AGCACGGCCTTGAGGAATTGCAGCGGGATGATTTCCACACCGTTGTAAATGACGGGGTCGATGCGGGTCATGCCGACGTTTCCGAGCACTTCGAGGTGCTTGAGGTAGTTGGGTGAGAAGGACATCCAAAACTGCGCACGTCGGATGGTGGGGATGTGTTTCACGAGTGATTCGAGCTCCTCGTGGTACATCCGGTAAATCTCGTAGGTGCCCACGCCCTGCGGGCAGGTGAAAGGCTGATGTAGTGACATCGGTGGAGTTTCCACGAATGTTCCGTCCTGATAATGGCGGCACTCGGCAGTGACTTCGCGGATGTTGATTTCCGGGTTGAAATTGGTGGCGAAGGCCTTGCCGTGGTTGCCGCCGTTCACGTCGATGATGTCGAGCGTGTGGATTTCATCGAAGTGGTGCTTGAGTGCCCAGGCGGTGAAGATGTTGGTCACGCCCGGATCGAAACCCGAGCCGAGCAGCGCGCTGAGGCCGACTTTTTCAAACCGCTCTTGATAGGCCCACTGCCAGGAATACTCGAATTTCGCGACGTCCTTTGGCTCGTAGTTGGCGGTGTCCATGTAGTCGCAACCGGCGGCGAGGCAGGCGTCCATGAGATGAAGATCCTGATAGGGAAGGGCGACGTTGATGAGCAGCTTCGCGCCTGTTTTACGGATCAACTCTGCGGTTTCCGTGGAATTGTCAGCATCGACTTGTGCGGTGGCGATGGCGCGGCCAGTGCGTTGTTTGACCTCGGCTGCGATGGCGTCGCACTTCGAGAGCGTGCGCGATGCGAGGGTGATCTCGCCGAAGACTTCGGGGACCATGGCACACTTATGTGCGACGACATTGCCGACTCCGCCGGCTCCGATGATGAGGATTTTGTTCATATGTGTGTGGGCACAAGGGGTGGGGGAAAGCAACGGCGCTGGCAAGACGGAAGCGGTGCTGGATTTCGTTGCGCGTCTGGTTTTCAGTGGCCGCATGAAACGGAGTCCCGCTGAACACGAGGCCGTGCGCGATGTCCGCGAAATCTATGCAGAGTGGCAGCGCAGGCCGCTTGATCGCAATTGCACTGGCGTTTCCGAATGCTGTCGCTTCAAGCTCACCGGCCGCACGCCGTATCTCACGCGCGGGGAGGCGCTGGTGGCGGCGCTCGCGTGGAAATCCGCCGGACGAAAGGAGGTCGTCGTTCCCGCTGATGGAAGCTGTCCGTTTCTCCATTCAGAAACTGGCAAGTGCAGGATCTATGAGGGCCGTCCCTTCGGATGCCGCACCCACTTCTGCGCGGCGGCTGGAGGCCCGGCTAACAGAAACGACGTGCGTGATCTGATCCAGCGTTTGGAGGAAATCGACTGCCGCCTCGACGGAAACGGCGCGATCAACCTGCCGACGGCTATTAGAGAGGCGATGACGAATCACTGACCGAATCGCTTCGTCACGCTCTGCGGCACGGTGTTGTTCGCCACCCAGTTTTTCACTGCGGCGGCATCACGTTTTGCCCACTCGCCGAGCATGCGGTGATAGAGGCGGGTGCGTTGCTCGGGATCCGAGACACCCTGAATCCATGCAGCGGATTGTTCCGGCGAGCGGTGATCACAGCTCCATACGTATTCTTCCACCACGCTGTCGAAATTCGGAATGCCACTGAGTGTGGAAACCCACTTGGCGGTGCCGGGAATGTCACCGCGGGACATCGGGATAAGCACACCGCGTGCGGCCTCCGCTTGTGCTTCGGGGCTGAGTTTTCTGACCCAGTCTGCGGCCTTTGAAACATCCTGCTGCGCGAGCGCCTCGCCAACTTGGCGGGCCACGCGGTTCTGAGCGTCCGCATCGCCCATGGAGGCAAGCCATGTGGCGGCCTGATCGGGATTTCTATCAGCAATGCGGTCGGCGATCATGGAAATGTAACCCGCTCTCAGAACCGGATCCTGAATGGTTGCAGGATAGGCCATCGCGACATCCGCACCCTGCACCAGTAAGGCGCGGGCAATGGAGTCGATGGCTTCACCACGTTCGTAGCTCCTTGGCATGGCGGCTGCGAGTTTCGAGGCCTGCGTCACATCGTATGCTGCGATGCCACGGATGATGGCGGACATCCATGGATTCGCTCCATCACCTTTGAAATTATCCGTCGCCCATTGGATTGCGGCTGTGGCATCGTTAGCTGCCCAACTGGCGAGCACGATGGATGACTGCTCGCGGTTGTTAGGCTGCTTGCTTGTGTAGCCGAGAGCTGCGAGCGGGTCCGCCTTTGCCCAGCCGCGCAGGATCATTTCAAATTCGCTGCGGGTGTTTCCGAAATGCTCCATCGCACTGTATTGCTCCGCAAAAGCCTCGAACTCACCCGGCCCGAGCCGTGCGATGAGATCCATCAGTGCGGCCTGCCGCTCTAACGGATCAGCGATGCGGTTGACCTCACCCAGGCGGATGGTGACGGACGCGCCGGCCTTCGAACCACGCTCCGCAGCTTCACGTTTCCCGCTTCGTGCGGATTTAACATCCGCTTCGGAAGTTTCATGACGCGCGGTATTTCCAGAGGAAACCCGGCCTGCACCCGCAGCTTCGGTTTCATCGGAATGATCCGCATCCTTGTGCCGGATCACGAGGCTCACAGCGGCTCCCACCGCGAACACCGCCACGTAACTGAAGATCGTTGTCGCTTTCATGTCGGTTCATACGCCCCGGTCGCGGCCATTGTATCCGGTATTTCTCAGATATTTCAGCACCGGCCTTCCTCGGCGTCCATGAGGTCGAAGTAAGTCTCAATGTCCTCCCGCTGGCTGAGGCCTGCGGCTTCCTTCTGTTGCGCAAAGCCGGATGCCGCGTCACGCCAGCCGCGTTTCATCATGAAGCCGTTCCAGATCTCGATCTGCTCCGCATCCGGGTGGCGACCATTTTTAAAACACCATTCCAGCACTTCCTCGTCCGTGCCGCCAGCCAGCGTGCGTTGCGATAGCGCCTCGAACTCCACGCCGAGAAAACGACAGACCCGATCATCGAAGGTGCGGTTCCCGGCGATGACACCGAGGTGATAGCCTTCCGGCAAACAACCATCGCGGGCCTGCAAGCGGATCTTGTCCAGAATGCGTCCGAAAACAAAAATGCCGCCGACAGTTTCGCGCGGGGAACGAATGAGAAACGACATGACTCCAGATGTTGGGTAAGTGAGTGAAGCAATCAGTCTAACAGCTTCGCGAGATGGCGGGCAAGCGCCGCGCCCAGTTGTTTTACACGCACCGCCTGCTTCTCGTCGATCAACGAGCCGTCCTCGCGAAATGCCTCGTATGCCTTGCTGAGCGTGAGCTGGTCCGGCAATACGGTGATGCCCAAATTTCCGAGGATCGAGCGCAGATGCACCAGCCCGCGCAAGCCGCCGAGCGCACCGGGCGAGGCCGCGCAGAGCACCGCCGTCTTGCCGCCGAGCGCGGAAAGCATCGGCTCATCATCGCTGTCCGCGCGCGAGACCCAGTCGATCGCGTTCTTCAAAGCCGCAGTCACGCTGCTGTTGTATTCCGGCGAGGCGATGATCAGCCCGTGATGCTCGCGGAAGATCGCTTTCAGACGCACCGCAGCTTCCGGTTTTCCACTCGCATCCTCACCATCCTGATCAAACACCGGCAGCGGAAAATCTCGCAGCGCGATCAGCGTGACCTCTGCGCCCGCCTCACGCGCGCCATCCGCAGCGATCGCCGCGAGTTTCTGATTGAACGAATCCCGGCGCAAACTGCCGCCGAACACGAGTATCTTGGGAGTGGTGGTCATTGTGCCCGCATCCTATCCGGGAAATGCGGCGTGGCAAACGGCTTTCGCGGATTGTCCCACGCGCAGCAAGGCAATCGCTGTCGGGATATTGGATTTGCAGATGGTCCTTCGTGCATCTATCAGCATTTCCACAATGCCCACTACGAAACACATCGCACGCATCAGCGGCCTCCTGCTCTCCACACTCGTCACCGCATCCGCTCTAACGGAATCGGATCTCACCGAAGCGGCGATCACAGGCAAGACGCTGACGTTCACCATTGAAACTGGCATGGCGCCATTTGCCACCACCGGGTCTTGGACCGCGCAGTTCGGAGCCGCACCCGGCAAGGCACTCACCATCACCAATGTCAGCGGAAACACCGTGAACTCCACAGGCGCATGGTCTTACAACAGCAATTTTTCCGGCTATTATGAATACACACTCAAACCATTCATCGCAGGTCAGCAAGACGGCGTCCTGACCATCTGGGCTTCCGAGACTGGTGCGGGCCGTTACGAGGTCTATCTCAACGGTCTATTCGGAAACTCCCAGACCGGTGGCTTCATCATCGGTTCAAACGTGGTGAAAAAACCGGAAATCTCCGTCCAGCAACCTGCACGCAGCGAGTTGGCAGATGGCAAAGCCACCAGCAAACGCAGCTTCGGCTCGCAGAAAATCGGCAAAAAAGGCCAAGCAAAACAGTTCACCATCAAAAACAACGGCACCGCCGCTCTAACCGGAATTTTGGTGAAAAAGGACGGTGCAGCCAAAGCTGACTTCATCGTTTCCCAGCCCACCAAAAACACTTTGGCTGCGGGTGAGAGCACGAAATTCAAAGTGGTCTTCGCTCCCTCCGCCAAGGGCCAGCGCAATGCCGCGCTTCATATCAAGAGCAACGACAGCGACGAAAATTCCTTCGACATCAAAATCGCGGGCGAAGGCGTGAAATGACGACTCACCAGTGACCGAAGGATTCTTTTGGCAGACGAATCCCGGCGCAAACTGCCGCCGTCCCATCGAAATAATCGTAGGCAAGGCGGTGTATCCAAGGTCTTTCCCATTCATCAAAGATGCCACTCAACCGTCAGACTCTTGAAAAGCGCGCCGTGAAGGCCGGGGTGAAAGCCTCGGTGAAGCTCGGCCACGTCGTTTCCGAGCAGGAGTTGATGGAGCTGCGGGTGCAGACCCTGTCCACCACGCTGCGGGTGATTCTCGTGCTGGCGGGCATCGCACTAATCGCATCCTGCTGGTTCGCATGGCCCTATCCATCCGTCGCGGCCCGTGTGTTGGAGGCAATCTCCGGTGTATTCTCGCTGCTGTTCGGAATCTTCGGCATCCGCCGCACGCTCGGTCAATTGCTCGAGACCTTGGATGTGGCAGATCTCGCAGGCACGGTGTTGGATGGCATTTTAGAGATGATCTCTCTGTGATTCTGAAACCGCCCGCACTCTAGCGCGTCGCGATTTCATCGAGCGATTCGACGAGTGCGGCGAATACCTCCGGCTCCAGCGCGCGGTTTGGCGCGGCTTTGAGGCAGCTTGCAAACCACTTGGCGAGCAGGTGGCGGCGGGCCTGTGGAAATTCCCGGGTAAAGCCTGAGCCGCCGCCTTCGATGCGCTGCTCATCGCGGCGGCCATGGGCGCGGGCGAGGATGCCTTGATAGCGGACGAGCATGCCGTCTAACAAAATCCACGGGAAGTTGGGATTACGCGGCGGGCCGATGACGAGCGCCCTGCCGCCGCCGCTGCCGAGCTTGAGGCCGCCGCGCAGATCGACGCGCAGGTCTGGCAGACTGCCACCCTTGAGCCATGCTGCTCCGCCACCTAACAGAGCGCCGATGGCGGTCCCGATGCCATGCGAGAAGAAGGCGGTGCCTGCGTCCAACACCAGTCCCGCAGAAGCTCCTAGCGCGGATGAAACGGCGACGAGTTGGGCGCGGCTCAGGCCCCATTTGCGCCATGTCTCGCGGCTTTCCAGATCAATGCCCTGATGCAGCGCGGGATCAGCATCGGCCTTGAGCAGGTGATGGCGGTGGATCTTCAGGAGAGCGGAGCAGCACTTGCGTTCGAGTGCGGTGAGTTCGCTGAAATAGCGTTGTGTGAGCGCCTCGGTGCCGCGTGCCCTGCGGCTGGCGAGTGCGAGATCCTTTTCATCAAACGCGGAGCTGACACGCAGGACGAGCGCCTCTTCCAGAAAACCGAGCATGGCTTCCGCGGCTTCCTCACGGCGTGTCTGCCATTCGTTTTCCACGAGGCGGATCGTATCGGCTAGAACCGTGCGGTGATGTTCTTCGATTTCTAACAAGGCTCTAAATAGCCGCAGTCGTTCATCGAAGCGCGCTTGGTGGGCATCGAAGCTGCGGGTGAGATTAAAGGCACCACCGAGACGAGTTTTCCACGCGTCCTCATCCGGGCCACGGCTTTCACCACGGCGGTTGAGCAGGGCGAGGCGCGGCCTGCCGGTCCAGCGCAGGATTTCCATTTCCGCGAGGAAGTCATCGCGCAGCGGCCTGGCGGGATCGACGATGTAGAGCACTCCCGCGCCATCGGCGAGCGGCACCAATAGACGCTTTTCATCACCGAAGCGTTCGTCCGCAGTGGCGATGAACTTGCAGATGGCTGATAGATCCGGCGTGCCTTCGCCATGGAGGCGTTGGATCTCGCGCATGGCCTCGACGGGTTGCGAGAATCCCGGCGTGTCGATGAAGCGCACACACTCGCTGCCTCCGAAAACGACGCGGTGAATCTGGCAGCGCGTGGTTTCTCCCGGCGTGGGGGAAACACGGATCAGCTCGTTGTCGTCGATCTCTAACAAGGTGGCGAGCACGGCGGACTTCCCCATGTTCACGCGTCCGACGACGGCAAACGCAGGCACATCCGCTTGGACCCAATCGCTCATGGCGGTGACTTCACAGGATTTGCAGCCGTGATGCAATGCCGCGCGAAAACCTCAGGGAACCGTGATGGCGGCGCGCTCGTTGATTAGAATGTTAGGCCGCACCACGTTGGACTCTTTGTGGACATACATGGTGCCGGAAACGCGGATCGTTTTCTCGAGGAGCGGTTTCAGCGCGGCTTCGGTGAGATCTTCAGTCGCATCCTTGATCGGGATGAGGATGCGCGCGGCATTGGCATCAGCGGATTTCGCGAAATAGAGCACGAGGAAATCCTTCTGATAGGACAGACCGATTTCCACGATCTGGCCTTCGACCACGACTGGCTTGGCATCGTTGGCGATGAGCGCCGCATGATCGTTCCACTGGATGGGCTGCGGCGTGGCGGCGGCTGGTGCTTGAACGACACTGCTGGTGATTTCGGAGATTTTTGTGAGTTTTCGCGCGGGTTTGGCAGGAGCGGTCACGGCGGGTTCGCTGGCGATTGATACGACGATAGTTTCCTTGGGTGGCTTGCGTTGCCAGATCCAGTAGCAGAGGCCGGCGCAACTGAGGATCAGCAGGATGTTCACCCACAGCAGGATTCTTGGCGGGGCTTTGCGGATTTTTTTCGAGGACGGCAGAGCGGCTTGGGCGACGAGATTTTTCGCAGGTGCTGGCGGCTCCGCGCCGATGGATGCGGCGAGCGATTCGCGGACTTCATGCAGGCTGGCGGTGGGTGCGGCGGTGCGCAGCCAGCGCAGCCACTTGCCGAGGCCGCGGCCTTCCTCATCGGCCACAGCACGCTCCTTCCAGCCCATGATTTCCTCCGTCAGGTTGATGATGGATTCCAAGCCGCGCGGCTGCTCACCGGAGCCGAACCATTTCAGCGGGGAAATCCAGAACGTGAAACGACGGCCCGTATCATTGTTTCCGAACACGATGTTCTGGAGATCCGTTTCCACCCACACGGCTTCCTCGGTCAGTGCGTGGGAGAGCAGTTCGCAGACTTCCAGCGCCTGCGTGAGCAACTCGGTGGCGACTTCTGGAGTGACGGGACCCTGGCGCTCAATGATCGGCAGCAGCGATGTGCCTTCGATCCATTCCGTGGCGATGAAGGGCATGCCATCCACCGGATCACAGCCGCCGCAAATCACCGCGCGCAGCGCTGGATGACTCAGCCCGGACAGCCGCTCGAGCGCGATGTTGTATGCGATCTGTTCATCCGCCTGCAAACCGCCGCCATCCGCTCCAAAAGGAAAAAACCGGCGCACGGCCACGGTTTTCCCCGTCTCCGAGTCGATCGCGCGGAAGACCACACCGGTGGAGTCCTGCACGATCAGATCCTCGATTTGAAAACGACGTATCACGGGCAGGTCTCTATCATGGGTTTTTCGGATGGTAAAAGCAGCATGTTGGACACAGAGGAAATGCCCGTCATTTCACCAGCGGCGCGAAGGTGATTTCCGGAAAACACTCCGGCTGGTGGAAATCCGGCGCACCCCCGCCAAGGTCCGCCGCGCTGACGAATCTCTGCTGCGGAGATTCCAGGATCATCGTCACGTTTGCCCGCGTCTGCGGGCCGAAATCCAGCCGCGCCCTCAGCAGGTCCAGCGGGATCGCCATCGCGGCCACCCACGCGCCGTCCGCAGCCATGTCCGAAAACGTCGCCACCTCCGGCATCGCGATGTCCATTTCCTCCGCCCGCTGCCGTGGTGCCGTGAACTCGCACGACCACCAAGCTCCATTCGCCGCGAGATTGAACTCGAAATAGCGGCCGCTCACCGCATCCGCGATGAAAAGCTCCGCCACATCATGCCGCCACAATTCCGCTTGGAACATCCCCGGCCGCGCCTGCGGATGAAGCTGCGCCGCCCGCCAGTGATGCGCGATGAACCACAACATCCGCCCATCCTGCGCCAGCGAATACGCCGCCGCTGGCTCCAAGCGCGCACCCTGCCAATCCTTCTCCAGACCCAACATAGGCACGTCTAATTCCCCCCAACGCAGCGGGCGCTCACTGGTGAAAATCGTCATGCCCGATAGTGCCCGGAGCCGCGAGGCGCTGTCGAGGCGGGAATAAACCGGCCAAGTCGGATCAAAAGCGGCCACGCCATGAAAAAACATCGCCAGCGGGCACGTCTTATGGTTTTTTCCCGCCAGCAAAATTCGTTCATGGCACGCCAACGACCAGGTTTCTACAGCACGATCGAATACATCGGCCCGCGCCCGCAAAAGCCGAAGCGGCCTAACATCTTCGGCGGCTGGGTCATCGTCGTCATCGCCGTCGGCGTCGGCTGCTGGTTCGTCAGGCCGCTCGTCCCCTTCCTCAAGGCCGCCGAGGAAAGCGTTTCCACCGAGCAGGCCGACCTCATAATCTCCTCGCTCACCGCCTCCGGAAAAAAAGGCGACCAACTCGCCGCCGCCGCCATTTCCCACTCCCGCGAGTCCATCGCCTACGATTCTTCCTACTACCGCATCCCCTATCCCAACGGCGATGTCGCATCTGGCAAAGGCAACGACGCCGACGTCGTCATCCGTTGCCTTCGCAAGCTCGGCATCGACCTCCAAAAGCAAGTCCACGAGGACATGGCCGGCCACTTCCGCCTCTACCCGCAGCTCTGGGGCGCGCTCACACCGGATTCCAGTATTGACCACCGCCGTGTCGCCAACCTCCAGCGTTACTTCGAGCGCAAGGCCGAAACCCTGCCCGCCACCCGCGAGGCATCCGACTATCAACCCGGCGACATCGTCATCTGGTCCCTCGCCAACGCAGACCAACACATCGGCATCGTCGTTCCTGGCCCCGGCAGCCATGCCGACGAGTTATGGGTCGTCCACAACATGGGGACCGGCGTGAAGTGGGAAGGCGTGCTCTTCGATTTCAAAATCTCCGCGCACTTCCGGCATCCGGCGGCGGAGTAAAACGCCGCCGCTATGCGGATGGAACCCGGCGAAGACCATTGGGTCAGTGGTCAATCCGAAAACCGGAAGTGAACCACGGATTACAGGAATGCAGAAACCTGTCGGTCGATCCAGCTATGGCCGCTTTCAGCCAGCCTTTTTTTGGGGGAAACTCAGCGCACTGCCACGCGGCCGAGATCCGGGCGTTGGCGCACGATGTTCGCAAGCATCTGCTTACAGTGGGCGAAGTGCGTACGCTTGCTGAGAAGCTCGGCGCTGCGGTTGAAGGAACCCCATTGCACAATGGTGAGTTCCACGTTGCGGCGGCCCCAGAGCGCCATGATGTCTTTGTTCGGCTTATAGATGTCCACGGTGCCGGTGCCAGTGAGCGCGGAGCCGTAGTCGTCCACCACGTAGAGATAGGGCAGGCCCTTGATACGGAAGGTGGTGCCTACCGGGTAAAACGACCAGTCGGCGGCGGCGCTGCGGACGCGGTTGGTGTAGCGGAGCTGGGTGCCGGTGGCGTTCTTGCTGCCATAGATCAGGTGATCGTCCTCACTGCAAGTGTAGGCGGTGGTGCGGACAATGCGGGTGCGCTCGCTGAACGAATAAACCGGCATCGAGTGCTTGTCGCGCGGCTTGCTGGCTGCGGCGGCGACGGCCGTGGCGGATGGCCCCGGCACGCTGAACTGCTCGGTTTTCGCGTAGCCCATGCCAACTTGGGATTTCGGGATGACGGCGATGCCTGAACTGCCGCAACTGCTGAGCAGTGCTGCGGCGAGGGCGATGGCGGTATAAGAAGCGGCTCGGAAAATCATGCGTCTGGGGAAAATTGGATGCTCGGAGAATGGCGGGCCGCAAATTTCGCGGATTCACAAAAACGCGAGCGTAGTAGGCGATTCCACGGGCCGCCGCAAACGGAAAATCCCAGTGTTAGAGACTTCGGCGGATGCGGCTACTGGTTTTCAGCGACTTACAGGAGCGACAAAATCACCCCGCGGGCTATGGAGAAGGGGTTTGCAACCCCTTTCTTCGTCCAAGTGGCGCGCCCTTGCGCTTTCGGGAAGACTTGGGCTTGTGAAAGAAAGGGGATGCAATCCCCTGCTCCATATCTCACCGCGTGGCGGCTGGCAGCCAGACTTTAGCGCCTGCGCTGCGGCCAGTCCCGGCACGGAAGAAGCCTTGGATACCCCGCCTAGATTGTAGGTCCGCCACGGCGTCCGCCGCCCGCGCCCAGCGCCAGCGGAAGCCTTCATCGCGCAGCCGCAGCGGTTCCGCCCAGCGGCTTTTCAAGACGAGTTCGGTCTCGGTCCGCATCAGGCGTGCGCCGATTTTCAGCATCCACTTCGCAGCGGGCAGTCCGATCGGCATGCCCACGGATTCGCGGAAAACGCGCATCCACTCGCGGTTCGTCGGGAAGTCTGGGGCGGTCACGTTCACCGTGCCGGAAAGAAACGCATCGTTCACCACGAACTCCACCGCGCGCAGGAAATCCTCCATGTGAATCCAACTGATCCGCTGCGTGCCCGCGCCCATTGCGCCGCCGAGGCCACGAGCTGTTAGTTTGCGCAGCACGTCGAAAACGGTCGCCTCTTCGTTCGCCAGCACCATGCCGATGCGCAGCGCCACCTTGCGTGTTTCCGCAGGGACCATCGCGCTGAAAAACGCCTCCTCCCATGCCCGCGCCACCTCGCACGAGAAGCCATCGCCCGGCTCGCCAAGCCAATCATCCTGCGGCTTGTCCTCCGCGTGGCGATACCACGTCGCCGTACCCGCGTTCAGCCATGCCTTCGGGGCGACTTTGCATTTCGCGATCGCCCGGCCAATCGCCCGCGTGCTCTCCACGCGCGATTCCAAGATCTGGCGGCGGTTTTCCGCAGTGTAGCGGCAGTTCACGCTGCGCCCGGCCAGATTGATCACCGCCTCCGCACCTTCGAGTGCGAGCTCCCAAGGGCCGGGCGTTTTGCCATCCCATTCGAGAAACATCCCGTCGCCACTCCAGCCCTCGCGCTTGCGGGCGATGCAGACCACCTCTCTCCCTTGTCGGGTGAAATGACGGCTCAGATAGCGGCCAAGGAAACCATTGGCTCCGAAGATGACGATGACTGGATTCATGATGTGAAAGGTTGGGTTGGTGAAAATTGGCAGGCTCCATCCGCGCACTCCGCCTCGGGCAGTGAACGGAGGCTTTCGGCAAGCGCATCGTCCGCTTTCAAGCTGAACAACCGGGACAAACTGAGGCGGTTCTCGGAAATCAGATGCACCGCTTTTCTAACAAGCGGCTGAAGGGCGGGCGAGGCGAGACGGTAGGACCAATCATGATAAGCGAAGGTCGCCCACAAACAGGTGAGCCATGCGCCGGTGCCTTGCCACCAATGGCCATCGTCCGACATCACCACCACCTCGCGGTCTGCGCCGAGTTTCATCAGCCCTGGAAAACGTGCCGCCGCCTCCGCGCTATCGTAGCCGAGAAACTCGACGTGCACGCGCTTCGGTTGGCCCTCCAGCCAAGTGCGAAATCCCGCGCACAGTCCGCAATGCGGATCGTAGAAGATGGTGAGTGCGTTCATCTAGGAATCAGAAGTTGTAAAAGTGATTTGTCGGAGATTTGAACCACGGAATACACGGATTTTACGGATTTTAGAATGCACCAATCAGATTTGGAAATCGTTTCCGCAGCCTCTTCATCATCCGTGTCAATCCGTGTAATCTGTGGTTCAAAATCTTTTTCGGGATCAGAACTTCCCGACCATGCCAGCGGGTGGCAGCGGCGGTGGCGGAGTCATCTGCCAAGTCGCGCGTTTCCTCATCCGCGTGAAGACATACAAGTTGAAGAAATGCATGGCACCCAGCACCAGCAGCACCACGCCGATCTTGGCACTCAACGCCTCAAATATCCCGCGCGTCTGATCGACCTCTTGCGCTAGTTTCAGATAGAGCGACACGAAGCCGAAGTTGACCAGGTAGAAACCCATCAGCAGCAGGCGGTTCACGCTGTCCGCCAGCGATTCGTTGCCGTGAAAGCAATCGATCAAGAACACCCGGCCATTTTGAAATAATGTCCGCGCCACCCACACGGTGAGCGGCAGGGCGATGAGGAGATAGAGTCCGTAAGTGATGACTGTGGCATTCATTCGGTGGTCCTTTCTTTCGTTGTTTGTTTTTGGCGTTCCCGATTTTTCAGAAATTACAGAAAGTTATCGGGAAAATTTTTTGTTAGCCGAGCAGTTTGGCGGCCATCTGGATTGCGAAACCGTGTTTCATTGATGCGATCTTGTCAGACATCTTGGAGGCGAATTCCACGAACTCTTCGAGCTGGCGCATCTGCTCGTGAAAGACTTTCCCCTCCGGCGAGTCGATTTCCTCGCTGTCCTCGGCGCACTTCCGCAGCACGGCCAGCGCGGGGTCGATCTCACGGCGTTTCCGCTCGCGGGCGACGATGGTGAAAATTTTCCAAACTTCCTTCTCAGCCTCAAAATACTCGCGCCGTTCCGCCTTTTTCACCACGATCCGCACTAGCCCCCATGCGACCAGCTCCTTCAGATTCGTGTGGGCGTTTCCACGGCTGATCTGCAGCTCCTCCATCACCTCGTCGGTCGAGAGCGGCTGCGGTGCTGTCATCAGCAACGCGTGGATCTGCGCCATCGTCCGGTTGATCCCCCACTGCGTGCCCAAGGCACCCCACTGGGCCACGAACTCATCCCGTGACTGGTTCAGTGCGTCGGCAGCGGCGTTCATTGGTTTCAAATATTTCTGAAAAATCGAAACTTGCAATTCAATTCTTTGCGCGGGGTGAATTTTAAGAATTCAAGGCACCGCGGATCTGGCGAATGTAGATTTACAAACTCCATCTCCACTCATGCGCCGTCTTCAAGATCCGCATGATCCGCCAGATTCGCGGTGCCTTGCTCTTCGTCCCGTGGGGACGGTTCATACCAGCCCGGCACGAAGTGCGGGGCTTCATGCACGCAAAGGAACCGCGTCCTGTAGGGACGCTTCATGTGGTCTTCGGATGTCGGAGCGTAAGCCGCATGAGGTGTCCTTTCAGGATACGGAATGGCGGGCGATGTCGAAACCCGGCACCGCGTGCCGGGTTGGCATGAGCCGTCCCGTTGGGACGAAGAAGCACGCCAATAATCCAATCAGAACGGTTGATTTCCAAAGGAGTTCCTTCAGTGGTTCTCAGTGCTTCAGTTGTTTTAAAGCAGGTATCCGATATTCGACTCCCGAATTCAGCTTAGATGACCACACGCCGTGCGCACCGCAGCGCAAAGGGCGGCCACGCGGGATGCGAGCGGCGCGTGGCTGGGTGTCTCAAATGTGAACGAGAGCGGGCAGCCGAGTTTCGCAATGAAGATCGCCTCCGGCCATCCCTCCGGCAGATCCGGCTCCGCCGCGTGGAAGATCCAGCCCGGCGCACGCGACTCATGGCCGTCGATTTCCGGCCCGCTCTCCGGCGCAAACCACGGTTTCACCGCTTCGATGATGCAGTCAGCGCGCTGCGAATCATCGTCGCTCAGGTTGATTTCATAGAAATAGAAACCGCGCGTTTCCCAATCCTCATGCAGCGAGAGGAAAAGCTGCGGCTCCTCCATCGCTTCGAGCCATGCCGCGTGCGCGCGCACTTCCGGCGTGTATCTTGTTAGATAGTCGCGGTTCAGATCGATGCCCGCCGCATTCTCGCGCGTGCCTACGGCGAGACCGGTCGGGTTTAACGCGGGACACAACACCCAGTAGATGGCCTCCGTAAAAAATCCTGCACGCATCAATTCCAACAGAGCAAGCGGCCCCGCCGGTTCGTCACCATGAATGCCCGCTGAAAGATAAACGCGTGGTCCCGCACTCGCGCGTTCCCAAGCCATGAGCGGTCCCGCCGGAGTTTCCGCCAACGCGGTGGGTGTGAAACCCGCCTGCTCCGCCGCGATTGAAAACGCAGGTAAAAAATCCGGCCAATGGAAGACGTTGCTCATCGGCGTGAAAGTGGAATATTTCCGCCGCTGCGGCAACCACGCTGCACACAGAGCTAGGGCATCGCAGGATACACTGGATTTACCGCAAAGCCGCAGAACCCGCAAAGGGACGCAAATAAGACGGAGTAAGCTCAATGACGGCTGTTCTCGAATGAGCTTTCATTTGTAGATGCATCAGCCTTGGCAGCTTCCTGCTTGGCCCGCATCGTTGTTCTGCCAAAGTGCGCACATGCAACTCGTGTTCCATGAAACGGGCAAACCCTCCGAAGTGCTCGAACTCCAACACTTCACACCCGTCGCGCCGCTATCGGGCGAAGTGCTCGTGCGCATCCACGCCGCGCCCATCAACCCGGCGGACCTCAACACCATCGAGGGCACCTACGGCGTGAAGCCACCGCTGCCCGCCGTGCCCGGCATCGAGGGCTGCGGCGTGGTGGAAGCCAGCGGCAGCCCTGATTTTCTAACAGGAGAGCGCGTGATCTTCCTGCACCGCGCATCGACGTGGGCCAGCCACAGCACCGTTGCAGCGGACTCACTCATCAAGCTGCCCGCAGACATCGATCCCTTGCAGGCTGCGATGCTCAAGGTGAACCCTGCCACCGCGTGGCGACTGCTGCATGGTTTTGAAAACCTGAGCCACGGTGATTGGATCGTGCAAAACCTCGGCAACTCCGCCGTGGGCCGCTGCGTGATCCAACTCGCGCGCGATCTCGGCATCCGCACCATTTCCTTCGTCCGCCGCTGCGAGGTGATCGACGAGCTCACCGCTCTCGGTGCCGATCACGTTCTAACCGATGACGACGAAGGCATGCAGGCTGCGAAGGACATGCTCGGCGGAGCCAATGCCGCGCTTGCCTTCAACGCCGTGGGCGGTGACAGCGCACTGCGGCTGATGAAGCTACTGCGCGAGGGTGGCAGCCACATCACCTACGGCGCGATGGGCCGCAAGCCGCTCACCCTTCCCAATGGTCTGCTCATCTTCCGCGACATCCGCGTGCGCGGCCTATGGGTCACGAAGTGGGTGCAAAACGCACCCGAAGAAGAAGTGCGCGCCACCTATCAGAATCTCGCGAGCCGTGTGGCCGCCGGAAAACTCGTGCAGCCCGTGGATCGCACGTTTCCGCTGGAGTCATATCGCGAAGCACTCGCCAGACTGGAAGCCCCGGAACGCTACGGCAAGGTGCTCTTCGTGCCGTGAGCTATCAGTTCTCAGGGAAAACGATCTCCTCGCTCTTCTTCTTGCTGCATCCGATGCCACCGAAATCCTTGGTGGTGACAAAAAGCATGAGGCTGATGAGCATGAGCGCACAGATAGTCTGTAGTATTTCTAATGGCTTCGCTTTCACTGGGCGGCCAGCGATTCTTTCCAGGATGGCGAGTGTGATGTGGCCGCCATCGAGCACCGGGAAGGGCATCATGTTGAGCACGGCGAGGTTCACGTTGAATAGCACCATGAAGGCAAGAATGCGCCGCCAGCCATCATCCATCTGGAGAAGCTGAAACTGCATGTTAGCGATGCCGACAGGGCCGCTGAGATGATCCACACCGATGCTGGAATCCTTCGCGATGACGCCAGTGATGGTGATCCACATCATGTGCAGGCTGTCTTTCACCTGCTGCAGTGGCTCGGGATTGACGATGCGCACATCCACTTCCGAAGAACTGTCAAAACCAATGCCAATCATGGGTTTTGAATTAACCGGCTTGATCGGGCGCAGGGGCTTCAATTCGACTTCGCGCGGCTCTTGCTTCGGGCTTTTAACCACCAGCTTGATCGTGGCTTCACCTTTGTCTCCCACGTATTTGCTGAACTGGCGGAAGCTGTGTAAATGAATTCCATCCACCGAGAGAATCTGGTCACCAACCGCGAGTCCGGCTCTGGCCGCAGGGCTTTTGGGTGCCACGCTGCCGATGATGGTCGGCCCGGCGTTGTCGATGCCGATGTTGCGGAGTTCGCTGCGCTTGAAGGTGATGAGACGTTTGAAAAAGTTACTGTCATCCGTCTCGAAGCCGGAAGTGAGTGTGAGCGGCTGAGTTTCACCGGGACGCTCGACTTTGTAGCGGATCTCATTGCCGCGGCTCAGGATGATGCTTTCGGAAATGGAATCGAGCGAGCCACCGAAGCCATGGACCACCTTGCCGTTGACCTCGATGATCTTGTCGCCGGCCTTCAATCCGGCCTTGTCGGCGGGGCTGTCTTTCTCGACGAAGCCGATGACTTGGGTGTCCACAAAATCCTTCGGCTTTCCGACTTTCCAAACGATCACTGCGGAGGCCAGCGCGAGCAGCATCGAGAACAGCGGCCCAGCGATGGCGACGATCACCTTGTCCAGCCAAGTGATCTGCGGCAGCGGCTTGGCGGGTTTCTCACCGCCTTCGAGTGCCTCCATCGGGGCCATCTGCGGCAGCGCGACGAATCCACCGGCGGGAATCCAACCAAGGCCGTATTGCACGCCGTTGACTTCCTTTTTCCAGATCGGCTTTCCGAACCAGATCTGGAATCGGTCGATCTGCAGGCCGCGCCATTTCGCAGCCCAGAAGTGACCAAGTTCGTGGACGAAGATGATGATGTTGAACACCGTGACGACGACGGCGATCAGGATGATGACTTGAATGAAGGTGGGAAGACCGGACATGAGGGATGAGAACTGCGGGAACTTAGCGATCCCGGACATTCCGGCAAGTTCATTAAATCACGCGAAAAATCAGGGCGGACGGGCTAGAAATTTTTCAACCGCGAATGGACGCGAATGAACGCGAATGAAGAAGGGCTTTGAATCGAATGCCAGATTTTGAGAATCCAGTTATTAAAATTCGCGTTCATTTGCGTCCATTCGCGGTAAGACACGCATCCAGTTTTCTGCTACCTGTTTTGCCCAACGCCGTAATCACTCGGCGGGGGTGATGAGGATTTCGTGATCCACCGGTTTGATCGCGGCGCGGATGGTGGCGGCGAGCGGGGCGCGGGTTTTCTCGGTGAGTGCGAAGGTGGCATCGGCATCCGCCGCAGCTTCTGGGCCGTGGCCGAGGGTTTGAATCTGGCGGGTTTCGTAGCTCTGCTTGGCGTGTACGGCGTTCCAGATTTCCTGGAAGGCGGGAGTGAGCGGATGCTTATCAAAATCCTTCGCGAGCGAAACTCCGGCTTGCATCTCTGCGGCGTTGTAGCGTTTGGAAACGTCGCCCCAGGTGATGGTGTAGGCGGCGGCCTTGGGTGCGGTGATTTTTAGGATGAAGCGGTTCAGTTCGTCATCGAAGGGCACGAGCGCGAGACCGGCGCGGATCGAGTCATCGCGCGTGGCATCGCCGGGGCCGGGGCTGAAGGGCAGCCGCGTGCTGCGCAGCGAAAGCCTGCCGCCGGAGCAGGCGCGGATTTCATGGCCGTCGGTGGCCGTGGCTTTGTCGGTGGTGGCGTCCCAAGTAATCATGCCGATGTCACCGCTGACACCCATCGCTGTTAGAAATGCGCGCGCCATGAGAACCTGCCCAGCCCAGCCGGGGTGGACGCCGTCCTTGCCCGCGATCTTGAAATCCGGGCCGAATTTTCGTTTCGCTTCTACGTCCGCAATCAGCATCGGCTGATAGACATCGGCGAAACCAACCTGTTCCGTCTTTGCGACGCCGAGTGCGATGTTGCGGAAATTCGCGAGCGCGAGATTGAGATCTTGCTGCGTGCCCTTGGCACTCTTCACCCAGTGCGGCACGGAGTCGATGATGCCGGAGGAGCCGAGGATCAGGCGGCAGTCGCTGTCCTTGAAAATGCGCGCCACGGCAGTGAGGTTGTCGCGATATTCAGTGGCGATCGCATCGTCTTTCGGAACGTAGCGGAAATCATTCATGCCATAACAAGTGGTGGCGATGGTGGGCTTGAAGCGCAGCACATCGCTCTTTACGCGCTTGAGAAACCCGGCCGCGTCTTCGCCGCTCCAGCCGTACTGGCGGCAGGTGATTTCCATTTCCGGCAAGCAGGCCGTGAGATAGCTCTCGATGATGACGGAGTATTGTTTCTGCTCGGTGATCGAGTCTCCGCAAATTGCGAGGCGGTCGCCCTTCTTTAAAATCATGCCAGCCGGTGGAGGCGCGGGATCGAGCGACTGGGCGGGCAGCGAGAGCGTGAGCAGTGCGAAGCAGAGAACTTTCAACATGAGGACAGGGCAAACGAGCCGCCGCCGCTTGGCAAGCTACATTCTGCCATGGACTGCGTGCAGCCTGCTGCACGCAGTCCATGGGGGATGATGGCTTGTCTGATGCCGCCGAGGTGTTAGTTTCACCGGCATGTGGCCCTACGATATTGAAGTCGAGACGTGGGTCGGTATCAGTTTGTTGGTGGCGTTTGAAATCGTCGGCATCCTGCACATGCTGCACGCGTTGATGCATGTGCGCACGTCGCAGGGCACGATCGCTTGGGTGATCTCGTTGATCGTGCTGCCGGTGGTGGCGATCCCGCTTTACTGGCTGATAGGGCGCACGCGTTTCTCCGGCAACGTCGGCGGGCGGCGGCGCAAGGACGAGCGGCTTGCGAAGCTGGCGGAGGGCATGCACCAGCGGCTGAGGCAACTGGAGGTGGAGATTCCCGAGGACGATGCGTTCGAGCGCGCGGCGCATCTGTTAGGCGGGCTGCCCTTCACGCGTGGCAACCACCTGGAACTGCTGATCGACGGCGAGGAGACCTTCGCGCGGATCTTCCGCGCCATCCAAGAAGCGGAGAGTTATCTGTGCGTGAACTTCTTCATCGTGAAGAACGACAAGCTCGGCACTCGTTTCCAACAAGCTCTCATCGAGCGCGCACGCGCCGGGGTGAAGGTGTATTTCCTGTTTGATGAAATCGGTTCGCACAAGCTGCCACGGAAGTTCCTGCGCGAGATGCGCGAAGCGGGAGTGCAGTGCCATTCCTTCGGCATCAACCGCTTCTGGTGGTCGCGCCTTCAGTTGAATTTCCGCAACCATCGGAAAATCGTCGTCAGTGATGGCAAGGTGGCGCTGCTAGGCGGCCTGAACGTGGGCGACGAATACATGGGCCGCGACCAGCGCTTCGGTGAGTGGCGGGACACGCATTTGGAAATGCGCGGGCCAGTGGTGCAGGCGGTGCAGCTTGTGTTTCTGGAAGACTGGTTCTGGGCGGCGAACGAGGTGCCGGAGCTGCACTGGGACACACGTGCGGAGCCTGCGGATCAGATCGCGGCGGTGATTCCCACCGGCCCGGCGGACCCGGCGGATTCATGGCAACTGCTCGTGGCCGAGGCTGCGAATACAGCGCGGCGCAAGTTATGGATCGCATCGCCATACTTCGTGCCGGATGAGGGCGTGCTCACTGCGTTACAAACCGCCTCCATCCGTGGCGTGGACGTGCGCATCCTGCTGCCGGAGCGCGCGGACCATCTGTTAGTCTGGCTGTCCGCGTTTTCCTATTACGAGCAGTCCATCCCCTACGGCATCCGGTTTTTCCGCTATCACAAAGGTTTCCTTCATCAAAAAGTCATGCTCATCGACGAGCGGCTGGCCGCAGTCGGCACTGCGAATCTGGACAACCGTTCGTTCCGACTGAATTTCGAAATCACAGCGTTCTCTACCGATGCGACCTTCGTGCGCGAGGTGACGGAAATGCTATCCACGGACTTCCTTCACGCGCGGGAGGCGAAGCTGGAAGACATCACCGGCAAGCCTTTCCTGTTCCGGGCCGCCACTCGTGCGGCGCGGCTTTTCGCACCGATCCAGTGATCGGTTGTTATGCCTTGTCAGCCTTCTTCGCAAGCGCGGCGATGAGCCGCTGTTTGTAATCGACGATCTCCTCCTGCTTCTCGAAGCCGACGATCAGAGCGTCCACGCAGCCGAGGTCTAACACAAAACGCAGCGCTTCATCGATCTTCGCGGGATCATTGCGAAACTTGCCCTCGCCAATGAGTTTCATGCCGATGATGCCTTTGCCCGCAGCGTGGATTTTCTTGAGCACTGGCACGACGACATCCGCAGGACCATCCATCGCTACGCCCCAGGGATTGATGCGGGTGTGGACCACATCCACCCATGGATCCACGGCTGCGGCTTCCAGCGCCTCCAGACTGTGGCAGGAACAACCGTGCGCGCGAATCCAGCCCTTTTTCTTGGCCTCCGAAAGTGCCTCCATGTGCGGGCGATAGGTCTTCGTCCAATCCGCGGCGGTCTGGCAATGGAGCTGCACGAGATCAATGTATTCACTGCCAGCCTCGCGCAGGAAGCGTTCAATCACGGCCATGCTGTCATCGCGCGGTTCGTCATTCGGGATGCCGCCCTTCGGATGGCACCAGACTTTGGAAACGAGCACGTAGCTTTCACGCGGCTTGCCTTCGAGCGCCTTCGCCACCATCGGCAGGCTGCCGTAGGAATCCGCGCAATCGAACAAACGCACGCCTTCGTCATAAGCATGACGCACGGTATCGAGGAAATTTTTTTCACCAGAGCGTTGCAGCGCGTTGCTACGATCGCCGGCTTTCACACCCGTGCCCATGCCGAGCAGTGGCACGTTCAAACCCGCGAGTTTCACCTTCGGCACATCCGCCGCATGTCCCGTCGTGGTGCAAAGCGCACCCACCGCCCCGGCGGCGGCCACCTTCATGAATTCACGACGCGAGGATGATGATGGTTCGGACATGGCAGTGAGAACGTTTATACCAGACGCAGTTTTCAAGGCGAGGGAAAATCCGCGCGCGACCCGATTCAGCGGGAGATGTCTCTGCGGCAGGTTTTCAATGAAGTCATGTGCCACTGATGAGCCTTTACCAGCAACGGGCGCTGGATGTATTCCACGAATTGTCCGGGCCAAACCGAGCCATCACCCGCTTTCCAATGCCCGGAAAAGACAACATCCACATCGGCGCCACGGGTGGAACCCAGGCCATTCAGGGTGAATTGCAGGCGTTTCATCAGGAAATCATCCTTCCCAATCCATGCGATGAAATGATCCTGGTCCGCATTGCCGAAGCCGGGTGACAAGCGGCCCTCGATCAAGTGGCACTGCCCGCCCTCCATCGCACGCTCACCGATCAGGCGGAAGTCCGCGCCTTTTCTCGACAGCCATGAGGGTCCAAACAAAAAGGCCGTGTAGGCATCCGCCACCAGTGCGGCGGAATCAAGAACCTCACGATCGGAGGAAGCGCTGCCGTTGAAACCCACGCTGACATCCGACCTCATGCGTCCGACAGTTTTCGTTCCTGACGGCCCCGTGTGGACCTGCCGGACATTACCGGTTCCGGGCTGATAGATTTCCACCGACGATTTGCGGAAACCGGAGTCCGTAAGCACAGGTTGCAGCCGCTCTGCGATTGGAGACCACTCGCCTTTGTATGCCACCTTCACCTCGCGGTAATTTTTCCATGGATCGCCATGGCGCACGGCCGATTGTTTCAAGATCCGCCGTGCGGATTCCGACGGAGCGACTGCGGTGGAATGCCCCGGAACTGGCAGGGATGAACAGGAGGCCAGCAAAATCGCCGCACCGATGGGCAACAGGTATCGAATCATGCCGCAAACATAGCCCGATGCCGCACCAGTCAAGCGACAGCCCGTGAAAATTCCGCCTCGCCACCGCTTGCCGTGCGGGCGCATGTTTCCTCGCATGAAATACACGCTGCTCGCCGCTCTGCTCGTCACCTCGTTGCACGCCGCCGATGGATTCGAGCCGATCTTCGATGGCACGCTCAAGAACTGGGATGGCGATCCGGTTTACTGGAAGGCGGAAAACAATATACTCATCGGCGAAGTCCGCCCGGACACCCTGCTCAAGCGCAATTCCTTCATCATCTGGCGCGGCGGCGAGCTGGCGGACTTTGAACTCAAACTCGAATACCGCGTCTCCGCCCAGGGCAACAGCGGCATCAACTACCGCAGCGCGGAAGTCCCCGCCATCCCATGGGCGATGCAGGGCTATCAGCACGACATCGATGGCAAGGATCTGTGGAGCGGCCAGAACTACGAGGAGCGAGGGCGCGAGTTCCTCGCCTATCGCGGCCAGAGCGTGTTGCTGAAACCCGGCGCGAAGCCCGAACTTGTCCGCGAAATCGGCGACCGCACGGAACTCCAGAAAAAGATCCTCAAGGAGGATTGGAACCAGGTCCACATCATCGCCCGCGGCAACCTGCTCCAGCACTTCGTCAACGGCGTGCTCATGTCCGAAGTGCGCGACGAGGACCCGGAGAAACGCGCTGCGAAAGGTTTGTTAGGCGTGCAGGTCCACGTCGGCCCGCCGATGAAGATCGAGTACCGGAACATCCGGGTGAAGCGCTTGTAGAGCCGGCGGGCCCTGGACGATCACCAGCCAGCACGCTGCTGTCGCGTTGGACG
>JANMLQ010000059.1:0-3095 GCA_031372635.1 Akkermansiaceae bacterium | reverse complement strand
CGGGATCGGTGGATGCCCAAGTGGAGAGAATCGTATTGGTGGCGGCACGATTGCTGTTGGCGTATGTTAGGGCGGCCATCGGGTCTTCCTTCGCCCATGCGGAGAGCAGCAGCGAGTATTCGCCGCCGCGTTCTTCAGTGATGCCGAAGCTGCGAAAGCGTGCGACGGCTTCCTCGAAATCGCCCGGCCCGAGTTGGTCAATGAAGGCCAGCAACGCGCGGTTCCGGTCCAGCGCGTTCTCACCACGGATGATGCCTTCCAGCTTGGCGAGCCGGTCTTTGACAGAGCCGACACCCGTGCGTGCCATACGCTCGCCACGCTCGGAGCGCTGGGATTTCCTGACCAAGCCGCCGGATGTTTCTGCGGATGCTGACTGCGAAATGCGTGACGTTTTCCCTGAGCGCTCCTCGTTTGCATCTCCGGATTTGGATGATGATGAGATGCGGCCCGCCATGAAACCTCCGGCTCCGATGAGGATCAACGCGGCGATGGTGGTGAGGGATGTGGGTTTCATGGATGTGCTGGTGTGACCAGAGGATACCGTCAGGAAGCGGTATCGTCTTGCGGAATTATCGGAAAATCCTCGGCCTTGAAAAACCGTGTGCCCTAACGATTTCTCCAGCGTGAGAGCATCTCCGGCACCGCAGTGGGACGCGACCATGCAACGAAGATCCCCGCCAGTGCGGAAACGCCGCCACAGACCCAGAAGATCTGGCCGTAGCTGAGGTGCGCCATAGTGGAAAGCAGTGTCTGCGTGATGGCCGCAGCCGCGATGCCGACCCATGACAACCAACTCGCCGCGCCCTGCATCGCGCCCTTGGTTTGTGCGGACGGGCGGTGCTGAAGCACGGAAACAACAGGCACGATGAACAGTCCGCCGCCCAAACCTAACAGAGCGAGAGCGGTGGTGAACTGCGATTTTTCAATGCCGGGCCAGCCGAGCCAGAAACCCGCCAGCCCCATCAGCAACGCGCCGGGCGGGATCAACCCGTATTCGATGCGGCCGCGCGAAAGCCTACCCGCCAGCACACTACCCACGCCGATGCCGAGGCTCAACGAAGCCTGCAACCACGCCTGCTCAGTGGGCCGCAGGTGGAAAACTTTCTGCGCGTAGAGCGCGAGGTTGATCTGCACCAGCGTGGCGACGAAGAAGAACGCAGTGTTGCCCCAGTTGGCGCGCCACAAGTCGAGATCCTGTTTCATCACCCGCAAGCTGCCGAGGATTTCGCCAAAAATGTTAGGGTTGAACTTCTTCGAGGGATCGGCAGCGGGCACCTTCTCAATGCCGAGGCTGATGCACACTCCGACTGCCGCGAGTAAAGCTAACAGCAAACCTGCCCAGCCCTCGCGATGCACAAGCGCTTCCGCCAGCCAACCGCCGGTGAAGGTGCCGAGAATGATGCCGATGAAGGTGAGCAACTCGAGCATGCCATTGCCTGCGGACAGTTTGGAAACGGGCAGCACCTCCGGCATGATGCCGTATTTCGCCGGTGCGAAAAACGTGCTGTGAACACCCATCAGGCAGATGGCGGCGAGTTGCAGCCCTTGTTTCTCCCATGCCAATGCCAGCGCCGCGAAGAGCATGATACCCACCTCGCAAATCTTCACGCCGATCATCACCGAGCGCTTGCTGCAACGGTCCGCCATCCAGCCGCCGACAGTGGAGAAGAGTAAAAACGGCACCGCAAAAAGCAGCGAAGCTTGCGATGCGAAGCCGTCCTTATCCGCATCGCTCAACGTGGCCGATGCGAGCACCGGGAAAACCACCAGCCACCTCAGCGCGTTGTCTGAAAACGCACCCTGGAACTGCGTGAACATCAAGCTCCAGAAACCGCGCGGCCAGGAAGTGGAGGTATCAGAATGCATCGCTGGCGGAGCTTAGGACGATCCGGCGGCGGATGCACAGGTGTTTGTTAAAACGGAGTTCAGCCATCTTGGCTGTTTTGGAGTCCGGGCTTCCAGCCTGGACATTACACACGGCAGGCTAGAAGCCCGACCTCCGAGACGGGCTGGAAGCCCATCCTTCATTATTTGCTTTTCAGACCACTAGCGGAGTCATCAAAACGCCGCCCATCCGTCACGATATGAATAAACTCCGCCAGAATCCCCGAAGTAATCGCATCGCTGACTCGCCTCGTGCTGTGGATGTTCCGCGATGGCGTGCGCCACCAAAATGCTTGTGTTGAGACCGATCATGACTCGCGGTCCAGCAAGTCTTACTGCCGCTCTGCCCGATCACCCAGAGGGAGGAGGATTTTCCCTGCCGAAAACGGCTCCGGAGAAAATCTCAAGCTAGGCCGTTCTTGGACGGGCAAAGACAAAGCGCCTTCCAGACAATGGATCGCCTCTTGATTCAAGGAGCGCTTGTGCTTCTTCGCCAACTCCTTGAGCGACTGATGCAATTCAGGCGGCACGTTTTTCAGAGTAATCGTGGCACCATTCATGCGAAAAACCGTAGTGAATGCGTTTTGAATGTCAAACAGGCTCTCAGCAGTTGTCGGCAGCACTCTCGATAATCCTTAAGCCGCATGAGAACGCGCCGGCAATTGAAATGGCGACTCGATAGTACGCCGCTCCCTCTCCCTGTAGAGCGCGAGAAGCGCAGATGCCACCTTGGTCGCTTACCATTCGCCAACCATCGATTGCACCCGCGCTTTCCTTTACGGCTCCCAAACTACTTCGCCTTGACCTTGATTGAGTGGTATGGACCCCATTTACCCAAGCTGTCTTTGGAGCGCATTTTAAGGGTGAGTTTCCCCTTCTTCAATTTACCGCTGAAGAGACTTTCATTCGATGGATATTTGTTTTTCACGACAGCTTTCCCATTTACGAGAAACTCGTAGGCGATGATAGCGTCACCATCCTCGTCCTCGAAGAGACCATCAAAGTTGAATCCGCTTCTAGGCACCACCTGGCCTTTCTTAGGGTAAGTGATTCTTGATTCCGGCCCGTGGTTCACAGGTGGATCTGTTGCCAAAAGAGTGAACTGATGCTGGCTGAATGTTGATCCGATCACCAGCTTGTAGGTTGTACCGGCTACCGCATTGAACTTGAAACTGAGGGAAGTGGAATCAGAACGCGGCTCAACTTGGACT
>JANMLQ010000058.1:0-6962 GCA_031372635.1 Akkermansiaceae bacterium | reverse complement strand
CTCCGCCTTGCCGCTTTTCCGACCAAGCGCCAGGCCCATCGTTCGCCGGTAAATCCGCGAAGCGTCCTTCCATTTTTCAGATTCAAAACCCGCTCCCTGATGGCTCATGCACGCCCTAACCAATCCCTCCCGCGCCTTTTTGCCATTGCCTTTCGAACCACCGCCCACCGCCTCGCCGTAGCTGCTCCAGCGATACTCCGCCGGGTCTGAGACCATGCCCGCACGCACCGGATTGAGATCAATGTAGGCTGCCATCGTCCGCGCCGCGATGCCACTTTCCACGATCACGCTCTTGTAGCGTTCCTCCCAAAGCGTGCCGCTGCGATTGTGCGTGCGGTTGAACCAGCGCGTGAAGCGCTGCAGGAGCGTCTTCATGAACTCGCTGAGATTGTGCATCCGATAGCTGAAACGCGCGCGGATTTCAGCCACCCGCTCATCCCGGTCCTCAGCATGCGCTTGAATCAGCTCCTGTGCCACCACGGCTACAAACGCCTCCGAATTCGTTGCGGAAAGCCGCTTTAGAAGCTCTTCGTTGAAAATCCCAGCCTCCGGCATCGGCGGCACTTCCAGCAGGATATGGAAGTGATTGGACATGATGCAGTAGGAGAGTACCCGGCAACCTGAAAAGTTTTCCTGCATGCGCATGAATATGCGGAATTTTTCCTGCTCTTCGTCGCCGAAGACAAACCGCCGATCCACCACACGCGAGATACAATGGTAAATCGCCGGTTTCTCCGCCGAATCCTTCCAAGGGGCCAACCATCGCTTGCTGCTCATACTCCCCTTCTACCTCCGCATTCCCGCCTAGCAAGAAGATTCTTTTCTATTTGTCTGGGAACTTGAATTGTGAATTAGTCTGGGAACTTGAATTAGTCTGGGAACTTGAATTGACGATGTGGTTGGCACCTCCTGCCAGAGCCACTTCAAGCACTAGGTCATCTTTGGGATCCGGCAGCCATGGTCTCCAGAGGAAATACACGCGACATTCCTCACTCACGGAAACCATGTAATCGACAAACTCACCGGCGTCCACCGTTGTGAATCCGGGAATCATGCCGGGGCGGGTTAGCGCGTCCTCGTATTCCACACATAATGGCGGAGAGAGCAACGGGATGAAGTGCGGCCCTCCCAGCCTCTGGAGCAAAGCGAAGGATTCTCCGCGTTTTGATTTCAATGCCGCCACCAGCACATTCGTGTCGATCACAACGCGTAGTGGCTTCATGCCGAAAGGGTGTCAGGGCTTTGAAATTAGCGATAGACGATGAATGACACTGTCTGGATATGCAGAGAACCCTAATGAAGCGGGCATGGCGGTTGCAAACCGCCGCCACGGTCAATGGAGGATCATTTTTTGTCCTGATGTCCTAGGATGAAGAGGGTGGGCGCTCCGATGCGCTCGATGAGGATGGCGGAGCCTACGGGCACCGGATTTGTGACCGTTTCAAAAGTTCCGCAATCGACCCACGCGCCGGACCCGTCGATGAAATACTGCTTCATCATGCCGCCGCCACCCGTAACGGGCAGCCAGACTTTGTCGGCTTTTGCGAAGTCGACATTTTTCTGCATTTGGTGCTGCAATCCGAGTTGCTGGAGAGTGGATGATCCCGGGTTGGGGGTGGCGACCAAATTCAGGCCGGTGTTCACCCTATGGCGGGTGGGGCCAGTCTTGACCTCACCATGGCTGGGGAGGGTGATGGGGTGCTCACTGATACGCTGGATGATTAGCCCATCCGCATAAACCAGCGGGGTGTCTCCGATGGGGTCGCCAGTCTGCATGTCGATCCAGAAACGACGGCTGAGTTCCGGAGCTTCTAGGAGAAAACAGGCTTGGAATTCTCCCATGGAGATGCCACGGGGGATCATGACCTTGTCCGCTCCCAACGCATCCTTTGCGCCTTGCAGTGGAGTGGTCCGGGGATCGAAAATTTCATTGAGTGTGGGGGCTTTGCGCAGGGTGAAAGAGTCTCCGGTTTTGACTCCGGCGTTTTGGATCGCTTCAGGCAGCTTTAACTGCAATCCCTGCCAGTCGGTGATTTCCTGGATCACGCCATTTTTTGCGCCGCTGGTGATTTCTAGGATGTAGGTGGCACCCTTTACCAGCGGCAATTCCTTAACGGCTGCATCCTTCGGAACGAGCTGCACATCCATGTCTCCGAATTCACCCAGATTCCCTGCGGCGAGGATGCTGTGGTGGAGGCGGATGCCATACAAGTTGAGTCCGAATCCCAATGTCTCGGTGCCAGTGCCGACGGGGGTGGAGATGAACTGACCCGAGTTGTTTCCATCGTGCGCTGAGCCCTTGATGTAACCGACTGGATCGGTAACTGCGGCTACTGGCTCTGCTTGAAGCTGCGCTGTGAGCAGCCATCCAAGGCTATTCAATCCCAGCAGGCTCTTTAAAATTTGGTTTTTCATAGGTTTGAAAAATGATTCGCAGCAGGTGTGGTGGCAATGTAAAAATCCATTTTTGCAGGATGGTTCCTTCGCACACGCGGAGGAATGGAACAAGGCCAAGTGGTAGAAGAGCTGGCGGATACAGTTTCCTCTCGTGCGGTCGGAGAATGTCTTCGGTGAGGGCACCGAAGACAACACGCGAGGGCGCGTGTGCTCCCCAAGAAAAGAGGCGGGCTTGCGCCCGCCTCTTTGAGTAATTTGTTCTGTCTGGAATCCGACCTAAATCAGATCCGGCGACGGCGGAGGAGACCCAGCGCACCAATCGCACCAAGAAACGCGGCGGAGGGCTCCGGGACAGCTACTGCTGCCAATTGAAAACCAGAGATGGGTTGTGCAGGAGGACCTACAATTGCAGCGGAAAAAACCGAGGTTCCAACTCCTTCCCCATCGGTAGCGAATGTAGGGTTAAAAGTTACGGATCCTGAGGTTGGGACGTTAGACCCATTGTATGCACCAATCCCTGTAATGAACCCCCCCGATTCTGCGACAAGGAAAAGATAGGTCTTGTTCCCAGAATTTCCCAACTGGACACTACCAGTACTAGTAAACGCACCGCTAGCAAATGTAGTGGAGCGCACAATGCCTGGATTTGTTGCAGCCTCAAGTGTGTTGTTTCCTACAATCAATCCATTAAGCGCCGTATCGAACGCCCCAGGAGTGGTAGTTAACGATGCTAGAAGCGTATTCATAGAGGCAGCCACATCTACGAGACTATTCGTAACTGACACAAAGATGGCGCGGCCTGAAACAGCCGCGCGAGGAGCGGCTCCTGCGCTATCAGCATCAAGGGTGATTAGACCAACACTTGTATTTGAGACGCCTGTCAAAGCAAGAGTCACAGCATTCGAATTAGAGGTAATAAGCGCTGTAGCAGCTACAAATACCGAAATTAATTTAATTTTCATGGTTGTATTTTTTTATAATTTGTTGTTTTTTATTGAGATAAGTCAGTCATAAATTCAATCAAGGCAGTCCAGCCTTGACTTTGAAAGCTGTATCTGCACCAGCATTAAAGATAGCGCCTTTGGTGAACGAGAATGTATCATTGGATGGATTTATCAAATCGGTAGAAACCGTGCCGTCGCCAAGAGCGTAGTATGTGTTAATAGATGTTTCTAAATTTCCGGGAGGGTAGATAGTAATGTTATCGCCATATGCCACCATGTCCGCAAAACCGAGATCCTTGATCAGGGCACTGCTCCCAACGAGAGGATTCACCGGCCCTACGATGTTGACTACCCCACCACCAGCAATTTGAACAACCACATCCGAACTGTTGACTTCTCCTACTACAGTCAAAGCGACATCTGCGCCTGTGAAGAAAATAATACCAGTCCCAGGTGGGATCGGACGAGTGCTACCGTCGTTGAACGCAAGGTTGGAGGACCATTCGCCACTTGCGATAAAATAGTAGGTTTCACCTGTTCCGTCTGGATTGTAAAATGTGGCGTTGTCACCGTATGCAGCTAAGTTCGCTTCGGCAGAAGCAAAAGTGCTTGCTAGTGTAACGTGCGGGCGCACCAAAATCGTCTCGGTGCCATCCAGCGCAAGTGCGCTGATGTCGGCAGCAAGAGTGA
The DNA here is from genome assembly GCA_031372635.1 of Akkermansiaceae bacterium. Lineage (GTDB taxonomy): Bacteria > Verrucomicrobiota > Verrucomicrobiia > Verrucomicrobiales > Akkermansiaceae > Luteolibacter. The sequence goes on along the minus strand of JANMLQ010000058.1, from coordinate 2,931 downwards.
TTACCGAACTGGTGTTTGATTCAATATCAATCACCACGCCTTGATTAGCGCCTGCCTCGGTGATTTCGACGTAGTGAGTTGCCCTCGCTGGAACCGCAGGATCCGGAGGATTTGCGACAATAGCTGGTAATTTGTTAAACGCATTTGCCGCAATAGAGTTAGTCGCAACTGTGAGGGTGTCAAGAGTAGGTGAACTATTATTGGCGGCTGCCGTGATTGGACCTGCAAAAACAGGACTATTGATAAGCCCCGGAACAAAAATGTTGCCACCGGCTTTAGCGTCGAAATCATAATAACCCACCGGAGTGGTGAAGGCCGTTGCGGCTCCTTGAACCATGCTACAGGCGAAGAGCGCGGCGAGAATTGAATAAGTGTATGGTTTCATGACAGATTGTGGATTGAGGTTTCTTTCAGGGGATTTGGTTTTTGTCGAGGTGTTTGGTTTAGTCGATGTGGGCCGTTTAGCGATGGGAGCGGATGACAACCGAACACAAAGCTGCTGCGGATTCACAGGTTTCGAGAAGAGCAAACAGCGCGATTAGGGGCTGGGCAAGGAAATTTTGCAAATTTTTTGGGAAAAGAAGATTTGTGAAATTCGGCGTGAGGTGGAGGGAGGGGACATGAGGAGGGGGAGAGTGGGTGAAGGGGGGATTTGGTTTTCAATGGGTTGGAGGGTTTTTGGCGGGGCGCGTGGAGCGGGGGCTTTGTTGGAATCGCTGGGACAGGATGTCCCTGCGACGGACTGGGACTGTAAGTCCCAGCCACGCTCTGCTTTGGTTTGGTGGGAGATTTTGAATAAGGAAAGCAGGAATGTAGAAACGGGGATGATGAAGCAGAGTGGACTTGGCTTTTGTGATGAAGAGGAAGGCACCGCGAATCTTGCGAATCTGGCGAATTTTGAAGAGGGTGGATGTGAGGGCTGGGGCTTTGTTGGATACGCTGGGACAGGATGTCCCTGCGACGGACTGGGACTGCAAGTCCCAGCCACGCTTTTGTTTTCCTGCATTCCTGCCTTCCTTATTTTGAATCTGGATTTTCACGGCTTGGTAAGCTGTGCGGACATGGCTGTTGGCTGGAATTTGAATGGAATGCTGGGTTTTGGGCTTGGTGGTTGCAAACCACCGCCACGTTCACCATTTGAGGAGGCGGGTGATGGCGGCTCGGAGGGCGGTTTCGAGGATGGCGGCTTCGCCGTGGGTGATGGGGATGGTGACTTTGCGGAGGGATTTATCGGCTGGGTCTTGTCGGGAGACGCTGAGGAGCCAGGGGGCGCGGTCGGGATCGCTGCGGGAGCTGAGGTCGAAGGTGCTGCTGGCTTTTTCGGATTGGTGGAAGAGTTTTGCCTGAGGAACGCGACCTTGGAGGGCGGCGAGGACGTTGCCGAGATCTGCGAGGCTCCATTTCATGGTGATTTTGTTGTCCCAGTCGAACTGGCGCTCGCCGGATTGGGATGCGGCATCAAGGAAGACGGAGGCTTTGGCGCGATTGAGGCTGAAGCGGACGACGCCGCCAGTGCCGCGGGCGTTGGGCTTGTAGATGGCGTAATCGGTGGAACGGGAAGTGGCGGTGGTGGTTTCCGGGGAGGTTTCGTTCATGAGTGGATGGGGTTGGTTGTGGTGACAGGGAAGCTGTTTGGATAGGGGATGGTAAGTTTTTTGGTGTTCTTTTGAACTATTGTGGGATAAAAAATCAACCGCAGATGAACGGGATGAACGCAGATGAAGATGGGATTTGGAAAGAAAAGCGGGGACAGGAGTGTTCCCGCTCCTTAGGTTCTTGATACGTGGGTGTGAGTCGGGGCAGGTTGTGGGCGGTGAACGCGCGGGTATTGATCGATGGTCCTTCGGAGTTGGTCTTCGACTATGCGGTGCCGGCGGGGCTGGATGTGCGGGCGGGATGCCGGGTGCGGGTGCCGCTGCGGCGGAAGTCTGCGACGGGGACGGTGCTGGCGGTGGCGGAGGGGGAGCAGATGGATTTCGCGCTGCGGGAGCTGGAATCGTTGATCGACCCGGAGCCGTTGATTACGCCGGTGCTGCTGCGGGCGGGGGAATGGATCGCGGATTATTATGGTTGTGGGATAGAGACGGTGATCCGGTCGCTGCTGCCGGAGGCGGTGAGGTCTGAGGAAAACTCGGCGAAGACTAGGCGGGTGGCGGTGTTGGATGCGGTGCCGGAGGATTTGGTGATGGCGAAGTTGGCGAAACGAGCGCCGAAGCAGCATGCGATCCTGGCCTTGCTGGCTCATACGGCTGGGATGCGGCTTGCGGTGGCGGATTTCGGCGAGGGATCGGCGGCGGCATTGAAGGCATTGGAGAAGGCGGGGTTGCTGAGGTTGGAGGCCGAGGAGGTCCGGCGCGATCCTGAGGCGGATGGCGTGGAGGAGATTCTGGAGTCCCAGCCGCTCTCGCTGAACCCGGACCAACAGCGCGCTTTGGATGCCGTTTTGGAAAACCTCCACTCGCCTGCTCCGAAGCCGATGCTTTTGCTGGGGGTGACGGGTTCGGGGAAAACGGAGGTTTACCTGCAAGCCGCGCGGCGTGTGCTGGATATGGGCAAGACGGTGCTGGTGCTGGTGCCGGAGATTTCGCTGACGCCGCAGACGGTGCGGCGTTTCAAGTCGCGCTTTGCGGCGATGCAGGACCAGGTGGCGGTTTTGCACTCGAATTTGTCTCAGGGCGAGCGTTTCGACGAATGGCATCGTATCCGCAAGGGGGTGGCGCGGATCGTGATTGGTGCGCGTTCGGCGGTCTTCGCGCCACTGCCGGATCTGGGGCTGATCATCGTGGATGAGGAGCACGAAAACACCTACAAGCAGGAAAACGTGCCGCGTTATCACGGTCGGGACGTGGCAGTGCTGCGGGCTGCCTTCGAGCCATGCGCGATTGTGCTCGGCTCCGCCACGCCATCGCTGGAATCGTGGCAGAACACCCA
>JANMLQ010000055.1:0-16417 GCA_031372635.1 Akkermansiaceae bacterium | reverse complement strand
ATGAATACTTCTCTGCGTGTCTCTAAACAGGAAATCAAGCGCGACCTGCACTCGATCAAGTGCATCGTCGGGGTTGATCTTGAACAGGATGGTGTGTTGCTCGCTAAGGTCTCGCATGGTGTCTTAAATTCTTTGTCGAACGTTTAGCTCATCCGCGGCGGGATAGAAGCCTGAAAATCAAACTGGATGCGTATCGCCGTCGGATGGAGCGTCTTGTTCTCCGGTCTTCATGTCCAGAATATCACGGCAGGTTGAAAAGGTCCATAATCCGCTATCTCGGTATCCACCAAGTCGGAAGCTCTTGGCTTATAATATTCACGGATAGCCATGAACGGAAAATATCCAGAACATCGCCCCTTCTGATCCTCAAATAAATCCAAAGGGTGCGCCAGCGAACGCAGGTTGATACGTCCACGACTGCTAAATAGATCTGGCTCACAATACGCCAGTAAATCCAACAAATCATGAATCCTAAAATAGATATCCCGCCCACGAAGCCGATACACCTTATCCACAACATGAGTTGCGACTATAGCCGCGTCACGATGCGAGTCACGATCAGCGGAGTGGAAATCACGTCCGTCGCACTCGACGCCAATCGTCAACCCAAGAGCCAAACATTCCACCACAAAATCGAGCCGAAATCTCCCCACCTTGGTCTCGACTTCATACTGCCGCCTGACACAAGCGTCATTATTCGCGACCTTCACGAACTCCCGTAGAAAAATATCCTCAATGGGACTTTCACAATTAGGTTCGGCGATGGGGTGCGAGATGAGTTCATCTCGGAGCGCGTCTAATACGTCTTCTACGAGATTAGTGTTCATTTCTTTGGAGAACGTCAAAGAGCACCTACCGCCGCGCAGTGGCTCGAAAAACAAACAGGACGCTTCCGGCGGTTAGGTGTCTCGTCTTGTTCTCCGGTCTTCATTCTGGTTCGGGGAACGCTATGAATCCGGTGGTCGATCCGCCCTTCCGTGGAATACCTTCCCAGCGTCCAGTAACCCACCCGTCAAACCATCCAACTTCAATACTCGGCTCGAACCCCTCTTCAAACTCAATCGGCTCATCAAACTTCACAGCCCAATGCCTTGTAACGTTCCCGTCATCCGACGTTGATTTAGGCTTTTCGACAAGGGTGACTTCTACAACACGACTATCAATTCTTAATTTAACACGATCTTTCATATTATGAGTGACTACAAATTCTTAAGCATGGACTTCAAAGGTATCTCACCGGAGAAGTGGAAAAGGAGCTATGAGACATGGCTGATACTCAAGGAAATGGGGCATGAACTTGTGATGATGTTCCGCCCGAACGGCCTTGTGACTTACGGCTATCCCGCTCTCGGGGAAACGACCGACGAGGAAGAAAAGGCTGTGGGCAAAGCCATTGAGGAATGGGAACGGCGAAACTCTTCATTATCTTTGGAGAACGTCAAAGCTCATCCGCGCGGGCAGAAAGAGACTGAAAAACAAACTGGATGATTCCCCGCGTCGGATGGAGCGTCTTGTTCTCCGGTCTTAATTTTCTTTGAGAGAGGCGTCACCTGCCTGTGAGTGGTGAGTTCGGAATGCAAGACCGTTAGAAACAACATGATATACGAAGTCCAAGTCGAAACCCGCCGCACGGATCGCCTAAAAGTCGAAGCCGAATCGGTCGAAGAAGCCATGAATCTCGCGAGAGATCGAAAAGGCGAATCGACCAATGAGGTGCAAACCGAGGTCAAGGTGTGCGCTCAACCGTGGTCGCCACCGTCAACGTACTTGGCAACAGGCGTCCGAGACATCACCGGATAAGTTCAGCCTTCAAAGTCTCACTTCGCTTCGTATTGGTGAGGTGAGACTTAACCCCAAAATCATCACCTTCAATTCCGTCCATGGACATCCAAAACGGCAACTTCATGCCAGCTTTCATATCCGTGACTTCCCAGCGGCTTCCGTCGTTGAGTGTTACAATCGTGCCTTCGATGCTTGCGATCCTGCTATTGTGTTTCATGGGCGGTGTTGGTCTTCAATTCTTGGAGAACGTCAAAGTGATGGCAACCCCACTAGCGGGAGCCAACGTCGAACGCGGGGTTGAGGTTAAAATTACGGTAAATCATTGAGAACAGAGGGGCTAGTGGGGGTTGTCCATCCACGTCTTGTTCGGAATCTTAATTTTCGGGACGCTCACTTCAGGACTAAACGCGAAAATACAAATACGAGACGCGACTGAAACTCCACGGTCTTCAAATGAAAATATTGTTCGCGAGGATAGTCTCGCTTCATGAGGAAGTCGATACCGTCAGAACTCTCAAGCCCGAAATGCTCGAAAAATCGTTCCTTATCAATGTCAAACTCAGATTCGTTCTCAAGGCGTCCTAGAATATATGAGACTATTTCTTGCCATTTTTCGTTTGTCATAAGGTGCTTCTCTATTGCTTCGGTTCTGGAGATGTGTTTGTAGCCGATATTAGTGCTATATTGATTCATGCACGGATGCCCGACCATTAATATATCCGGCAGCAAAAGAAGGAAGTAAGTTCTTGGCAACAACAAAGAGCAGGAACCATGTGACGACAAGTATCGTTGCGAATATATTAAATGATCGGCTGAAGTTTGCCATTCGCCCAGTATTCGTGGCGTATCGCCAAATCAGAAAAAGCGGAAGTGCTAGAATCGCGGAACCTAAAATCTGCCCTAATGACGACCCGATCTTATAGCCGATGTTTGGATCGTCAGTAAATAAAATCGCTAATCCAGTCGCAGAGGCGATCATTCCTATTCCAAGAAATGAACTAGGTTTTGTTGAGCTATTGCCTTCAAATCTCTCAGTTGATTTGTCGTTCATGGTTTGGGATCTCTTGGTTTTTTCCAAGAGAATTAGAGCTTGGCGTCTTGGTATCATTATTGTGATAGCAATTAAAATTATCACAAATACACCAATCGCTGGAATTGAAGCCTTCTGATGAATGACTCTCCAAAACTCAGAGGTAGCCAAGGTTTGTGAATATAGAGCGGTTGATTCGACTTCTGTGAGTTTTCTACCGAGGTTGCTCTCGGAATTCGTCCAAACTTCTTGAAGTAGTGCCGAACCGCACATTCTATATGCTGCATACCATCCTGCTGCCAGACCTAGACCTGTCGAAAGCAACGTCAATGTCCAAAAGGAATTACATCGTAAAACACGACGGAGGAATACCCAAGTGAGCCAAACCACCACGCCTTCGATTGGTAATAGCACTACCATTGCGGCGAAGCTCGTCCCGAACGCTACAGAATAAAAAAACATAGCGATCGGGAATACTATTAAAAGTGTAAATATGCTTAGCACAGTATTCCGTTTGCTCTCTCTCTTATCTGCTATTTCTTTTGGAATATTGTCTGACCATACCTCACCACTTGCCACTCTTATTAGTGCTGTCGTAGGTCTGGGGTTCTTTGGCGGTTCGAGGGTGCTGTCGAGCATTTCGCGACAATGTTTGCATTTGATGGCAGCGTCCTGAATGTCCTCTGCGCAGTATGGGCATTTTTTCATTGTTATGCGTGCTCTTTAATTATCTTCCGAACGTTAAATGTCCGCCCACGGGCGCGACTGAGAAGGAGGTTGAAAAGTGATTGAGGAGCTTATGGCCCGTTGGTGCGCGACGGCTTGTTCGTTTTCTTCAATTTTGGGGCGCGTCCTGCCCGCGAGTGGACGCTGGCCGGTGGCCACAAACGACATGAAATCAACAGAATGGGCGGCACCCAAAGCCGGGACAAAATATCGTGTGCTGTGTGATCCTAGCATCGCAACGGGCATCTATCGGGAAGACGGATCAATGGTGACCCACGTCGAAGTTGGTTCCGAACGTGAAATACTGGCCAGCCGGAGCCTTGCAACCGGTGTGCGCGACGAGCGTCTCCAACATGAAGGCATTGCCTCGCAGCGCCGTATTGGTGTTCTTGCGCATCCGCTCCATATCGCGCTCAAGGTCGGTAATACGATTAAGCGCGTCGGCAAGATGCTTCTGCAATGTCTCAAGTGTGGGCGTGCTCATAGTGGTGATGTGTCTTCAAATTCTCAAACGAACGTCTTAGGTCATCCGGCGGCGGTAGAGAAGCCCGAAAACCAACTAGGAGCGTCCTCGCCGTCGGATGCACCGTCTTGTTCGGATTCTTCATCTTCTCGGGTTAAGCCGTTTCTGGACGTGTATGAATATAGAGGAAAAGGAACTCCGTATCCTCATTGTGAATTGCACAGCCAAAATGGAAGATTGTTCTTTGTTGGTAAGGGCAGGGACAACTCAACCAAGGAGTTCCTTCCTTCAGAAATTGAGGAACTTCGTAAATTCTTGTCTAAAATAGATGGTGACGACGTGAGGGCGATCATTCTTCAGTAGGAAACAATAGATCATGAACGTCTTGAACAAAATCCGCATCTACCCTATGAGTCACTCCGTCGGAAGTGGTAATCGAAATCGACGTTTCTTCACCGACCTTCCTAGGATGGCCTCGCAACCCTCCTCCAAGATCTTTGGACTCCATTCGCTCGGATGTGGACACGGTGACGTTGCAAATAGATTCAGTATTCAGGTGGATGTTGTGGGAAATCTCGATGAGTTTCATTTTCTTTTATTTTTTCTTCCGAACGTCAAAGAGCACCTAACCGGCGGCTCTGGTGGCTTGAATTCAACTGAGGACGTTCCCGCCGGTTAGGTGCCTCGCCTTGTTGGATTCTCTTCATTTTCTTCTGAGGGCGCGTCCTGCCCGTGAGTGGACGCTGGCCGGTGGCTACTGAAATCATGGAATCACGAATTAACTTCGACGCAATGCTTCAAGCGCAACGTCTCAGCCACCTTGAAGAATTGCTGCTGTCCTTGTGGCGGTGTCAGAACTCAACTGCAACGGGTCAAGCCCTACCGACAGGATCGTGTGGCAGTGTGGGCATAAAAACGCAACCCCACTGCGACGGGTATCGGCGTCGTGGATTACTGGGACGGACAGGACGATGTGCGAAACTTGCTGCTCGCATTTTGGGCATTTACCTTTCATGTGTGTATGAGGGGTTCTTCAATTCTCAATCCAACAGTGTATTGGTTCAACGGTCAGAGGCTAGCAGACGAGTTAGCTCCGGCAAGGATGAAGAATGTGATTTTCAGAAGTCTGAGAATCAGCGGATTGTGGATGAAGGCCGGATGGCTTGGATTCTCGGATGGGAAAGAAGTCGGGATAGGCGTGACAACAGATATCGAGCTACGGATTGGCTGACTTTTTGGAACATGAAAATGCTTCGGTGACAAGGCGGGAAGATTTTTCTTGGCAGACGGAATGGTTCATGGAAACAGTGTTCGTATGAATGGTTCTAAAGAAGGATCGGAGGGCCGGAAGCGGCGGTTTTATGATTGGCGTGAGGATTTGTCGAAGGCTCGGGATCTTTCGGTAAGGGAGGTCGAGGCTTACGGATATGTTCTGGGGTGGATGGAGGACTGGAGACGGAAACTGGATCTTGGCGCGGGGCGGGCTGCGGCGCGGCGTTGGTGGAAGGAGGTGGTGCTTTCTAAGGAGCGGCCGGAATGGCAGTTGAGGCAGTGGGAGGAAGCAATCCGTTGGTTTCTTGGGTGGTTGGAGATTTGTGAAAAGGAGGGCGGAGATGCGAGGAGTCTTCCCGAGCGTCTGCGGGATGTAGTGCATCATACGGGTGCGAGGCGCGGCCTGGCGTTGAAGACGAGGCAGACTTATGCGGGATGGATGATGCGGTTTGGCGCGTATGCGGGCACCGCGCAACGGGTGATGTGTGAAGCAGTGGCGCGGGAATGGCTCTCGGTGCTGGTGGATAAGGAGAAGGTGGCGTTCGCTACTCAGAAGCAGGCGCTCAATGCGCTGGTGTTTTTCTACAGGGATGTGTGCGGGCGGGAGGGCGTTGATTTGCTGGTCAGGATGCGCAAGACGGATCAGCGGCAGCCGGTGATTCTGACGAAGAGCGAGTTGATGGGATTGATCGGCAAGCTAGAGGATTGTTACAAAACGCCCGCGCTGCTGCAGTATGGCGCGGGTTTACGGCTCAAGGAGTTGGTGAGCCTGCGAATCAAAGACGTGGATCTGGAGCGTGGAGTGGTGACGGTGCATGCAGGGAAAGGGGACAAGGACCGTTTGACGTTGGTTCCGAATATGTTGAAGGACGCGCTGAGATCGGAAATAGGCAGATCAAGGGCTTTCTGGGAGGAGGATCGGCGGAATGGAACGCCGGGGGTGGCTTTGCCGGGAGCACTTTCCCGAAAGATGCCACGGGCTGGCGAGCGGTGGGAATGGATGTGGCTGTTTGCTGCGGATCACTTGTCCACCGATCCGGAGAGTGGGATCGAGAGAAGGCATCATCTGCATGCGAAGGTGTACGGTGAAGCGATCAGTAGGGCAGCGCGTGAAGCAGGAATTCCTAAGCGGGTGACGACTCACGCGCTGCGCCACAGTTTCGAGACGGATCTGCTGCGTGGGGGAACGGACATCCGGACGCTACAGGATTTGCTGGGCCACTCAGATGTGAAGACGACGGAGATTTACGCTCACGCTGCGGAGATCGGGAATGAGCGAGGTGTAAAAAGTCCGTTGGACTGCTTGGGCGGGTGAGTGGTAGAACTCGGGACAGGATGTCCCGAGGGACGGACTGGTGCTGCAAGTCCCAGCTATGGTTCCCACCGCGCAGCGAAAATAAAACGGCGGCACCGGTGAAGGAGCCGCCGTTTGGAGAATGGTAGAGAGGATGGTAGTTCTCAGGCGGGAGGATTGCCGCTGGCGTTGCGGATTTGGCTGAAGGTGCCTTCGATGAGTTGTTTGCCCTGATCGCCGAGGTTGTGATAGATCGTGGCCATGGTCTGGATAACGCTGGCGGCTGGACCTGCGAAGGTGAATTCGCAATTGGTGACCTCGCACTTGTTGAGTGCGAAGGCTCCGTAACCGAGTACTACGAAGCGGCAGTTGGTGAATTCGCAGGTGTCGTATTCGTGGAAATCAAGGACGACTTCTTCGTTGGAAAACTTGTTGTTGCTGATTTTCATAATGGATTGCGTTGAGGGATTTCAAATGAAGCGACAGTCAAAGCGTATCGTTCCGCTTGTGCAACCCCAGAGCTTGGAAAATCACGGGAAATCAGGGCGGCTGTCTAATTGGAAGAACTGCCCGGAGGTATGAGGCAGCTCGTGATGCAGGAAGCGGATGAAGGCGGCTGTTTCCCGGCAGGTATTGAGGCGTCCCATGCTATGATCGGCTAGCACTTGCTGGCGGCGGGTTTCAGTGACGGTTTCAGTCATGCGGGTGTCCATGAAGCCGGGCAGCACGGCATTGACGCGGATATTGGATGCTCCGTGCCTCGCTGCTAGATCCGCAGTGAGACCGAGCAACGCGGCTTTGGCGGTAGAATAAGCGGCCTGCCCGACTGGCGGGTGTATGGCGGAGTGGCTTGAAATAAAAACGATGTGGCCGCGCCCTTGTGCGATCATGCTTGGGAGGACGGCTTCGGCACATGACAAGGCTCCGTTGAAATTAACGGCCCAGGTTTCATCCCATGCTAGTTGATCGAGTCGGAGCAAGGGTACGTCGCGGGTGATTCCTGCGGCGCATACGAGTAGATCGGTTGGAAACCCGGCGAAGTATTTTCTAACGGCTATGTCATCGCTGACATCGAGTTTGTTTCTCGGTGGTCTTTCGATTTGCCATCCGGGCATGCAGAGGCTGGAGGCAATTTCACGGGCCAGCGTGCCACTGCCGCCTGTGATTACCGCGCGTTGCTGTTCGTTCCGCATGTGGCGGCAGGATGTGCTGATGACTCTGTGTCCGCAAGTTCCGGTGCAGATTTTTCAGTCGTTCTCAGGAACTTGGGAAAGTGTTGGGAATAAACTCTGAATGACTGAGGAAAGCCGGAACTGGAAGTCCCAAGAAGGCGGGTCATTCAGATGAAACTGGTGACTTTGCCCAAGTTGTTATCGCCGTGGAACGCCTATGATGAAAGTGGGGAACACGCTTTTTTGGACTTTGTTCACACGATTAAGAAGAAGATCTTATGAAATCAAAAATAGAGTAATCTCAGAAAGAGCCTGAAAACGTGTAGCCCCGTTGCTGTAAGCTCTTTCAGATCGTATGACCAAAGAATTGTTAGGAGTTCGCGCTGAAGCTAGTCTTCACGATCCGCAAGCTGAAGCTTGGACTCCACAAGCTGAAGCTTGGACTCCTGACTGTCAGCTGATTGGTTACATGGAAACTGATTACGGCATTCCGTTCTGGCAATCCCTCTACAAGAGCATCAGGGCGGGCTGTTCGATGAGTTTGCGGACTTCCGAGAGGAACTGCGCAGCGACGGCTCCATCGACGACACGGTGGTCACAGGAGAGCCCGAGGTTCATGCGCAGACCGGGAACGATCTGGCCGTTTTTAACGACGGGTTTTTCGATCGCCGCGCCGACGGATAGGATGGCGGCTTGGGGTGGGTTGACGATGGCGTCGAAGGACTCGATGCCCCATGCTCCGAGGTTGGAAACGGTGATCGTACCGCCGTCGAATTCGTCGGGCTTGAGTTTCTTGTCCTTGGCGCGCACTGCGAAGTCTTTCACAGCGCGTGAAATGGCGAGTAGCGATTTGCTTTCGGCCTGTTTGATGACGGGGGTAACGAGTCCGTCTTCGACGGCGATGGCGACGGAGAGTCCGACGTGTTTGAATTTAACGATGTGGTCGCCAGCGAACGAGGCGTTGATAGCGGGCACGGCTTGGGCGGCGTTGATGACGGCCTTGAGGATGAAGTCGTTGACGGAGTATTTGTTGCCGTGAGTTTTCTCGGCCTGATCGTTGACTTGTTGGCGAAGGGCGAGCAGCGGTGCGGCATCGACTTCGATGTGCAGGTAGAAATGCGGGATCGTGGTTTTTGAGGTGAGCAGACGCGAGGCGATGACCTTACGCATGGAGCTGAGCTGGATGATTTCGTCTTCGGATTTTGCGACGGGGACGATGGCTTGTGGAGTAGTCTGTGGACTTGGAGCGGCGGCTTTGGATTTGATGGATGCAGCGAGGGCGGCTGCGGCTGCGGCTTCTGTGGATGGAGCAGGTTTTGCAGGTGCGCTGGCGGCTGCCTGGACATCATCACGGGTGATGCGGCCAGCGGGTCCGGTGCCGGTGAGGGAGGAAAGGTTCACGCCAAGTTCGGCCGCGACTTTCCGGGCGAGCGGTGAGGCTAGGACACGATCACCGCTTGCCTGTGTGGCTGTGACAGGTGCGGGTGAAACGGGAGCCGCTGCTTGAGCTGCGGGGGGAGCGGAGGTGACGGCTTGTTGGGCAGGTGCTGGTGAACCAGCTGAATCGCCATTGAGGATGGCTAGCACTCCACCGATGGGGGCTTTTTCGCCGGTTTGGATGAGGATTTTAGTGATGATTCCATCGTCGAAGGCTTCCATTTCCATCGTCGCTTTGTCGGTTTCGATTTCGGCGAGCACGTCGCCGATTTCGACGGAGTCGCCGACTTGTTTGTGCCATTTGACGAGGGTTCCCTCGGTCATGGTGTCCGAGAGTTTGGGCATTTCGATATTCACAGACATGGTATTGGATGGAGTGCGGAGAGGATGGGAAAACGGGTGGTGATTTCCAGTCTTTTTACAGAAGGTGGTGGAAACGAAAAAGCGCGGGGAGCAGGTGACTCCGCCGCGCTTCGTGAAATCAGTTAGGTTTGAGGGTCACGGTGCGATGGGCTTCATCGTCGGGATGAGACCGATGTGCGGGCTGCCGACTGGGCCTTGGGCGCTTGAGAGAACGCGTGTGGACTCGGAAGTGGTGCCGCAGTTGTCTTTTTTCGGGCAGAAGAAACGGACGCATGAGCCGCCGCTAACCCAGACTTTCTTGGTGACGGTCTTGTAGCGCGGAACTTTCTTCTCGGTGGTTTGGACCATGCCGCCCATGCCGCTCTTGGCATCGCCCGGTATGACGATTTCTTCGGTCACGATGTCATAGCGGCAGGTTTTGACTTGGCGGGATTCCGTGCGGTAGTAGCCGTTTTGGGCGGAAGTGCCGAACATTGAGCAGCACGATGAGAAGCTGAGGGAAACAGCGGCCAAAGAAAGAAGCAGGGCGAGGTTTTTCATGATGTGGTGGGTTGGTCTATTGAGAGGGAGTTTTAAAAAAGGCAGCAGCAGGATGTCATTGCCATGGCCACGATGGCGGCTGCAGAAATCATGAGCAAGCGTGGAATCATGCGCGAATGCTAGAAACACGGGTCCGCTTGGCAATGAAAAAGACGGCTGCCCGCGCAATACGATTGGATGCGCCTGTGTGTCTGTGGGAGCAGCCGGATTGACAGCGGGAAGGGGGTTGCTCATCTTGCGCGCATGATTTCCGGGAAGCAGGGTGGGACAAGGGCATGGAGGCTGCCGGTTTTTCCGCTGGCGTGCTGGGCGCTGGCGATGATGGCGTTCACACAGTTGCTGGTGGCCGGGATGGCGCTGGCGACGCGGCTGGAGGAGTCGAAACAAGTGCGCGTAATTGAAAAGGAAGTGCTAAAGCCGGTGGTGGTGCGCGTTCCCACTTCGGGCCATGCTGCTGCGCCGCCGGTGGTATCGAGACCGCCGGTGCCGTCTGTGGATGAAACTCCGAAGTTATCGGCATCGCCGATGCAGACGCCGCAGGTGGCGGACCCGCGCTCTGAGCGAATGGTGAATGAAGCACGCGAGGCGATCGTTTCCGGTGATATGGGGCGGGCGATCGTGAAGCTGGAGGAGGCGCTGGGGCAATCCCCGGACGACCCGAATGTGCATTATGAGCTGGGCCGCGTGCATGAGCAGATGGGCGTCTTCGATACGGCGGCGGCGCACTATGAAAAGGTCTTCCAAATGGGCGTGGAAAGGGCGGGAACGCTCTATGGCATGGCCGCCGCGAAACTGCGCGATGGTTTTGAAAAACCGGATGCGATGCTCGGCAAGCTCTCGCTCGGGCGAGTGCGGATTTTCAACGACCCGAATCACGAGACAGGCCAGCGTGTGATCCTGACGATTCCGGTGCAGAAGGCTCCGGCGGATGAAGTGGATGTGAGTGAGATCGAGGTCGCGGTGAACTTTTTCAACCGCACGACGAAGGGCGAAATCGTGCCACGGGAAAACGAGCCATCGAGCGATCAGTGGGTGACGAATCCCTTCGATTGGGCGGGCGGCGAAGAGAGCTTGCGGATCACCTACACGGTGCCGCCGCAGGATTTTCAGACGGATCATCTCTTCGGTGCGCGGTCGTATTACGGGCAGGTCGTGTCGCTGAAATACAAGGGTGAGGTGCTGGATGTGCAGGCGTGGCCGCGCGATCTGGCAGCCCGTATTTCCAAGCAGCCTGCAACGGTGCCGGGTGAAATGCCGCCGCCGGAATTCTTGGACGCCCTGCCACCGGATCTGGGGCCGGGCGTGCTGCCGCCACTGCCAGAGCCTTGATTTTTCAAAACCCAATGAACCCCGCTTCCGAAGAACGCCAACTCGGCGAATACCGGCTCAAAGAGCTGCTTGCAGAAACTCCCCTCGCCCGCACCTGGCTTGCGGAACAAGTCTCCGTCTCGCGCCGTGTGTTGGTGGACGAGCTGCTCTCCACAGAGGCGCGCGATCAGGAATCCTTCCTCGCGGACGTGCGTGCCAAAGCGGCGGTGGAGCACCCGCTGATCGGCTCGGTGTTCGAGGCAGTGGCCGAGCCGGGCTTGTGCTTTTTCGCACACGAACTACTGCCCGGAGCCACTCTTCAGGAGCGCGTGAAAGCTGCGGCACCATTCAAACCCGCGCGCCTCGCCCATGTAGTGCGCCGGATTTCCGAAGCCCACCTGCATCATGAAGCGCTCCGCCAGGCCACTTCGTCGCAGGGTTTGGAGCACATCCACATCGATGAGCAGGGCGTGATCCGGATGGACAATCTCGCCATCGGCGGCCCACGCGATCCGGAGCAATCCGCCCGCGATGTGGCGCATCTCGGCCAGGCGCTGCGTGCCCTACTCGCGGACGGCCAACCGGGCACCACGCGTTTGCTCACGCTGCTGGCATGGATGCGCGGCGAGCAGATCGAGGCACCGATTTCTTGGGATCAAGTGCGTGATTTGAGCACGCAGATCGAGCAACAACTCACCGAGCCACAGCCCGCCGCGGTCGCCACCCAGTCCGCTGGACGTGCCCGTAAAAAAAAGCCGCCGGTCGCCCTGATCGGCGTGGCCGTGGGGCTTTCGCTGCTCGGCCTCATCGCACTCGCCATGCGCATGAAATCCGAGCCCGCCAAGGTCCCGCCCCGCGCGATCACACCGGATGCGATCCTGATCCCCGCCGGGAAACACCCGACACCGGATGGCACCGATGAAGAACTCCACGCCTTCCGCATTTCCGCCCAGGAAGTCACCATCGGCGAATACGCCACCTTTCTCGAACGCCTGGAAATGCTCGCCAAGGACCAGCGCGAACGCACCTTCGATCACGAAAACCAACCCTCGGAGAAAACCTCACATCAGCCGGACGATTGGGCCGCACTCCACGCCGCAGCCAAGGCAAGCGGTACCTGGGGCGGCCATCAGGTCACGCTCGATTCGCCAGTCGTCGGCGTGGATTGGTGGGATGCCTCCGCATACGCCGAATGGAAGCAAGCCCGCCTGCCCACCCAAGAGGAATGGTTCGCAGCCCTCCGCAAAGACGTGACCGTGCCAGCCGCCTTGAAACCGTCCGGTTTCCTCCCCGTCACCGCCGAAACCACCGACCGCACGCCGCTCGGCCTCATCGGCATGGCCGGCTCTGTCAGCGAGTGGACCCGCCGCCCCGCTCCGAATCCCGCCAACCCGCTCGGCGAACGCAAATGGGTAGCCATCGGCGGCTCTTACCTCAAACCCGGTACCAACGCGCTCGCCCGCGAATGGACCGACGACCGCTCGCTGCGCCGTGCGGATCTCGGCTTCCGCCTCGTCTTCGATGCGAACTGACGCAGGCGAGAATAGCATTGCGAAACAAGAGGATTTCAAGATCGTAACGGCGATGACAAACGAAGAACGAGCGAACTGGATTCGCAGGGGCATCATCCTGTTTATTGCCGTGGTGATTGTGCTGTGCGTGATGTTTTTCCCGAAGAAACCCGCGCCGCCTCCGAAAGCCAAAGCTGCGGCTGAGGCCGTCCACGACATCGAAATCCTTCACTACCACCAGCCGAAAAATTCCGAGAGCGAACAGATCGCCGCAAGCCTCAAGAAAATCGCCAATAAATACGGCAAACAGATTCTCGTCACCACCGTGGACGTCATCGCCCAACCGGAACTTGCGAAAGCCGAAAAAGTCACCACCCCGCCGAAAGTCGTCATGATGGCCGGCACCATCCGGGCCTGCAAATTCCAAGGCGTTTGGACCTATGCCCAGATCGAGCGCAAAGTGGAGGAAATCCTCCGCGGCCTCAAACGCATGGGCAAGGATTGGCGTCCCGAGGTGCAAGGCATGAAGCCCGCGACGGGCGGCATTCCTGCGCCCGGCAGCGCGCCTCCCGGAACGGTGCTTCCCGGCACTGCTCCAGCCAAAAACGCCTTCCCTGGCAGCGTGCCTCCTGCCAAGTAAAGCCCGCTTCTCCACCACCCGGACGGCGCGTGGAAGGTTTGCAAGCCAACCCTTTACAAGCGGGAAATTCCCTGCCAAACCAAGTCCAATTTAGCCAACTCATCATGCCCAAAGACACCTCGATCCGCAAAATTCTCGTCATCGGCTCCGGCCCCATCGTCATCGGCCAAGGCTGCGAATTCGACTACTCCGGTGTCCAAGCCTGCAAGGCGCTCAAGGAAGAAGGCTACGAGGTAATTCTAGTGAACTCCAACCCGGCCACAATCATGACCGATCCGGAGTTCGCCCACCGCACCTACATCGAGCCGATCACTCCTGAGATCGTCGAAAAAATCATCATCCGCGAGAAACCAGACGCCCTTCTCCCTACACTCGGTGGCCAGACCGCCCTCAACACCTCGATGTCGCTCCACAAATCCGGCGTGCTCGACAAACACGGCGTCCGCATGATCGGTGCGAAACCCGAGGCCATCGAAAAAGGCGAGGACCGCCAACTTTTCAAAGAAGCCATGACGCGCATCGGCCTCGACATGCCGCGCTCCGGCATCGCCCACACGATGGAGGATGCGAAAAAAGTCGCCGAAGAAATCGGCACCTTCCCGCTCATCATCCGCCCCGCCTTCACCCTCGGCGGACAAGGCGGCGGCATCGCCTACAACCGCCAGGAATACGAGGAAATCATCACCCGCGGCCTTGACCTCTCGCCAGTCTCCGAAGTCCTCATTGATGAATCCCTGCTCGGCTGGAAAGAATTCGAAATGGAAGTCATGCGAGACCACGCCGATAACTGCGTGGTCATCTGCTCTATCGAAAACTTCGACCCCTGCGGCGTCCACACCGGTGACTCGATCACCGTCGCTCCCATCCAGACTCTAACCGATCGCGAATACCAAATCATGCGCGACGCTTCGTTTGCAGTCATCCGCGAGATCGGCGTGGAAACCGGCGGCTCTAACATCCAGTTCGCCACCGATCCGAAAACCGGCCGCATGATCGTCATCGAGATGAACCCGCGCGTTTCCCGCAGCTCCGCGCTCGCCTCCAAAGCCACCGGTTTCCCCATCGCCAAGATCGCCGCCAAACTCGCCGTCGGCTACACACTCGACGAGTTGCCGAACGACATCACCCGCGAGACGCCCGCTTCGTTTGAACCGACCATCGACTACGTGGTCACCAAGATCCCGCGCTTCACCTTCGAGAAATTCCCCACCGCGAATCCGGTTCTAACAACCTCGATGAAATCCGTCGGCGAGGCGATGTCCATCGGCCGCACCTTCAAGGAGTCCATGCAGAAGTGCCTGCGCTCTCTGGAAACGGGCCGCTGGGGCTTCGGCTTCGATAGCAAGGAGCCGGTCAATCCGACCAAGGAAGAAATCACCCGCAAGCTCCAGATCCCGAACGCCGAGCGCATCTTCTGGCTGCAAACCGCCTTCGTGAACGGCTTCACGCTGGAGGAAATTTTCGACCTCACCCAAATCGACCCTTGGTTCCTCGGTCATCTCCGCCAGATCGCGGAAGAAGGCAAACAACTCGCCTCGCTCGATCTCAAGCGCGCTAAGAAACTCGGTTTCTCAGACCGCCAGATCGCCAAGTCCAAAGGCACTCACGAAGACACCGTCCGCGCCGAGCGCAAAGCGAAAGGCATCATCCCCACCTATCGCCTCGTTGATACCTGCGCTGCGGAATTCGAAGCCTACACTCCCTACTTCTACTCCACCTACGGCGACGAAAACGAAGCCCGCGAGTCCGACAAAAAGAAAATCATCATCCTCGGCGGCGGACCTAACAGAATCGGCCAAGGCATCGAGTTCGACTACTGCTGCGTCCACGCCGCCTTCGCCGTGAAGGAACTCGGCTACGAGGCCATCATGGTGAACTCGAACCCGGAAACCGTTTCCACCGACTACGATACTTCCGACAAACTCTTCTTCGAGCCGCTCACGCTCGAAGACGTGCTCAACATCTGCGATCAGGAAAAACCGCACGGCGTCATCGTCCAGTTCGGCGGTCAGACCCCGCTCAACCTCGCCGCCGATCTCGAACGCCACGGCGTGCCCATCATCGGCACCTCGCCCAAGTCCATCGAACTCGCCGAGGACCGCAAGTTCTTCTCCGTGCTGTTAGACAAGCTCAAGCTCAAGCAAGCCGAAGCCGGCACCGCCACCAACGAAGCCGAAGCCCTCGTCATCGCCAACCGCATCGGCTACCCCGTGCTCGTCCGCCCCTCCTTCGTGCTCGGCGGCCGCGCAATGATGATCGTCTATTGCGACTCCGAGCTTTCCCGCTACATGAACGAGGCCGTCACCGCCTCGCCCGAGCGCCCCGTGCTCGTGGACCGCTTCCTCGACAACGCCACCGAAGTGGACGTCGATTGCATCAGCGATGGCGAAACCTCCGTCGTCGGCGCCATCATGGAGCACATCGAACAAGCCGGCATCCACTCCGGCGACTCCGCCTGCGTCATCCCTGCATTTTCTCTAACGGAAAGCATCAAGGCCGAGATCGTCCGCGCCGCCAAAGACCTCGCACGCGAGCTGAAGGTCATCGGTTTGATGAACATCCAGTTCGCCGTCAAAGACGAAACGCTCTACGTCATTGAGGTCAACCCGCGCGCTTCACGGACCGTGCCCTTCGTCAGCAAAGCCACCGGCGTTTCCCTCGCCAAGCTCGCCGCGAAAGTCATGCTCGGCCACAAGCTCACCGATCTCGGCTACACCGAAACCATCATCCCACCGCACTTCTCCGTGAAGGAAGCCGTCTTCCCATGGAACCGCTTCCCCGGCATCGACATCGTACTCGGCCCGGAAATGAAATCCACCGGCGAAGTCATGGGCATCGACGCCGACTGGGGCATGGCCTACGCCAAATCCCAAATCTCC
>JANMLQ010000006.1:0-13427 GCA_031372635.1 Akkermansiaceae bacterium | reverse complement strand
ATCGTCGCCCAAGGCCCACCCCCCGCCTTGGAAATCATCGAACGCCTGCTCGATCAGATCGACGTGAAACCCGACCAAGTCCTCATTTCCACCGTCATCGGCCAGCTCACCCTCGATAAGGGCAATGATACCGGCGTGAGTTACCTTTATCGCGGAGACCGAGTTAACGGCGGTGCGGGTGGTGGCTTCCCTGGGATACTTCCTATCCTCAGAAACACTACCGGAACCGGCGGCACAGGTGGAGCGGCCGCGGCCGCCGCCCAACTCCTTGATCCCGGCTCCTTTGGTGCTTCTGGCCTTACAGCCATCGGCAGGGTCGATAACCTGAACATCTTCATCCAGGCGCTCCAAAAAGATTCCGACTTCACCGTGCTCTCCCGCCCGACGATTTTCACCTCCAACAACCAGCCGGCCTCAATCTCCAGCGGTGAGCGCATCGCCATCCCGACGGGAAGCACCAGCTTCGGCAGCAGTAACAACGCCTCCACCCAGATCGATTATCAGGACGTCGTCCTCAAACTCGAAGTCCAGCCACTGGTGAACTCGGACAAAGAGATCACCATGCAAATCTCCCTTCTCAATGATGAGCAGAACGGAACCCAAACCATCAAAGGTGGCGCGGGCGGAGGCGGCGACCTCACCGTTCCCAAAATCTCCACTCGCGAGCTGCTCACTACCGTCACTGTTCCAAACAACCAGACCGTCGTGCTCGGTGGACTGATCGTCGGCAGAAACGGCAAGAGCAAGAGCGGTATCCCGATCCTCAGCGACATCCCCTATCTCGGCTACCTCTTCGGTAGCACCAATGAAACCACTACTCGCAGCGAGCTCATGGTCTTCATCCAACCGTCCATCGTGACAAACGACCGCACCCTGCAGGATAGCCAGCAGGACATGGATGCCCGCTATAAGGTCACCCCGGACGCTCGCAAATTCGCCGATGGTGGCGGCGTGCTTCCCGCCCCCGGCGAAATCCAAAATGGCAAAGGCGGCACCACTGCCACACCGCCCCCCGCCCAGCCATCCGCAAACAGCACCGTGAAGCCCAGCATCCGCCCCACCCACAAACGCTGAACCGTAGGCGCATTCGTAAGAATGCGATCTTCGTGTCTCACGGCTTCCACCCACCTCGTTCTTACGATCGAGCCTACCTTCGCTGTGCCACAATAGCGGCGGCAAAATTTCTCAGCTTTTTTTGAACGCTGCCACAGCCCAGGGGTCAATAAACCCTGAAGACCGTACGCAAGTCCGCGTTTTCATGTAAGGGTGAACAGCAGTTGTCAGCCTCATTAACATGGCGGGTAAAACCGCCGGTGTGTTGAAGTTGTTCAGCTTGGCCGTCGGGGTGGGTGCCCCGGCGGCCTCTTTTTTGTACAGAATAAACATTCTCACCCCGGCCCGCAGCACCCATGCTGCCGCCAATGCCCCCTCCGCAAAAAGGTTACAAGACCATCAATCACCACGACGTCCAGTACCGCTGGATCATGCAGAACAACCGCATTGTGAACGAGCTTCGCGTGGTAGCCAGCGCACCGATCAACGGCCAGGAACTCATCGCCGAGCTACCACGCATCGTGAGCTTGGACATGGTCACCGAGGCCATCGACCACGCAAACGCGAACGGTTGGAAACCCAACGAATCCCGCCCGCCCTACCGCTGCAAACGCCAGCGCGGTGCTTTCGTTCCGCTGGATTGAGCATTGCCTGCCCCCGGATGCGGGATGTTAGAAAACCATCATGCCAACGGAACGCCGTGATGACAAACCAGCCACGGCACCACGACCATGGCTGCCGTTTCTCGCCATCATCGCGGCTAGCGCACTCGCCCATCTCTGGTGCCTTGGCTCCCAGTTCTACATGGATGACATGCCCGCCATCCGCGACAACGTGCTATTGCGCGACGGGCATTTCTGGAAGTCGCCTCTGAACACATGGACCACCTTCGGCTACTGGGTCCAATACCAGCTCTTCGGCTTCTCGTCTGTGGCGTTTCATGCGGTGAACTGGCTGCTGCACACGGCGCTGGCCTGCGTGCTCTTCGGCTTCGGCCGGGACTTCCTGCGCGGGCGTGCTCTGGAAGGCGTGGCGCTCTTCGCGGCGCTGCTTTTCGCAGTCCATCCGCTGGCCAGCGAGATCCCGAACTACGCGCGGACGCAGGATCTGGCGTGGGTCACTTTGTTTTCACTCAGCGCTTCATGGCTGCTGCTGCGTTTCCTGCTCGATGGCGGATGGAAGAAACTGTTAGGTGCCGCGCTCTGCATCATCGGCGCGACGCTATCGAAAGGCCCGGGCCTGTTCCATGCGCTGATGATGACCGGCGCGGTGGCGCTGGCGTGCATGACACCAGAGCACCGCAGGCTGCTTCGCAAAAACATCGGCTGGTTCGCAACTGCAGCGGTGGCAGGAATCGCCGCGCTTTGGCTGGCCGGAGTGCTGCCGCGTTGGCTGGGATACACGGACAACTGGCAGCAGCCGCGTTTCATCGGGCAAGCCTACACGCTGGCCCGCGTGTTCTGGGAGTTCGCATGGCGCGCGGTCGTTCCCGTTTCACTCAGCTCGGACCACCACATCGCCGAATCACTGGTGCCGCCCGGCTCCGGCTGGTTCGGCATCCCCGATGGCACCGCGATGTTCTCCGCTGCCGCCATGCTCGTTCTAACAGCTTTCAGTCTCTTCCTCCCCTGGCGGAAACCAACGCGCCCGTTCGGTGTCTGCCTGTTCCTCTTCATCGCTACGATACTGTTCCGGGTGATGTATCTGATCCCGGAATTCATGCCGGAATACCGCATCTATCCGGGCATGCCGTGGTTCTGTCTCGGTGCCGCAATCTTGTTAGGCGCACTGTGGCACCGCCTTCCAGGCGGCGGCTCGCCGAAGCTCGTCGCCGCACTGATCCTGCTTCCATGCATCGTCATTTCCGCCAAGCGCTCATTCGTCTGGCATGATCTGGATACACTCTGCGCGGATGTCCTGAAACAATACCCCGCCCAGGCACGCGCCGTTTGGGAACTCCACGATCGCGACATCGCCGCCGGAAACTGGCAGCAGGTGATCGACCGCCAGCGCGATGTCTGGCCTATGGTGTTCCGCAAATTTCTGGAGGAAAACAAACGTCTCGCCCCGGCCCGTGAGTTGCCCAGCGGCCACTTCGCTCTCGCGGACGTGGCCTGCGCCGGGAATCACGCCATCGCCATCGCGCATCTGAAAAGCCCGGCTGCGGGAGTTATGGAAATCCGCAGGCTGGAAATGCGCATGCGCGGACTTGGCATTGATCCCGTTTCTAACCGAACCATCTGGGGCTACTACCACCACGCCCGCGCCACAGTGATGGAAATGGCCGGCGACTATCCGCAGGCGCTTGAGTCGATGCGCACCGAGGGCGTCGCGATAATCCGTGCCAGCGACATCCGCCGTGTGGAACAGAAGCTGGCAGGGAAAGCCAAATGAACATTCTCACGCCAGGTTCGTGAACACCGCCTGCACATCGTCGTCGTCCTCCAGCTTATCCACGATGTTTTCCACATCTACCATCTGCTCCTCTGTCAGCTCGATCGGCTGGTTTGGAAGACGTTGCAAGCCGGACTTGGTCGCCACGATGCCGAGCGCCTCCACCGCTTGGCATAACTGCGCGAACGATGTGTAGTCGCCGATGATGGAAACCACGCCGTCATCCACAGAGAGCTCCTCAAGCCCGGCATCGATGAGTTCCAGCTCGATCTCCTCAAGGTTCTTATCCGAAGGCACCGGGAACTCGATGACGGACTTGCGCGAGAACATGAAATCCAGCGCGCCCGAGTTCGCGAGCTGGCCGCCGTTCTTGTTGAAAATCGTTTTGATGTTGGTGACAGAGCGGTTCGAGTTATCCGTCGCGCACTCGATGAAGAACAACGAGCCGTGCGGCCCCTTGCCTTCGTAGGTCACTTCGGAAATCTCGGATGCGTCTTTGCCAGCCGCGCGTTTGATTGCGGCCTCAATGTTTTCCCGCGAGAGGTTCTGCGCCTTGGCGTTGTTAATCGCCACCCGAAGTGGGGCGTTCGACTCAGGATCCGGCCCGCCGTTTTTCGCGGCAAGCGTGATGGACTTGGCTAGCTTCGGAAACACTTTGGACATCGTGGCCCAGCGTGATTCCTTGGCCCGGCGGCGGCATTCAAAGGCTCTTCCCATAATTCAGTAGATTGTTTTCGGCACGCGGATTCAAGCACGCCCGCGCGGAAGCTCAATAGCGGATGTGGGGAGCTATTTCTCCCTCAAACCAGCAGCATGCAGTCGCCATAGCTGTAGAAACGATAGCGCTGCTCCACCGCTTGGCGATATGCCTCCAGCACCAGCTCACGCCCCGCGAAGGCGCTCACCAGCATGATCAGCGTGCTCTGCGGCAGGTGGAAATTCGTCAGCAGCCCACCGACCACGCGGAAGTCATACGGCGGATGAATGAAGATGTCCGTCGCACCCGCATGCTTATGTTCTTCCATCCGCATTCGCCATTCCTCATTCCGCACTCCGATCGCTTCCAGCACGCGGGTCACCGTCGTGCCCACCGCCACCACACGGCCCGCAGCGTTCACACGGCAGGCGGTTTCCGCACTCAGTGCGTATCTCTCCGAGTGCATGACATGATCGGAAACCACCTCCACACTCACCGGGCGGAAGGTTCCCACGCCGACGTGAAGTGTTAGAAACGCATGCGGCAGACGCTCCAGCATATCGGGAGTGAAGTGCAGCCCCGCCGTCGGCGCGGCGATGGCTCCTTCCTCACGCGCGAAAACAGTCTGGTAACGCTCGCGGTCGGACAGCTCGTCATCGCGGCCCATGTAGTGCGGCAGCGCGAGATGTCCGTGCTTGTCCAGATCCACCACAGCATCCCAACGGATCAGGCGGTCGCCATTCTCAAAGACCTCCGCCACCGTGCCGGTGATTCCGCCGACTGTTAGAGTGCGCCCCGCCTTCATGCGCTTGCCGGGGCGCACGAGACAACGCCAGTCCACAGGCGAGAGCCGGTCCAGACACAGCAGCTCGGTTTTTCCGTCATCGGAAAACACCCGCGCGGGAATGACCTTCGTATCATTGAGGACCAGCAAATCATCCGCTTTAAGAAACTCGGGAAACTCGCGGAACATCCGGTGCTCAATCTTTCCCGAAGCGCGATGCACCACCAGCATGCGCGAATCCGCACGCTCCGCCAGCGGTCGCGAGGCGATCAATTCGTCCGGCAAATGGTAATCGAAATCCTTCGTTCGCAGCGACATGGCGCTGTCATAGGCAGGGATCAGCGAGCTTGCAATTCCCACGGCGTTGCTAGGCTCGCTCATGCCCCATGATTCCGAAAACCCACCCTGCCACCTCTGCGGAAAAGAATCCGTGATGGAAGTGGACGGCGTCGCTTGGTGCGAAGGCTGCGTCCACGCGCGGGGATCGTGTTGCGCGGAGTCCGAGATGGAGGATTGCGAAGCATCTGGTGAAGAAGAGGGCAGCAGGAGCCTAATTTATCCTTGAAATCCTAAAGCTCGACCTTGGTTTTTCAAGGTAGTGATACCGAATCGTCAGGGTTAATTGAGCAGGATTGGGTCGAGGCCGCGTGACTATCCAGCGGTGGTCTTGCCCGCCATCACCAAGTCGATGCACAATGCCGAAGCAGATCTGAAACTCGACCATCTCTTTGTCGTGCATCCGGGCAAACACACTTTCTCTCTCTCCGAAAATATCACCGCCACCACCTTGCCAGATGTGCTCAAAACCATTTCGTAGTCCGGCACCGAACTGGAAGTGACCGTGCCGCTTGCCGCAGGCAGCAGATTCTACCGCGCACTGCCGGTGGAATGACGAATTGGAGCGCGGAATTTATTAAGCACTTCAGTTTTCAAACTCGAACTTCCGTTTTCCGGTTAAGCGTGATGTGGAGAATGTACTCCGGCCCCCACATTCGGACGAGGGTGTTCTTCACTCCGCGTGCGCCGTGTTCGGTGGCTAACAGAATTCTCGCGCCGTATTTCTCCGCATCCCACGCGGCGGTGGGGCCTGCGGGCCGCCAGCCATCCGCGAGTAGCAGGCGGAGGATTTCCTCGCGTGGTTTTCCGGGGATCGTGAATTCGTGATCCGGCGTTTCCTTTTCCGCATGGTGATGGTTTCCCGAACTATAGATCAGCGTGCGGTTCCGCTCCCAAGCGCGCAAGCGTGGCACGAGGAAAACTACCAAACGCAGCAAGAGGCGGGGCATCATGCCGTCGAAGCGTTCGTCCAATCCACGCAGCGGCAACATGCGGTTGGTGATGGCTTGATAGTCCGCCGTGCCCATCGGGCCGTGGTAGATGACGGAGTCCGCCATCACGCGCACGGGGCCGCCGCCATAGACGAAGCCCTGCCATTTCGCGCCGCCGTGTTTGGAAAATTTCTCCGGATGCTTCGCGATGAGTGAACGCTCCGCCTTGCCATAGCCGAGTTGTTGTTTGAGAAACGCGCGGATCGAAGGCCGCCGCCAATGCCACACGAAGGCACCGGGTGCGAAACCTAACCGAAATCCGGCGGCACGCAAACGCCAGCAGAAATCCACGTCGTCGCCTGCGGTGTGGAACTGCGGATCAAAGCCGCCGATGGCATCGAAGGCCGCGCGTGTGACCGCGATGTTGCAGCCGGGAAGGTGCTCGGCTTCTTCGTCATCAAGCATCACATGGCTGGGCGCACCGGGTGCAGCGCAAACAACAGCCTCGCTCCATGATCGCGCCCGTGGCGGCAGATTAGGTCCGCCCGCAGCGGCGTAGCGTCCATCCGCGAACACCCGATGCAGACGGACCAGCCATTCTCTATCAGGTTCGCAATCGTCATCGGTGAAGGCGAGGATTTCTCCGTTAGAAACCTCTACTCCGGCGTTGCGCGCGGCGCTCAAGCCGCAGGGATCGAGCTTCAGCAAACGCACGGAAGGGAAATTCTCCGTCACGAATTCCGCAGTGCCATCGTCCGATCCGTCATCCACGACGATGGTTTCAAAAACACCGCCATCCATACGGGCGACGGCATCAAGACAGGCTCCGATGCGCTCGCGGCCATTGCGCGTGCAGACGATGACGGAGAATTGAAGAGAGTTAATAGTGGATGGTTGATGGTGGATGGAAAGAAGCGCGGGCTTTGGGTTTCCATCGCGATCGGTTAGACCGAAGTCCCAATCGAGCACCTCGGTATCGTTGTTCCACCAGCGATCGCTCCATGCGTAGAGCGTGAGACCGGCGGTTTCCTCCTCATGAGAAATGTGCCGCGCCCATGCCAGCACTTCCGCTTGGCGCACGGTGCCGTTGCGGCGTGAATCAAGGCCGAACTCGGAGATGACCAGCGGCCTGTCTCCGGCGATGTGCTGGAGACGCCTGAGATATTTCCTGAAATCCGCAGCGTCCTCCAGATAGACGTTGAAGGCGGAGAAGTCGGCGTTTTCCGGCTCCAGATACTCGGTGCTCGGGTAGTTCGCGTATGCGAAGAGCAAGTGCGGCGCGGTGCGACGACCGAGACGGATGAGATCCTCGATGGCCTCTCTAACACGCAGCGGTCCCATCCAACGCACGAGATCGGAAGGAATCTCATTGGCGACATACAAACCCGCAAGTGCGGGGTGGTCTTTCGTTTCGCGCAGCGACTCCACCAGAGAAACGCGAGCCGCGGAGAGCAGCGCGGCCCGCGCGAGGAAATCCGCGTTCTGTCCCCACATCAGGCCACCGAAGACAACGAGGCCGTGATCCCGCGCGGAGTCTAACAAGCGCCGTGTCGGCATTTCAAACAAGCGGATCGCATTGAAGCCCGCAGCCCGCATGCGCTGGAAATCCGGCCCGAACGATTCCGGCCAGCCACCAGGAAACGGCCCGTAAGTCACCGCGAACATCGCTACGCGCGCATGACCGGCACGGAAGAATTTCCCGTCCGTATGCCATCGCACGTTGGTATCGCCAGCAACCACACCGCGATGCTAGCGACCTTCGTTGGAAATCCGAAACCCCAAATCCGGCGGATTGCAACAGAGCGATCCAGTCAGGGATTTGTTTAACCGCGAATGGAAGCGAAGGAACGCGAATGAAGATGGGCTTGGAATGGAATTCGCGTCGATTCGGGTTAAACACATCCGGCTTCGGCGGATTGCAAATCCCGCATTCAGGGCGGTGCGCCGTGTTTCCCGGAGGTCGTCGCGCCGCGTTGACATCCGCCGCTATCGCAGCCACCGTCGCGCCCATGGACACGATGAAACTTCTCCTCGGCGCCACGGTCGCACTCCTTCTGGGTGCGCTCGCGGTGTCCTGGCAGGGCATGAATACCGGTGTGAAAAACACCTCGCCGGATGAACTCGCCCGCCTCAAGTCCCAAGTGGCCGAGCTGCGCAAGGAGCAGGACAAGCTCGCGCTTGAGAAACAACTCCAACAACTCAAGGCAAGCACTCCAGCCATACCCACGCCCTCTTCAAACGCAGCGGAAATCGAAGCCGTAAAAGCCCAGGTGGAGGCCAACAAGGCCGCACTCGCCCAGATCGAAGCCGAAAAAGCCGAGAAAAAGTTAGCGGACGATGAGCAGGGCTTGCTCGACCAGCGCGACCTCGAAAAAGGCGACGCCGAACTCAAGCGCGCCCGCATGATCGCCCAAGCCCTGCTCATCGGAAAAGTGAGGGAATTCATTGATGACGCCCAAGCTGGCGGCTTCGTCACCGTGGATGTCCTCATGCCCGAGCAGGTTCAAGTGGGCACCATCCTCGCCATCCGTCGCAAGACCGGCATCCTCGGCCTGCTCAAAGTCTCCGACGTTTCCGCCGAGGGTGGCATCGCCAATCCACTTCCCGGCTTCGGTGCCGTCCAACCACAAGTCGGCGACGAACTCATCCTTCCTCCGCAGTTCTGAGTTCTTAAACCCTCTTCCTTCGACGTTCGATGTTGGGCGTTCGATGTTCCGCATTCCTCTCCCATGTCCACCACCGTAGGTCTCATCTCACTCGGCTGCGCCAAAAACCTGATCGACTCCGAAGTCATGATCGGTCACCTCGCGCAGGCCGGCATGTCTCTCACGCCCGATCCTGAACTTGCCGATGTGCTCATCGTCAACACCTGCTCGTTCATCGACATGGCGAAGAAGGAATCCATCGACGCCATCTTCGGCGCGGTGGACGGCCGCAGGAACGATCCTGATCGGCAGCGTCAGAAAATTATCGTCGCCGGATGTTTGTCACAACGATTCGCTACCTATCTTCCCGGCATCATGCCTGAAGTCGATGCCTTCATCGGCCTCGATCAAATCACCAAAGTCGCGCCGATCATCGAGAATTTGTTAGGAAAGAAAAACGCCGCCGAGGTTTCCAAAGACGAAGGCCCCGCCGCCACCGACGACCCGCGCGACTTCGTCACGCTCAAGCCGCAATACGTGCCGGACTACTCGACGCCGCGCATCCGCCTCACGCCGGATCATTTCGCCTACGTCAAGATCGCAGAAGGCTGCAACCACACCTGCACCTTCTGCATCATCCCCAAGATCCGCGGCCAGCATCGCTCGCGCACGCAGGAATCCGTTTTCAAAGAAGTCGAAGCACTGGTGAAATCCGGAGTGAAGGAAATCAACCTCATCTCCCAAGACACCACCTACTTCGGCATGGACCAGTGGGAAGGCGAACGCCCCAAACCTTCATCTCCCGTCGATTCCACCAAAGGCAACTCGCTCTGCACCTTGCTGCGCCAAATCAACACCATCGAAGGCGACTTCTGGGTGCGCCTGCTCTACACGCATCCCGCGCATTGGTCGGACGAACTCATCCAAACCATCGCCGAGTGCGACAAGGTCGCGAAGTATGTGGACAT
This sequence comes from Akkermansiaceae bacterium, assembly GCA_031372635.1. GTDB lineage: Bacteria > Verrucomicrobiota > Verrucomicrobiia > Verrucomicrobiales > Akkermansiaceae > Luteolibacter. The sequence continues at coordinate 3,618 of JANMLQ010000006.1, read as the reverse complement.
CCCGCTCCAGCATATCTCCGATCGCATGCTCACCGCGATGAAACGCGTCACCAGCGGCGACTACATCCGCGACCTGCTGCGCCGAATGCGCGCCGGCATCCCCGGCATCGGCATCCGTACGACATTCATCGCAGGTTTCCCCGGCGAGACGGAAGAGGACTTCAACGAGCTGCTGGAGTTCATCCGCGAGTTCCGCTTCGAGCGCGCCGGGGTTTTCCAATACTCCAAGGAAGAAGGCACAAGAGCCTACAAGCTCGACGGCCACATCCACCACGCCACCCGCAAAAGCCGCTGGTCCCGCGCGATGGCAGAGCTTCAGAAGATCGCCGGAGAAACCAATCAAGCCCAAGTCGGCAAAGCCGTTAGAGTGTTGGTCGAACAACCCGGCATCGCCCGCACCCAATGGGACGCCCCGGAAATCGACGGCTCGGTGATGGTGGATGAAACGCTGCCCGTAGGAGATTTCGCAGACATCACCATCGGCGACTGGCGCGGGTATGATCTGGTAGCGGCGAGGTGAGGAGGGCGGACGTTCCTGTTCGGCATGTCAAATAATTCAGCTCATATGCAAAAGGCAGCAGTCATCGAAGGAGTCGCAAATCAGATTGTTTGGTGGATGGGCGAACGCAAAAAGAAGCTGGTGAACCTGCGACACGAAACCATGTCCGTGAATCCGTTTCTGCTACCATTGGTTTTCGGAATTCATCAGTTTAAGAACTTCGATGAACTCGCTGAGTTCCTCGTCGCGGCACACCTGTCCACAGGATACGCCACCGGTTTTGGCAAGCTCATCGACGAGAAGATTCTTCCGCAAGTATTCGGAGCCACCAAGCTTGATAAGGCAATGCGGCGAAATCACCCGCTGTCCATGTCCGCATTCGATGAGATCGACCACATCATTCCGTCAGCATCGGGGAAACCAGCCAAACTTTTATCGCTTAAAGCAGGAAAATGGACCATCCAATTGACGATGGCAGTGCAGTTGAACAAGGCGTTCAAAGAGTTGCTTGAGCTTCGTGAATCGGAAAAGCTGGGAACATTCACGTTTGATGAGATTGCGGTGGGTGTCTTCTATGGCACAGAGGAAACATTAACCGACAAATACAAAATTCTTCGAGGCATCAATCCTGGGGCAAACCATGACGTCACAGACATCAGGCAGCACGTTCACATATACGCGGGACGCGAATTCTGGGCGTGGCTTAACGGTGGTGAGCATGAGACGCAGGAATGGGTTCTCGAAGGCATCCTTCAAGGATTCTCGTCTGCGGAAAAATCGATGGGCTCGTTTGCTGAGCTCCTGGCGGGGTTCCGGAAGGAGTTCAGCCAGCAATTCCAGCCTTTCGTCCGCCCAGACCACACTATCGACTGGCAGGGCATCATCAGGAAGATCAATGGTTAGACCAATTCGGTCGCATCGAGCTTCAACTGCATTTGATTATCGGACGACTGGCCACGGTCGTAATACCCGGTGTGTCCGTCAATCACTTCCCCCCCTTTGAAATAGCTCCGCGTTCTCACATGCGGCCTGACGTGGATAATGCGACCAGAAGAAGCTGGTTTGCCCTTTATGGGAGTCATCTTTTCCGTCGCTTGTAAGAGCCGCTGAAGCACTCGCCCCGCCACTTCGCCAAGGCGTGGAGGAACCGCATTTCCTATTTGCCTGCATTTGTCCGTCGGAGATCCGACAAAAGTCCACTCACGCGGAAACTCTTGAACCGCGGCCATCTCTCCCACGGTGAGCGCCCTGAGTTCAGTAGGGTGGCACATGCTGGTTCCAGCGTGGTTCGGCATTGTTACTACGGTTGGGCTTGGAAAATCGAAGGAGAGCTTCCTCCAATAGGCGCTTCGTCCACCTTTCAAATACCAGCTTTTACCCATCGATTCCTTTTGCACGTCTTCTGCAAGGTTTCTCCAATTCCCTCCGGGTGGAACCATTGCCAGGTATTTCAGTTTCCGAGGACTGAAGTTCATCATCGACGGGTCGGGATCATCGAAACCTGCGCCAATCACATCACCGAGAGACCGGAAGGGCGGGAGCATATCGGATGGACGATTGCTAAACTCGGGAGGCGGAAACGCGGGGTCGAGGTCGAATCGAGATCCAATACAAAGCAAGCGCTCGCGAATTTGGGGAGCCCCGTAATTCACAGAGTTCACGAGGTAGCAGTCAACCCGATAGCCAATGTCTTCAAACTGACGGATCAGCTCACGAAGTAGCGAGCCGGGTTCAGTGTGCTCAAGAGGTACGGTGCCTCCTTCAAGCTCCACTCCCTTCGGCATCAGGGGCATCGAATGGAGTCCTCTAACATTCTCCATGAGAAACGCCTTCGGCCTGACTTCATCAACTAGTCTGAAGAACTCAAAAATCATTCGACCCCGGCCATCGTGCAATCCTCTGCGTTGCCCAAATACACTGAATGCCTGGCATGGCGGACCGCCAGCCAGCAAGTCGATGCCAGAGACATCGAATCCCGCCGCCTTGCTCAGTGTCTTCAGTGTCACTTCCTCAACGGACTCAGGGATTACCGGCAAGCCAGGCTTGTTCAGCTTGATCGTTTCCACTGCCAGGGCGTCGATTTCGTTGGCAACAACGCAATTGAATCCTGCTCGCTCCAACCCGATATCAAGACCCATGCCACCTGAGAAAAGCGAGATGTAGTTGCGCCAAACAGTCGGCTTGATGCTTGGCGAGCGCGCTTTGCCATTGTGTTTCTTGCCGCTAGTGCTCTTAGCACCGTTGAGGCCACTTCCGTTAGATGAAGAATGAATAGCGCTCATTTTTTACCTCCATAAATCGCGGGATCCTCGTGCAGCATATTGATCGCTTGCTCGGCCGCAGGGTTGTCAGCGTGCTCAAGCCGGAACCGTTCGACAATTCGCCGTGCCTCGAATTCGTTTGCATCGATTCCAAAAAATTTCGCGATCGCGTTGGCTTGCTCGGCCGTGAGCAGGCGTTGCCCCAACTCAGCTTTGCTCAGGTGTGCTTGGTCCATTTCGGCTGCCGCAGCAACAACCCGCAAAGGTAACGCTTTGGCTTCCCGCAATCCTCGTAGCCACTCCCCAAAGCGTTGGGAAGTTGTGGTGTAGTTTGCTTTCTTTGGTCTAGCCATGTGATGGCTAGATTCAATGATGCTGGCCTCGATGCAATATTTTTCGCGAGCAAATTGAGAAAATCTCCGCAGCTCTTGAACAGCCTTGGCGACACCGCCCAGACTCCTCGTAGGTGAGCGAACCGACTGCTTTATCTGCATACAGGATTTGCAGAGTTTCCATCATCGCTCCAAGATCCCTTCGGGAAACGGGTTCTTTGAGAGCTTCGTGACATCCAGCAGCAGGTCGAGCGCCCGGATGGTCTTGAGCACCAGGCCGAGCTCCACGCTTTCCTTGCCGTTTTCAAACTGGCTCACCCACAGACGGCTCACGCCCACCTTTTCGGCAAGCTGTGTCTGCGACCAACCGCGCTGCTTCCGCTGATCTTGGACCAGTTGGCCGAGGTTTTCTGCCGTTTTGATGCGCATCGGGACTCAGCTATCAGTGTATGCGTTCGCTGGCAAGATTTGATTTGCACGCGAACGCTTTCATTGTCGGACTTGCTAGCGTTCGCTTTCAATTGAG
>JANMLQ010000004.1:0-17200 GCA_031372635.1 Akkermansiaceae bacterium | reverse complement strand
CTGATCGACGTTGTATTGCGGGGAAAACTGGGTGCCGGAGGTGTCGAAGGGCGAGCCGGTATTGATGGCGTTGAAGTTCGGGAAAGCGCCGGAGTTATCGTTGCCCTCGGCAAAGAAGGTGTTCTCTGAACGGACGCGGATGTCACCGAAGGGTCTGAAGGTGGAGGTCCATTCCGGGTATTGTTTTTCGCTCCACTTTTGTTCGCGGGCTTGGGCCAAGAGCTCCTGCTGGATCTGATCGCGCATCTGGTTTCTAACCACGTCCGGGATGTAGGCGATGCGCATTTCTTCCTCGGCGGAAGGCTCGGGAGGGTGTGCTTCGATGTCTTTCTTCGCGGCGGCGGTGGCGGCGTCCGCTTCCGCCTGTTGGATCATCGTGGCAGCCTCTTCCTTGGTCAGGATGTTTTTTTCAACGAGGCGGTTGATGAGGTTGATGGTGACGTTTTCCGAAGGTGTGGCTGCCGCCGGATCGGGCTTCTTCTCGGCGGGTAGATCGGTGGAAAGCGGCGCGTCTGTGGTGGGATCGAGCGTTTCGGATAGAGGCTTCGTTTCAGCGGCGGGTGTGACGGGCGCGGTGTCCTCTTGTGCGAATGCAGTCGCTGTTAGAAGGGATGCGGTGAGCAGGGAAAGGCGCGTGGTGATGGGCAGGTGCATTGGGGGAAATCAGATGACGGGCTTGCGGGCGGTGATGCGGATGCGCACGGAGGGTGGCATTTCGGCGGCGGTGGCGGCGGGTTCGGTTTGAAGGCCGGTGAGGACGCGTTTGACGGCGAGGTCGATCTCGGAATTGCTGGAGCCACCAATGACCTTGGCGCGCAGGATGCTGCCATCGGAGGCAGGCCAGAATTCGATTTTGAGGCCGTTGATGATGGCCTTTCGGGTGATGGGATCGTTTTTCAAGGCTTGCTCGATGGTGTTCTTGGCACGCAGCGCATAGCGGTTGAAAACGCTGCCGCTGCCGCCTCTTGAGCCGCCGCCGATGCGGCCATTTCCGCCGCCGCGTGTGAGTCCCATGTCCGGGCCGTTGCCGTTGGTGATGTTGGTGCCTAAGTCCGGACCGGGATCAGGCGCAGGAGCATCCGGCGGTGGTTCGTTGATGTCGATTGGCTCTTCTTCGACAAGCTCCTCATCCTTGGGCGGCTCTTCCTTGGGTGGTGGTGGTTCTACCTTCGGCGGCGGTGGTGGCGGCGGTGTGAAAACCGTAATGGTGACTGCATCATCGGCCTTGGGTTTGGCAGCGGTCTTGGGGCCGCGTGAGACGAACCAGATGCTGCCGACGAGCAATGCGATGACGAGCAGCACCCATGGCAGCGGATTGGTTTCCTTGCGTTTGCTTTTGCGTGGAGCGGGCTTGGCGGACATGGCGGGTTATTTTCCTTGGGTGGCCAGACCGATTTGGTTGATGCCGACGCGGCCTAACACATCGAGCACATCCATGATGAGTTGGTATTGGTTGGTGCGATCACCGCGCACGACGACGGGCACTTCCGGAGTGGCGGTTTTGATGGCGGAGAGACGGCTTTCCAGATCGGCGAGGGTGACGGGTGTGGCGTTGAGTCTGAGGTTTCCGGCGGAGTCGATGGTGATGGCTTGAGTTTTCGGCGCGTCCATCTTCTGGGTGGCGGGCTTGCTGCTAGCGGATGGCAGATTGACCTTCACGCCCTGCACGCCAGCGGTGGTCATGATGATGAAGATGAGTAGGAGGACCAAGTAGAGGTCCACCATCGGGGTGACGTTGATGTCGTCGAAGCTCTTGTCGTCGGCGGAGGCCATGGGAGTGTGGGATGGGGTTGTTAGGCTTCGTTTTTAGGTCGGTAGAACTCGGCCATCTTGGCGACGAACTCGTCGATGAAGACCTGCATGGAGGCGACGACGTTCTTGATGCGGGTGTTCAAATAGCTGTAGATGAAGAGCGCGGGGATGGCGACGACGAGGCCGACGACTGTAGCTAGCAGGGCGGAGGCGATGCCGGGAGCGATGGAGTTGACGTTCACCTCGCCGGACTTGGCAATGATGGCGAAGGTAATCATCACGCCGACGACGGTTCCTAACAGACCGACGTAGGGGCCGCCTGCGATGCTGATGGTGAGATAAACGAGGCCATCGGTGAGGCGGTGGTTTTCATGAACGAGTCCGGCATCAAGGCTGGCGCGGATGGCCTGGATGGAGCGTCCGGGAAGTCCTTCCTGTTTCGCGCTCATCTTGTGGAGGCGGTTGGTGATTTCCCCGGCACCGATGTGGTAGATGTGATAGAGCGGCGAGTCTTTCATCAGCTCTTGGTCGTCCTCGTCCACTACGCCGCCCATGCTTTTGACGCTGGACTCGTCCGCGTGATCTAGGCCGGTGAGATCGGTGGAGAGTGTCTTCCATTGTGCGAGGAAGAGTTTGTTACCCTTCTCGATCTTGTTGAGGTAGGCGAACTTCTTGATGGCGACGGTCCAGCCGACGACGATCATGATGACGCAGATGCCGATGGCGATCCAGCCATCGAACATCATGTTGTTGGCGATGTCACCGAAGAGCATGAGGTGCTCCATGACGTGGCCGCCGCCTGCTTCTTCGCCGCCTTCGGTGTTACCGGCGGCTAGGAGTTTTTGCGCGGCCTCACTGCCGCTTTGGTTGGTGAAGGCGAGCTTGACCGAGGCGTCATCGGGAGCGGTGTTGTGGAAACGTAGCTCGTCGAGATCACCTGCGAAGCCTTGGCCGAGGGTGATGGGACCGTTGAGCGCGGGCAGTCCGGCGCTTGCTGTGGAGTAGGGTTCGCCGTTGACGAAGAGTTTTAACGAAGCGCCCTTTGCGACGATGGTGAGGTGGCTCCAGGTTTTTTCTGTTAGCGGATTACCGGCGGCGCTGCGGGTTTGGCCCGACTGCACGATGGGCACGCCGTTTTCTAACAAAATTCTGAATGCCTGCTGGCCTTCGCCGCGAGAGAGGAGAACGGCGTTGGGCTGTGGCGCGGCGTAGTTGATCCACATTGAGATCGCCGCGTTGCCGCCTGCGGTCCATGCGAGGCTGTCGGTGGCGTTGAGAGTGATGTTGTTCGCACCGGTGAAACGAGCACCTGCGCCGATGATCGCGCCATCTGCGACCATGGCGGGAGCAGCGGCGTTGTTGCCGTTGGAGGTGGAGTCTGCTGGGGCGGAACCGGTTTCAGAAAAGTGGAGCACTGCGGCGAGATCCTTGCCGTAGGCGTCCGCAGCCTTGCCGGGAGCGGGTGCGTTCGGATTTCCGAAGTAGAGGTGCAGTGTCTCCTTCTTGAGGTCCGGCACCTTCACCCAGATGTAGGCCTCGCCTAACACATTGTCGTAACGCTCCAGATGATGGGGCAGCAGCGTTTTCCCATCCGCAGCTACGATGCGCAGGTCTCCGCCGTCCTCGCGGGAGGAGGTGAATACCGAGCTATCCGCCACGCGCAGCAGCAGAGTGGCTTCTCCGGATGCACCGGAAACTGCGGAGGGGTCGATCGTGAGGGTCTGGCGCAGTGTCCAGTCCTTGTTCCACCATGCGGCCTTGTCTTCCGCGTGAAGGAAGGGGGCTGAAAGAAGAAGAGCGGCGGCGAGTGAATGGCGTATCGTCATGGTGTCAGAGAGGGATGTTAGAAATCGGCCCAGCCGCGGAAGGTGATGCGCACCTCGCCGTCTTCGTTGCTGGTTTGTTCGATGAGCGGAACGGCTACATCGGCCGAGGCGTTGAAATGCTCGCGGTAGCGCAGGCGCGATCCGATGCCGACGGACGAAAGCCCGGTGCGTTTCTTCTGGCCGGGCAGTGGATCGTAAATGCCGACCAATCCCGCATCGGTGAAGGCATGGAAGCGCAACTCGTTTTTGGGATTGGGAGAGGTATCACCCTTGCCGATGAGCGTGGGGCTGCGGACTTCAGCGGTGGCGAAAACGCCGTTATCACCGAGCGCGGTGGACTCCAGATAGCCGCGCACGGTTCCGAGTCCGCCGCCGGCGATTTGCTCGTTGTTGATGAGCGGCTGTCCGGCGATCTGGCCCTGAACCTTGCCGAAGAATTGCATGTCGTTCTTCAAGTCATGTGTCTGCGCGAGGTCACTGCGCAGATAGATGAAGCTGCCGTCGGCGTTGTAGCGTTTGTTGGCGTAGTCGGTTTCATCGCTGCCCAAGCCGCGCAGGTGCAGGGTGAGCGCTGTGTTGAACTCGGTGAAACTCTTGTCACGCAGCCATGTCGCGCCGTAGCTGGCAGTGAGCGGCCAATATTCGATGGGCGCGGGCACGGTTGTTCTTCCGATCAAGAGGTCTTCCGAGAAGTGCTTGTAGTCGATGCCGAAATCAAAGTTCTGATAGAAAGTGCGGGTGCCTGGCAGATCCACCATCAGTCGCGCGCCCACGGTGTTTCCCCTGCCGACTACTGCCGAGCCGCCGAGCGTGGAGATGTCGCTGTCCTGCCTCGTTGCGTTGATCATCAGGCTGGTCTTGTCCGAAGTGCGAGCCAGGTAGTAGCCGGAGTAAACCAAGCCATCGTCCGTGTTTTCCGGCGCGATTTGGGCGCTCAAGCCCAGCGTGTGGCCGAGTTGGAAGAGGTTGGCATAACTCAGTGCTCCGTTCAGACGTAGCGATGTGGTGTCGGCGCTGTTGCGGTTATTGAGTTCGAGCGAGCCGTGCAGCGGGAACTTGTCCTCGACGGTTAGATCGAAGTCGAGGGTGTCCGTTTCCACGCCCGGCCTAGGTTGTTCCGGTTTGACAGTGCGATCGCCGAAGCGGTTGGCAGCCATGATTTCCTTCTCCACTTGCTTGAAGTTGGGGACCGAGCCTTCCGCAAGCGAAGGCACTTCGCTCCTGATTCTGCTGGGCAGGAACCACTTCGCGCCATTGACGCGCAAGCGCCCAACTCTGCCCTCCGTCACGGCCAGCCGGATCACGCCACGGCTCGGATCTTGCTGCGGGATGGTGACCGAGACGGTCTGATAGCCCTTGTCTTGATAGACTTTCTCCAGAGCTTGGCGCGCCTGCTCAACGTCTTCTGGCGTTCTGCCCGGGCCGAGGTAGGGATAGACTGCTTCGCCGATTTCCAGATTGCTGAGGCGTTTGCCGCCGAGCACCCGGTATTCGCGGATGTAGAACTTGCCGACTTCCTGTGCTGCTAAGGATAATGAAATGGCCAGACAAGCGCCCAAAAAGCACAGCCAAGACACAAAAGTCCTGCATGGCGGATTGGTTGTGGAAATGATGTAGCGCATGCAAATGTTCCGCACACACGGAACGGCGGGACTTATTCCGCGAGTGCCGATTTCACTCAAGATGGCGCATGTGACGATCCCGTCACAAAGCGCGATGGGGCAATGTGAAGAAATTGAAACAATTGGGATTTTCGTTGCCAGCGGAAGCACGATTCAGCGGCTGCTGGTGGCGGAAGGAGAGTCTGTTCCCGGTCCGGTGCTGGAAATCGGCAACACCAACAGCCGCTACAAGTTCAGCATCGGCGCAAGGCGTTTTGTGAACGACTGGAATGAGCATCATTGCGCGGTCGGTGTTTGCAGCCTCGCCGGGAGGATTGAGAAACTCGGTTGTTTGGACGGTACGGGTGTGCTGAGATAGCTCCGCTTAGATTTGTTAGGAGTTCAAGCTTCAGCTTGTCTTCACGATCCGCAAGCTGAAGCTTGGACTCCGCAAGCTGAAGCTTGGACTCACTCGTCACGCACCAAGCCGCGCCTGCAAGGCGGGTGTCCACAAGGCGGTGACGATCGTTTCCTGCGCGGCTTCCATGGCGGCGCGTTCTTCCGTAGTGGTGTCCTCGTGTCCTGCTAGATGAAGCAGGCCGTGGACGAAGTAACGAAGGATTTCGCGGGCGAGCGGCTCGTCGTATTCGGCGGCTTGGCGAGCGGCGACTTCGGCTCCGATGACGATCTCTCCGTGATGGAAGGTGATGACATCGGTGGGGCCTTCGATGTTCATGAAGTCGCGGTGGACGCGGTCGCTTGTTTCGTCATCGACGAGTGCGACTTCGAGGGTGGCTAACAGCGAAAGCGGAGAGTCTGCGGCGGCGGCATGACTGAGTGCGAGTGCCACAGCCTCATTGGCGATGTCTTCGAGAGCGGTGAGCCAGTTTTCCGGAACCTCGATGGCTTGCTGGTGATTGCCGATGATGACTTCGAGCGACATGGTTTCCGGAGTTATGGCTCAAGCACGCTTGGGCATGGGGATGACGCGGCCCTGGGTGCTGTCACGGTCTGCGGCGAGACGTCGGGTGGCGGCGGGGCGGTCGTCATCCTTCGGGTAGTCGATGCGGCTGTGGAGCATGCTGCGCAGGGTGTTAGAGAAACTTTCCCGGACGATGGCGAGTTCGCGGAGGGTGAGCGGGCAATCGTCGAGCTGGCTGTCCTGGACTTTGGCCTGAACGATGTCTTCTACGAGGGTGCGGATGCGCGCTGGGGTGGGTTTGCGCAGGGAGCGGGAGGCGCTTTCGACGGAGTCGGCGAGGGCGATGATGCCGCTCTCGCGGGTGCTGGGACGCGGGCCGGGGTAGCGGAAGTTTTTCTCGTCGATCATCGGGAGGTCCTCGGGGTTTTCGAGGCGGCGGTCCACTTTCTGGAGTTCGAGTTTTTTCTGCTCTTGGGCACGGCGGTAGAAGTAGAGCACGAGCGAGTCGCCGTGGTGTTCTTGGATGACGTCGATGATGCGGGGGTTGAGCTTGTTTTTGACAGCGAGGTCCACGCCATCCTTGACGTGAGCGATGATGATGAGGGCGCTCATGGTGGGCGTGAGCGCGTCGTGGGGGTTTTCGCCGCTTTCTTGTTGGTTCTCGATGAAATAGCCGGGCTTGGTGAGCTTTCCGACGTCGTGGAAATACGAGCAAACGCGGCACATCGGGGCGTTGGCTCCGATTTTCTCGGCAGCAGCTTCGGCCAGCGAGGCGACGACGAGGCTGTGGTGGAAAGTGCCGGGAGCTTCGAGCTGCATGCGGCGGAGCAGCTTGTGGTTGAGGTCGCTGAGTTCGAGCCAACTGATGTCTGTGGTGAGTTGGAAAAAGCCCTCGAACATCGGCAGCAGGCCGCTGATGAGCAGGGCGATGAAAACGGCGGAGCCAAAGGAGGCGATACTGCCCGTGCCAAGCTGCCGGATGTGATCCATCGCATCCGGGCCGAAGCAGGAGGCAACGTCGAGTTTTCCAAGTAGCAGGCCGAGCAGCAGGGTGACGGCGCCGACGTAGATGCCAGCCTTGAGAAGTTGCAGGCGCTTGCGGACTTCATGGGCGAGCAACACGCTAGTCACGCCCGCCACCAGGCTGAGAATCATGTAACTGAGCGCCTCGCCACGCGGGACGAAGAGGCAGCCGATCAAGGTGACGAAGACAGCGGAAAACGCGCCGACCGCCCGGCCTAACAGCACGCCATGGAGCATCGGCGCGAGTGCGAAGGGCACGAAGAAGAAGCGGAACACTTCCGGGATGTGGCCGGTATCGACCAGCCCCATCACCAGCCGCACGACGAACAAATGGGCGATCAGGCCGCCGAGCACGAGCACCACCCGGCTGTTTCTCCGGCATGACGTCTGGAGGCTTACTTGAAACATCACGATGGCCGTGATGGCGATGATCAGACCGTAGAGCGCGCCTTTCAAAGGTTCCTCGGCGAAGGATGTGCCAGGCGAGGACTTGAGCGCCATCACGGCGCAGCCGACGGCGAAGGTGGCGAACAGCGCGAGCTTTACCCAGCGGCTATCTTCCAGGGCCTGCACCACCGGGTTTTCGCTGTGAACTCGGCGCTTTTTTCCCGACGAGAGGCCCTGTTGGGCCAGCCGCCAGCGTTTGATCGCGTCCAAAAATCCCACTGCGGTGAAAAGTCGGTTCATCCGGCAGCGCCCGGATTGGGCGGCTGCGGACAGGGACGCTATGTCTGGGGTAGCCGCTTGGCAATCCGCAAATCCCATCCGCAAATCTCATCCGCGAATCCCTCGGTTTCAGAGCATTGCCAGTTCAGGAAACTGGCAATGCGGCTCATGGGCTGGGGGTTTTCCAGGTTCGGGTGACGGAGAGTTTCACGGTGCCTTGGACGCGGCCTTCGATGCCGCCGTAGCCGCCGGATTTGAAAGTTTGCACGGTGTCGAGTTCCTCCTTGAGGATGATGGGATGGATGAGGGAGAGCCACATTTTGCCGGACTGGATGGTGACTTCTTCATCGCTGACTTTGCCATCGAAGTCGGGGATGTCCTTGCGTGAGTAGTCGCCCGTGACGGAAAAGACGCCGCAGGGATGGCCGTCCACCGGCTCGAAGGATTCGAGCTTGAGGGTGACGGAGCCTTTGGCGTTGCCAGCGACGATCATGGGCAGTGACTCGCCGGTGGCGATGACTTGCTCGCCGATTTTCATGCGGCGCTTGCCGAACCACAGAGGGCGGGGAGCGATGGCGTTATCGATGAGCAGCTCGTCGAAGACGGGGGTGAGTTGTTTGGAGAGGACGATGGCGCGGAAGCCCTCGCTATCGTCACATTTCCAAGAGGAGCCGGCTTTGAGGAAGGTGATGGGTTTGTTAGAAGGGGCGGTTGTTTCGAGCGGATTGGCGACGGTTTTCGGCCCTTCTTCGGGTTTGTCCTTACTGGGGATGGTGAAGGCGGATTGTTCGTGGGTGTAGCGGACTTGGGTGTCGGTGCGTTCGAGCTTGGAGGTCTGGGCGCGGGTGCCGTTGATGGTTTCCGCCTGTTTGCCGATGGCGGAGGTTTGGAAAAAACGACCGGAGATTTCGCTGCGGCGGGTGGTGCGGACTTCGAGGCGTTTGGGAAAGGGCAAATCCTTGCGGAAAACGGCTCCCTCAGAGGTCTGATCGACGAGTTTTTTTAACGAGGGATCGACCTCGCCAGCGGAGCTTTGTTTTTTGCCGCTCATCATGCGCTTGGCCGAGGCGGTCGCGTCGGAGGCGAGTTTGGATGCCTTGTCGCAGGAGGTGGTGGCGAGGGCGAGCAGCGGGATGGCGATGAGGCGTGCGTTCATGATGTTAGATGAGTCCGCAGCAATCGAGTTTCTGATTCATTTCGATGGCGGGGTTTCGTTCGCTGGATTCGCCAACGATGATGGCGGGGACGCCAGCGACGGTTTTGTGGGGCGGCACGTCGTTGAGGACCACGCTGCCTGCGCCGACTTTGGCTCCAGTGCCGATTTCCACGCGGCCGAGGATTTTCGCACCAGCGCCTAACAGAACGCCGGAGCGGATGATCGGATGGCGGTCGCCACATTCCTTGCCGGTGCCGCCGAGTGTGACTTCGTGGAGGATGGAGACATCGTCCTCGATGATGGCGGTTTCTCCGACGACGAAGGAGGTGGCGTGGTCGAGCAGGATGCCGCAGCCGATGCGTGCGGCGGGGTGGATGTCCACGGCGAAGACCTCGCTGGTGATGCTCTGTAGATAGAGTGCGAGCCAGCGGCGTCCGTCTTGCCAGAGTTGGTGGGAAACGCGGTAGGTGGTGAGGGCGAGGAATCCTTTGAAGAAAAGCAGCGGCTCTAACAGTGAGAAGCATGCGGGATCTCGCTCGTGCATGGCGCGCATGTCACGCATGGCGCTGTGAACGATGTGCGGGTGTTGCTCGAAGACTCCGGTGAGAAGCGGCTCCATGGCGGGCCGTGGCATGTCTTCGCGTGCGAGGCGGCGGGCGAGGCGTGCACCGAGCGCAGCGGCGGCAGAGTCGCGCGAGAGGATGACGTCATCGACGAGATGGTGCAGCGCAGGTTCTTCTGAAACGAGGCGGCTGGCCTCGGAGCGGAGGGTTTCCCATACCTTGCGCACGTCCTCGGATTTTCCAGCGCAGAGCATGTGCGCATTCTTGCTAGCCGGGAGAGTTGCGGTTTGTTGGGATTCGCTCATGAAGATTTCGCAGAAGTTAGAGTATGCGTGCAGGGCTCTCGTTCAACTCGCGAAGCGCCATGACGGGAGGACTCTTACACGGCTTGATGATCTTGCGCAACGGGAAGCCGTGTCAGGAAACTTTCTGGTGCAAATCCTCAATGATCTGCGGCGTGCCGGACTGATCGAGAGCCGCCGCGGTCAGGCTGGCGGCTATCTTTTGGCGCGTGCGCCTGAGGCGATCACGCTGAGGCAGGTGGTGGATGCGGTGGATCCATCGTTGCTCCAGTGCTCGGTATCAAGGGAAGGGGAGTCCGGGCAGGCGGTGCGGCAGGCATGGGATGGGATTTCCACGGTGCTTCAGCAGGCGCTGGATCAGATCACTCTTGAAACGATGTCCAGCAACTCCGGCGGGCCGATGTTCTACATCTGAGAAGCGACCGGGGAGGGGATTGGCGCATTAGTCAGGAAAAGTGAAATATTTCGCTGGATGAACGAAGTGGCTTTGTGTAAGGAACTTGCGTCTTTCCACCCACCATCACCCATGGCGTCCCCCAGCGAACACACCCACCACATCAAAATCCGCTCGACGCAGATGGAGATGCCCTCTTCCGGTCTTGCGGGACGCACCGAGGATTACGATCGCAAGCTGAAGGACGCGCAGGAGGAGCTGGAGCGCATCCAGCAGCAGCGCGAGGAGCTGGAGCGCAAGAAACAGGAGCTTGAAGAGCTGACCAGCCGCAAGCGCGCTTTCGTTTCCCAACAAGTCGAACTGGCCGAGCGGCTGACATCTTCGCTGACATTGATTGATCGCGAGTTGTTCGCGATGCGTGAGGAATCGCAGGATCTCGAGCAGTGCCGCAGTTGTTTCGCGGGCCATCTGGACAAGATCCAGAAGTTCAATCCTGAAAGCTGGAACCGCGAGAGCACGCCGGAGAAGCTCGAGCGCGCTACAATTTCCCTAGATCTAGCAGCCGATGAATATGATCAGGCTGCCGCTCATTTCGAAGGATCGCGCAGCGGTGCGATCTTCGGACGGGCCTCGAAACGCGGCCGTTCGTCGGCGCGTGGCAGTGGTTCCGGCGAGTTCATGTCGAACTTGAGAAACGGGTTCGCGTTCAATCTTCCTGTCGTCGTGCTCGGTGCCTTGGCGCTGATGGTTTACCTGATGAAATGAATCAGCCATGAGCCGCAGCACGCATTTCAAAGAGGATCTTGAGCTGGACCAGCTCCGCGAGACGGAGCAGCAGCTCATGCAACGCGAGAGGGAGTTTTCGGAAAACCGCAAGCGCCTCGCGCAGGAGCGCATCGAGCGTGAATGCACGATGCCGCCGCTTGAGGAAATCCAGGCGCGCATGGAGCGCAAGCGTCATGAAGACTTCGCTTCCCGCCGCGAGGTGAAGAACGAGCGGCGCGCACAAACCCGCAGCCTGATGATGCTGCTGCTGCTTATCACCGCCACCTGCACGCTGGTGTGGTGGGGCGTGAAGCTGATGCAGGGCGGTTGATGCCCTGTGTTTTCTAACCGGCTTTGCTTCTGCTGTTAGAGAGGATTTCCCGGAGCTGCGGCCACTGGTCGCGGCTGACGATGTAGCCCACGCATTCTGGGTTTCCACAGAGGCAGGGATGGTCTTCGTAACAATCCACATCGAAGCCGTAGTCGAACGAGAGTTCCTCGCCTGGATGGATGTCGCGCAGCGCGTGGATGTAAATTCTGCGGCCTTCGATCCATGCTTCGCAGTTCGGCGCACAAGAGTGATTGATGAGCCGCGCGGTGTTCCATGGGACGTTGCCGTCGATGTCGTAGTTCTTCGTGAGCGTGAAGATGTAAACGGCTGCATCGCCGGTCTTGAGCGACTTCGCATGCTGGCTGAGTCCGCGTTGCTCGCTCTCTTTCTTGTCGATGAGTTCGCCGACGTATTCGATGATGCGCGCCTCCTTTGCGATGAAGCAGGTGGAGTAAACGCCGCGCCCGTGGATTTCCGAGCCGCGCACCTCACAGTAGCGGCTCTGCCCGCGTTTCCAGAGTTCCACCAGCTTGCGATGCAGGATGCGATCCTGCGAGATTCCCGATTTCTTTGCTGCCATGATCTTTCTCTAACGAACTTCGCGTCTCTCCACCGGAGGCAGCTCGAGATCCTGCGGCAGCGTGCTGAATAGCGAGCGCAGGTCTCCGGCCTTGAGTCCGGAACCGTCGATGAATGTCCAGTCATTGGCCCCTTTGTCGGAAATGGCGACCTGATAGCTGGTGCTTTCGATGATGATCTGCTTCGGAACCTGACCTTCGATTTTTCGCATGACACGGAACTTCGTCACGGTGGGGATAAACGCCAGCCACTTGGTGTATACCAGCTTCTCGACGTTTGCGCCGCTCTCCTTCACCGTTTTTTTTCCCGGTGATACCTGGAGCACGCGCGGCTGTCCCTGCGGCTTGCATGAAATCATGCTGATGCCCTGCTTCACCATCTCCGCAGCCACTGCATCGAGTTGTTTCCCCAGCGCCTCCATGCCGCCCATGCGCTTCGCGGTGCGTTCCTTCCACAGCGGATTCATGCGCTCCACCGCCATCTGGTAGCGGCCTAGTACTACCTCCTCGCCGAGTTTCGCGACGGCAGCTACGGCGGATGTTACCACATCGGGCTGCACGGCTTCCGCGATCACCTCGGAATCCTCACGCGCCTGCTGCGGAGCCTCCGCCTTCTGCGCGCGGGCGGTTCCGATTGTTATGGCCAGCGCCATGCAAATGGAGGCTAAAGATTTCAGAATCACGCGCCATGGATGCCCTTCGGCATCGCCCTCGTCAAGCTTGACGAAGGCTGCTTGCACAGTCTCCGGTAAATCCGCTTGGAATTGCTGAAGGCTTTGCGTAATGCTCCCGACCCCATGGCGAAACAGGCACTCGGAAAAGGACTTGGAGCACTCATCAGGAAAAGCGCACCCGCTCTCGATGCGGCAGTCACACCGGACGACTTCAAGCGTGTGCGCGATGTGCCTCTGGACCAGATCGTCCCCAGCCCCTTGCAACCGCGCATGCAGTTCGGTGAATCCCCGCTCGATGATCTGGTGGAGTCGATCCGACAACACGGCATCATCCAGCCGCTCATCGTGCGCGCCGTGAACGGCAAGCTCGAACTCATCGCCGGTGAACGACGTTGGCGCGCCTCCGGCAAACTCGGACTTGCCACCGTGCCGATCATCGAGCGCGAGGCCTCCGATCGTGATGTTTTGGAAATGGCGCTCATCGAGAACCTCCAACGCGAGGATCTCAATCCGATGGAAGAAGCCGCTGGCTACGTCCGCCTCGCCAAGGAATTCTCGCTCAAGCAGGAAGAGATCGCTACACGCGTCGGCAAGTCCCGCGCCAGTGTCGCCAATGCGATGCGCTTGCTGGATCTTCATAGCGATGTGCAGCTCCTTGTCGCGCAGGGGCGCATGACCGTAGGCCATGCAAAAGCCATTCTTTCGATCAAGGATCAGGACAGTCAGCTCCTCGCATCAGACCAAATCATCCGCCGCCAACTCACCGTGCGCGCTGCGGAAAAACTCGCCCAAACATTTCTCAACGGCGCATCCGACAAACCCGGCGATGCGAAAAAAACCGCAGACCGCGAGGTGGACATCCACATCCGCGCCATCACCAACCGCCTCCGCGAGCACCTCGCCACCCACGTCTCCATCCAGCACTCTGCGAAAAAAGGCAGGATTGAGATCGAATACTACGGCGACGACGACCTCCAGCGCCTACTCGATCTCATCGGCCTCGCGCAGTCCGAGTGATGTCCGATCTCCGCTTGCCCAAGGCTGACGCATCTAAAAATGGGAATTTGAACCGCAAAGACGCAGAGGCCGCAAAGGGACGCAAAGGATTATGAAAATGGGGGAATGAAATCAGAAGATCATCCGAGAAAAACCGACATTAAACTTACTCAGTCTTCTCTGCGTCGCTTTGCGAGCTTTGCGGCTTTGCGGCTTTGCGGTAAATCCAGTCTTTTTTTGATGCGCAAGCCCTGTCCGCTTGCCCAAGCGCCCAACCAAGGATAGCTAACGCCCATCAAACGACGTTCCTTCAGCTTCTTGCTCGCCCGCCGGTATCTCAATCCCCGCCGCGCGATGTTGTCATCGTTCACCCTGATCTCGCTCATCGGCGTGATGCTAGGCGTGCTCGTGCTCGTCGTCGTCATGGCCGTTTACGCCGGGCTGGAGCGTCAGGTGAAAGGCCGCATCCTCGGCTTCACACCACACATTCTACTGCGCCATCAGATGGCTGGCTTCGGTGAAACTCCACCGATGACCGATTGGCAGGAAGTCGCCGCCAAAGCGAAAACCCTGCCCCACGTCCAAGCCGCCACCGCGTTTGTCTCAGACAACGTCATCGTTGATGTCGCGGACTGGCAGCGCCCCGTCATGTTCCGCGCCATCGATAGCTCGGACCCCGCGCAGGTCGATGGCATCGCGAAAATGTTAGATCTGGAAAATCATCCGGACTCCTCGGGCGATCTCGGCATTGATGATCGCGCCGTCATTTCCTCCATCCTTGCCGAGCAACTCGCCATCGGCGTGGGCGACAAGATCCGACTCTACTCGACGCGCAATTTCAAGCCGGTCATGCAGGCATACAAGTCGATCAAGCGCCCACCGTTTCACGAAGACTTCACCGAGAAGTGGATGCAGACACAGAAGGTCATGCTGGCTGCGTGGAAAACCGAACAAAGCGCTCCGGTTCTCACCGTGGAATCCTTCAACGAGATCTACAACTTGCTGCTCACGTTCCCGCTCGAACAAATCCGCAAACCCGAAGCCGATCAAATCCGTGCGATCATCAACGCCATGGATGCTTCGGAAAACGATCAGGCCGCCAAGCTGTGCCGCTTCACACCGGCGCAGAAACAAACCATCGAAGAAGCCATCTCCGCCCTCAACACACCCGACATCAAAGCACTCAACAGCGAGACTCTTGAGGCGTTGGAAAAAATCGTGCTGCCAAAGGAAGTGAACGTCATCGGCGTCTATCAGGCATCACAAATGGCCGTCACTCCAGACATCTTCGTGCCGCTGCCACTCGCCCAGGATCTCGCCGGTCTCGACGGAGCCGTGCAAGGCATCGCACTACGGCTGGACGATGCCTATGCCGCCGAGCAATTCGCCGCAGACTCGCGCGCATTACTCGGAAACGAATGGTCGCTTCTCACCTGGGGCGATCAGTACCAAGCCTTCTTCGCACTCATCAATCAGCAGCGCGTGATGATGTACTTCGCGCTCTCGTTCATCGTTCTCGTCTCCGCCTTCTCGATGATGGCCGTCATGTTCACCGTCACCATCCAGAAGCGCCGCGAGATCGGCGTGATGAAAGCACTCGGCGCAGCCCCCGGCCAGATCGTGCGAGTGTTTCTCTATCAGGGCATGCTGTTAGGCTTGCTAGGTGCCGCACTCGGCGTCGGTCTTGGTCGCCTCGTCATTCATTTCCGCGGACCCATCCAGGGCATCTTCCGCACGCTGGGCTTCGATCCGTTTTCCGCCTCCTTCACCGGCTTCGGCGTGCTGCCCGCGCATAACGATCCTACCGAGCAAGCGATCATTGGCTTCATGGCCTTCGTGCTCTGCTCGCTTGCCGCTCTCGTCCCCGCGTTTTTCGCAGCCCGCAGCGATGCCGCCAAATCCCTGCGCAACCTCTGAACCATGGACGTCTGGATCATTCAGAACGGCGAGAAAACCGGACCTATCCATGACTTCGACGTGCGCAAGAGAATCGAGTCCGGCGAACTAACAGCCGGCACTCCCGCCTGGCACGAAGGCCAGCCCGCGTGGCTGCCGCTCGGCGAAATCGATCTCTTCTCACGCGAATTCAACCTCGCTCCCAGCCGACACGAGCCGCCCGTAGCGGTGGACGAAACCGTTTCACCACCACCGCTGCCACCACAGCCACACTCCATGCGCCGCTTCTGGGCGCGGTGGTTCGATCTCTGTTTGTTTTCCGGCATCTGGTGGCTCGCCATCTGGCTCGCCGGGCGGGGCATCATCGCCACGCTAAATCAACCGTGGATCATGCTGCTCCACTTCGTGCCATGGTTCGTTCTGGAAACCCTGCTCATCCATCGCTTCGGCACCACTCCCGGCAAGTGGCTGTTAGGCATCTGTGTTTCCAACGACAACGGTTCGCCGCTCAATCTCGCAGAAGCCACCCGCCGCTCCGCGCGCGTGCTTTTCATTGGCCTCGGCTTCGGCTGGCTACCGCTCTCTATTATTTGCCAGTCCATGGCTTGGTTCACCGCCCGCCGCATCGGTCGTCCGCTATGGGATCATGCCGGTGGCCACCAAGTGACGATGCAGCCGCTTCAACCGTTGCGGCTCGTCGCCTACGTCTTCACCCTGTTCTTCGCGCTATTGCTACAGTTTCTCGTGGTGTTTCCCCCACTGTGGCAGGAAGCGATCAGAACCTCGCCGGAGTTCAGGGAGCAATTGGAGCAGCTTCGCAAAGTGCAGCAGAAGAATCCGTGAGCGCACGGAACCAGCGCCGGTAAGGTGGCTGCGGCGTCCCGCCGCAGGCCGTCATCACCGCGCCCCGCTGCGACTCCATGAGCCACTCCGGCCATGGATTCCATCCGCCATCAGTTACATGTCTTTTGGCTTCCCCCTGCGTGGGCTTTACTTAGGCTGGCAAGGCTGATGTCCGCCGCTTCACCACTGGTGATTCGGAGATCACAGCTCCCTGACACCTTCACCCGCGCCCTTGCACCTGGCCCTGCACGCTCCGATCGCATGATTGGCATTTCAGAAATAAAGCATCTTGCCGCGCGACCCGGTGGATTCCCACAATCCGCTGCATGAACGCCGTTGAGATTGCCGATGCCGTTTCGACGCTGATGGAGCAGCCGTTCGACCGGGACAACTTCCCGTTCGCGTTCCTAGAGGCGTTCGGAAACAAGGAAACGACCCTCAAGAAGCTGCGCAGCGGCGACTCGAACAAGTCCGACCTCGGCGGCGTCCTCCAGCGCAGCAACATCCATCTCAAGGTCTGCGCGCCCGGCGAGGTGGCGAAGACGCTGAAGGCGTTGCGGGAAAGTCCGGCGACGGCGCGGCTCAAGGCCAAGTTCATTCTGGCCACCGACGGCGAGACCATCGAGGCGGAGAACCTGGCCGATGACGATGAACCCATCGTCTGCTCCTATGAGGAGTTTTCCGACCACTTCGGCTATTTCCTGCCGCTGGCCGGCATCACCACGGTCAAGCAGATCCGGGAAAGCTCCTTCGACATCAAGGCCACCGGCCGCTTGAACCGGCTCTACATCGAGCTGCTCAAGGACAACCCGGAGTGGGCCACGGCCGCGCGGCGCGAGGACCTGAACCACTTCATGGCCCGGCTGATCTTCTGCTTCTTTGCGGAGGACACGGACATTTTCCATGGGGAAG
>JANMLQ010000309.1:0-13474 GCA_031372635.1 Akkermansiaceae bacterium | reverse complement strand
TGTTCTTGCCTTGCAGCAAGTGGCGCGCACCTTGTTTACGGCGCAGGATCTTCCCAGTTCCAGTGACTTTGAAACGCTTGGCAACGGCTTTCCGTGTCTTTGCTTTTCCAGAGACTCTTGGCATGGGACGGGCAAACTAGGGAACGAGACTACCTTGGCAAGGCAAAAGTGGAGGATTTTCCGGTAACTACTGTTCTGCGGTTTCCAGCAGGCGCAGCATGGACTCGGATTGGGAAATCATGATCTCGTTTGTCCTGGGGCGGCGGCCTCACTTCTGGAAAATCAGCCAAGTGCCGGATTTGCCCGACACCGCGAGGTCGGTCTTGCCGTTGCCATCGAGATCAGCGTGGCGGATGAAAAGCCCGGTGCCCACGCCTTCGGCAATCAGGTGTCGGGTGAAAGTGAGGGTCTTCGCGTCCCAAGAGTAGCGGTAAATAAACGGCTTGTCCGCAGTGCCGGGGTCGCCGGTGGAGTGGCCGCGCACGCGTTTTCCTGTGACCAATTCCTCGTTGCCATCGCCGTCGAGATCGGTCCACGCGATCGCATGCGCCTGTGACCAGGACTTGTCGATCTCGTGGCGTTTCCAGTCAGTTTTGCCATCCTTTGGCACCAGTTGTTCCATCCAGTAGAGACCGTAGTCGTGGCCATTCACGTCTAGCGCGTGCTCGCCGTTGTTCTCGAAGTAGTCTTTGCCCTGTTTCCTAAGTATGGAGAAGGGGTTTGAACCCCCTTTTGCGAAGTTATGGGAAATGAATTCGCTTGGCTTGAGAAAGGGGATTCAAACCCCTTCTCCATATGAATCTCAGTGCGCCATCGGGCTTTCGCCGGAGGCGTCTCCGAGATGGGACATGTTGGCGGGGAGGAAGCGCTTGAAGCGGGTCTTGTCGATCGACTTCATGTAGGCTTCTTCCGGTGAGATCATGCCTTCGCGGAGCTTGGACCAGATGGACTCGTCCATGAACTGCATGCCTTCGTTTTTACCGCCGGTGATGACGTCGTAGAGCTTCTGGGTGGCACCTTCACGGATGATGGCGGAAACAGCGGGGGTGGCGAACATGATTTCGTGCACGGCGGTG
Source organism: Akkermansiaceae bacterium (assembly GCA_031372635.1). Lineage (GTDB taxonomy): Bacteria > Verrucomicrobiota > Verrucomicrobiia > Verrucomicrobiales > Akkermansiaceae > Luteolibacter. The sequence continues at coordinate 12,398 of JANMLQ010000309.1, read as the reverse complement.
CGGCCTGGTTTGTCCACGCGCTTGCAGAGGAGCTGGGCGACGACGCCGCGTAGCGAGGCGGCGAGCATGGTGCGGACTTGGGATTGCTGGTCGGACGGGAAGACGTCGATGATCCGGTCCACGGTCTTGCGGGCGTTGTTGGTGTGCAGAGTGCCGAAGACGAGGAGTCCGGTTTCCGCAGCTGTTAGAGCAAGGGAGATCGTTTCGAGGTCGCGCATTTCTCCGACGAGAACGATGTCCGAGTCCTCGCGCAGGGCGGCGCGTAGGCCGTCTGCGAAGGAGGGTGTCTGGATGGGAACTTCGCGCTGGGTGATGATGGATTGTTTGTTGCGATGAACGAACTCGATGGGCTCCTCAACGGTGATGATGTGGCGGTTGAAGTTGATATTGATGTAGTCGAGCAGGGCGGCGAGGGTGGTGGACTTGCCGGAGCCGGTGGGGCCGGTGACGAGTACGAGGCCGGAACGCATGTGGCCGAATTCTTTGACGACGTTTGGCACGCCGAGGGATTCGAGCGAGGCGATCTCGGTGGGAATGAGCCGGAAGACCGCGCCGAGGCCGTTTTGCTGCTTGAGGTAGTTGCAGCGGAAACGCGAGTCCACGTCCATTTCGTAGGCGAAGTCGAGGTCGCCGAGATCGAGGTAGCGTTGGAAGGCTCTGGGATCGCAGATTTCCGAGAGCAGGCTTTTGAAGTCATCGCCGGACAGAATGGGCTGGTCTGGAATGGGGGTGACGGCACCGTGAACGCGGACCTTGGGCGGCTGGCCTTCCGATAGATGGAGGTCGGATCCTTTGCTGGCGATCAGGTAGCGGAAGAGTTCGTCGATGCGGGCCATGGAAAAAGGGGGGTGAGTGGGAAATCAGGATTGGAAGAAGGCTTTCATCTGGTTCTTGTCATCGGAGCGGAAGAGTGCCTCCTCGCGGGTGATGATGCCCTTCACGTAGAGCGTGCGCAGTGATTCATCCATGGTGATCATGCCGACGTTTTTACCGGTCTGCATGACGCCGGGCAGCATGAAGGTTTTGCCTTCTCGGATGCAGTTGGAGACGGCGGGAGTGTTGACGAGTAGCTCTAATGCGAGCACGCGGCCGGTGCCGTCGGCGCGGGGCACGAGCTGTTGGGAAAGCACGCCGCGCAGGGATTCGGAGACCATGATGCGGATCTGATCGCGCTGATCGGTGGGGAAGACATCGAGTACGCGGTCCAGTGTGCGCGGGGCATTGCCAGTGTGGAGGGTGCCGAGCACCAAGTGGCCGGTCTCGGCGGCTGTTAGAGCGAGCTGGATGGTTTCGAGGTCGCGCATTTCACCGACCATGATGACGTCCGGGTCTTCTCGCAGGGCACCGCGCAGCGCTTTGGCGAAGGACTCGGTGTGGGTGTGGACTTCGCGCTGGTTGACGTGGCATTTTTTTGAATCGAAGACGTATTCGATGGGGTCTTCGAGCGTGAGGATGTGGTCTTCGCGGTCGCGGTTGATGAAGTCAACGAGGGCGGCGAGGGTGGTGGATTTTCCGGAACCGACGGAGCCAGTGACGAGCACGAGGCCGTTTTGATAGCGGGTGAGGGGAAGGATGTGTTCGAGCGGGAGACCGATGTCTTCGAGTGACTTGATCTTGGTGTTGATGATACGGAAGACCATGTCGTAGCCGAGACGTTGCTTGACGACGGAGGCGCGGTAACGGCCGTTGGCAGAGGAGTAAGCGAAGTCGATGTCGCCTTTTTCCTGAAGGCGTTCCCATTCGGATGGTCCGAGGAATGATCGGGCGAGGCGTTCGGTGTCTTCGGGTGCGAGGATGTCGTGATCCTCCCAAATGGGTGACAGTTTTCCGAAGCGCCGCCATGCGGGTGGATAGGCGGTGGGGAGGTGGATGTCCGAGCAATCGTATTCGCGACCGAGCTGGAGGTATTGATCGACGTGGTCCAGAACCTGGTGAGTGGACATGGGCGGGTTTAAAAGGGTTTTGAGTTGGAGCGGGAAGCGGAAGCGATGCAGTGTTTGATCTGATCGGTGAGCCAGACTTTTGCGAGCGGGCGGGCGGCGGTCAAGGTGAGACCTAGCAGGGTGGCGGGAATTCCTTTGCGTTTTTTATCAACGGCGGGTTTGCGGCGGAAGATGAGGCTGGCGGCGAGGCCGGAAGCGAGCGAGCCGAAGAGCCATGATGAAGGATGGCTCTTGAGCGAATCCTTGAGTCGCGCGGGGACATCGAGCCTGTGCCTGAGTGCGATGGCTTCGTTTCCGAGAAACGATCGCGAAGCCTGGCTGAGGCGGATCAGTCGTTGGATTTCGGGGTTTTCTGGAAGTTTTCGATCCATTCGCGGTCTTTCTGGAATTCGGAGCGGGTGACGGGGAAGGCGAGGGCAGTGGGGGATTTCGCAGCGCGGGCCAGCAGGATGGCGGCGATGAGATGGAGGGCGGCGGCGATGAACGCGATGCCATACCAAGGCCAGTGAAAGAACTTGGCAAGGGCAGCGATGCCACTGGCTAACAGAAGCGCCCAGGTGAAGAAGGCGCAAAGGATGAGGGCGATGATGCAGGCGGCGCGCTTGGCGGTATCCTTGGCGGCGTCCTTGGATTCGAGTTGGATTAGCGCGATGCGTGAGGCGATCAATGCCATCAGCGCTTCACGCCAGTTGGTGGGAAGCGATGCTTCGACGGACTGCGTCTCGCCTGTGTTTTCCAACGGCGGCGAGGCTTGTGTTTCCGATGCGGGATTCATCCTAAAGAGGAAGATTGAACCACGGATGAACGCGGATGAACACGGATGGAAAAATTATTGGTTTCATTGCCAAAGCAGTTGGATGGCTTCTCCGACTGCTGTGGCTTCTTGGAAATCTGTGTGCATCTGCGTCCATCGGTGGTTCAAATTTTTTTCAGTAGCATGGGCGACAGTCATTCCCACCCGGTTGATGGCAACTGCCGGTCTAACAGGGAAACGCGGGATTCCAATGGTGGATCAGCGGCGCACGATGAGGCCGATGAGGAATCCGATGCCGAGCGCGCTGACAACGCACTTGGTGGGATTCTGGCGGATGTAGTCTTCGGCGGTGACGTGGAGTTCCTTGGCCTTCACGCGAGTGTCCTGCCATTGTTCGCTGGCGGTTTCCTTGAGGTGCTGGGCCTTTTCTGAAGCGGCGGCTTTGAAGGCGGTCGCTTTATCAGAAGCGGTATCCCGGAATTGCTGCGCGGACTCGACAGCGCGATCCTTGAGGACGGTGGCTTTGGATTCCGCGGTGTGGACGAATTCGCGGGCTTTTTCACCTGCGGCGGTGCGCAGATCATTGGCGGCTTGGGCGATGGATGGGGTTTGTGTGAAGCCCGCTTCCGGATCAAGACTGGTGGGTGTGGAAAATGGATTGGACATGGCTTTGCTTTCGGTTTGGACAGGCCATCATTAGCCGTCGCTGTGACGAATTAGTGGCACTTCCCGGCGGCGGGTGCAAGGAGTGACTTGCCCAAAAAATGCGAATCATTCCGGCTGGTTCACCGGCCTCGCTTTGGGGGGCGGCTGGAGCAGTTTTTTCTGCTCCTCGGGCGGTGCGGTGAACATCGCGTTTTCCCACTTCGGCTCCTTGAGTGGGCCGGTGCCGCGGAACTGGAACATACCATAAAATGGGCGCAGCGGCAGGGTGAGCAGACCGAGCAAGCCGCGCGCATTCAAGCGCATGGTCATGTCCAGCGTGCGCTCCTTGAGATCCACCGAGCCATCGCCGAGGAAGGTGAGGGAGGTGGTGCTGGTCTGAAAATCCCGGGTGGCGAGCACGCCGTCCTTGATGGTGAAATTACAGAACGCGCTTTTCGCACGCTCGAAGCCTGCGCGGCGGTCGCTCAGCACGCCGCTGACCAAAGGACTTAGCGGTCCGAAGATCGGCACCGAGAACAACTCAGTTTTTTCCAAGGCGCAGAGTCCCTCGCCGTTCATCGTCTCCACCTTGCCGTCGGTGATGGTGAATTCGAGGCGTCCTGTTAGATCGCCGCCGCCTTTCATATTAAAACCATAAGTCGAGGCGAGTGACGGCACCGAGAGCCGGGTCCAGCTCATCTCGCCTTCGATTTTGCCTTTGCCGTTGAAGTCGAAATGCGCGGCCACGGGACCGTCGAATCCGTTGAGCTTGAGGTCTTCGATCGTTACCTTTTCACCACGGATAAGAACCTTGCCCGAAGGCTGGGTGAGGGTGAGGTTTTCACCGAGAAACCGGTAGTCCGCAGCTCCGGTGGAGTTGAATGAAACGTCCAGCTCTGTGCGCCCCTGCGGCGTGACGTCCACTACGCCGTTGCCCTTGAGTTCGGGCGGCTGGTGGAAACGATAGACTTCCAGTGAGTCCGCCACTTTTGGAGCGAAGAGTCTGACGAGCGGCGCGGCCCAGATGGCTCCGCTGACGTCCTCTACCTCCACTACTTTTTCGGGCGCATTGTAGCGGATGCGGCCGATTTTCGCAGTGGCTTGCGCGGGTCCGTTGAATGCCTCGCGCAGCGGATAGTTCTGATAGTTGAAGACCACGGTGCCGTCTTGGAAGTCCAGTTCGTGATGACTGAGTGAAAACTTGCACTCCGCGAAGTTCACCGGCACGCCCTTGTAGTTCACGTTTTTCACATGACCGCCGCCGGTGTAGGCCCACGAGTGTTTGTCGGTGGCGTCGAAGCCGCCTTCCAGCCGGACGACGACTTCGGCTCCCTTGCGATCACTGAAATCACCGATGACTTTTTCTAACGGCTGGCCGATGAAGAACGGTTTGTAGATTTGCTCCGGTAGGTTGGACTCCAGCGCCATGCGCACCAGCGGCCATTGGATCATGGCCTTGCCCTTCGCCTCGCCGTCCGGGCGGGTCAAGCGCACGTCGCGCAGGAAGAGATCGCCCTCGCGCCATGAGAATGAGGTTTTTACGGTGTTGAAAGGCACGCCGCGCAGCATCACGGATTCGCAGCGCGCGCTGCCGGTCATGTGGACTTGCGGGACGTTGTTATCTCCCACTTGGAACTCGCCCTCGACATCAAGTTTCTGGCTGCCGCCGATGACTACCTCGCGCAATGGTGGCAGCCCCATCCATGCCTTGAGCAAAGCGGGGATTTCCAATGATGAACGGATGTCGAAGCGGCCATCGCGATCGCCCAGATCATAGTCGAGGTGGCCTTGCAGAGTGCCGCGCGAATCTTTGGCGTGGAGCGATGTGACGGTGAGTAGATCGCCGTTGATTTCTGCCTCGGCGGAGAGGTCTTCGAGCAGGTGTTGGTTTTTCTCGATGCCTTTGGCGTGCAGCGTGATCTTGGCGGCGAGTGACGAACTTTGGTTCGCGTTGCCATCGAGAAAAACGGCGATTTTTGGCGGGCTAGCGGCATCGAATCGCCATTTCCTGAGTTCCTCGATCACGCGTGCGAGTAGTCGGCGGCGTTTGCCAAGCTGGTCGTCAGCGGGTGGCGGCGCACCTGCCTGTTGGTAGCCGGTGAGTCGCGCGTTGAGGCTCACTTGGATGCCTGCGATGCTGCCAACGGCATCGCGCACTTCTAGGCGGCGAGCGCCGGGCATCAGCAGGGTGCCGCTGGCATTGGTGATTTCTAACGAATCTGAATCGGGGTTGTTAGGATCGACGGCTAGAATGAGTCCGGCGTCCTTGAGTTCGATGCGGGTGATGTGGACGATGCCGCGGGCGAGTTGGGTTTTATCGAAATCCAGCAGCACGCGCTCGAGGTGGGAGATTTCATGTTGATGTTCTGCGTCCGAGTAGAAGCGGACCTTGGTGGCCACCACACCTTGCAGCGGGATGAAGCTTAAGCTGCCGATTTTGATGTGGGCACCTTGTTTGGCGACTTCGCGCTCAATAGCGGCGCGCCATGATTCCGGCAGGCCGGTGTGGTTGGCCCACCACAAGGTGCCGAGTGCCGTGAGCACCGCTGAAACGATCAGCAGGAAGGCGAGCGAGCGGAGGTTCCGTGTGAGATGCAGGTGAAACATGCGGCGACTCGCGCAGGCTATGGCATGGCTGGGTGAAAAGCAACTCAGCGGACCAGCCACAGAGGATTTAATAAGGAAGGCAGGAAGGCAGGAAAAAGTATGATGTCGGGATTTTTTAGAGCGTTTCAGCAAAGCGTTTCCTGCCTTCCTTATTTCAAACTCTGAAGTCGGCAAGAATCCGACAGCGCCTTTCGATTGGTGAAATGGTGGAACGGACAATATTGCCCGCTTTCACCTTGCTATGATTGTGCGCCAAGTAGTCTCGGCACAAATCGGCAGCGGTCTTTGACTGCTTTGCCATAGCATCCGGCACGGACTGGATCTGAGGGAATGCGCTAGCGGTAGTAGTAATTGCCATCCCGTTTGAGGATGTGCGGATGTTTCGGCATGGGATTTGATGGGGATTGTGTCCCATCGTTGTGTCCCATTTTTCCTTTCCTCTTCATTTTGGGAGAAGGAATTTGATAATTGTTAGCGACTTGTGAAGCCAAGAGCGGAGAGGGTGGGATTTGAACCCACGGTAGCTGTTACACTACGTCTGATTTCGAATCAGGTGCCATAGACCACTCGACCACCTCTCCTTTGGTGGGGCGGAAAAATGGTGGGTGGCTGTGAATTTGTAAAGCCCCCAATTGCCTTCAATTGCCTTCAATCCGGGAAAACGATGGCGCGGTGGCCGTCGATGATCGTGCGGTCGTGGACGTGGTAGCGGATGCCTTTGGCGATGGCGGTGCGCTCGCAGTTGCGGCCGAGACGGACGAGGTCGTTGGGGGTGTGGAAGTGGTGTACGCGTTCGACTTCCTGTTCGATGATGGGGCCGGCGTCGAGATCTGCGGTGACGTAGTGGCAGGTGGCGCCGATGAGTTTCACGCCGCGTTCGTGGGCTTGTTTGTAGGGATTGGCACCGATGAAGGCTGGCAGGAAACTGTGGTGGATGTTGATGATGCGGCCTGCGTATTGGCGGCAGAAGTCATCTGGCAGGATCTGCATGAAACGTGCGAGCACGATGAGTTCGACGTCCTGTTGTTCGATCAGGCGGCGGATTTCAGAGAATCCGAAATCGCGTTGCGGTCCGTCCATGTTGATCTCATGAAAGGGGATTGCAGCGTGTTCGGCGATGGGGCGGCAGTTCGGGCGGTTGCCGATGATGGCGGTGATTTCGATGGGTAGTTCGCCGAGTTCGGTACGCCAGAGGATTTCGTTGAGGCAGTGGTCGGTCTTGGTGACGAGCACGGCGGTGCGCATGCGGTAGGGCAGGCGGCGGAAATGCCAGTCCGCATGCAGCGAGCGGCCAAGCGTGCCGAAGCCATCAATGAAGTCCTTCACGTCCACATCGAGATCGGTGGTTTCGATTTCGAGGCGGGCGAAGAATTTCCTGCCGAGCTGGTCGGAAAACTGGCTGAACTCGATCAGGTTGCCGCGATGGCCTGCGACATGACTGGCGATTTTGGCGACGATGCCGGGCTGGTCTGGGCAACTGAGCTTGAGGATTAATCCCGGACGTGACATGCGGGGGGCGGAGTGCGTCACTTGATTTCGGGAAAACTTGTCAGCTCGGGCACTTCCTTGGATTTTTCAGGATTCTCGACAGGAAGCGGCTTGGTTTTCTCTGGTAACTTGATCCATGAGAATCCCTCGGAGTCTCCGGAGAAGCGGGAGGACAAGGTAAGCAGGAGCAGGGAAAAAAGCATGGTGGAAAGCGCACCGGCGAGACCAGCGATCCACCAGCGGTGGCTGCCACGGTGAGGTTCTCCAATACCCGGTTCTTCGAGAACGGGGAGAGCCGGCCTGCGGAGCTGGGGATTGAACTCGTCCACTGGCACGGCAGGCTGGCGGCGTGGATGTGGGGTGGGGATGCTCCAACCAGCGAAGTCGGTGTCATCCGATGAGAGGGCCAAGTCGCTGCGTGGAATGGTGGGGCGTGGCACTTGGGTTCCCGCAACTAGGGAAAGAACCACTTGGTCATCCACGAAATCCTCGGGTTCCATGGCGGTCCTGCCGGTGACTTCATCATACCGCAGGCTTGGGAGCATACTGAGTTTGAGTTTGTTCATCGGGGAAGGTGCGCGGATGCGAATTCGTATCGAGCCAGTTGGTGCGCTGAAATTCGGGGGAAGTCAATTTCTAACTTTCCTGAAATAACTGGGCTGACTTGTTGATGAGAATGGACCACGGGATAGAGGTGTGGAAGCGACCGAGCCTGGAGGGTTGCAGGACAGGGTGTGCCCAGCAGCCGTTTTTCACCCGGTTAGGGTGGCTGGAGGGGGGAATCAGGAGCGAGGGCTCGTGATCCCAGCCGTGGATTTTGAAATGGTGGAGGCGAGGGGAATCGAACCCCTGTCCGGAACGCCGTCAACGATGGTATCTACACGTTTAGCAAGCGGTCTTGTATTTCGGAGTGGCTGGGCCCGCTTGCGGCGTTGCCCCTCCTAGAAACCTGTTTGATCTCGGTGATGAACCCGGTTTCCCGATTCTCCACCCAGCCTTCTAGGTTTCGCCATCCCCCCAGAAGGCGTCGGGGTTCTGACGTGACTGTCAATTAAGCAGCCAGTGCGAGCTCGTTAGAGTCTGCATTTATTTGTTTTGAACGGCTTTTTAGGAGGCCAGCCGATCAACCTCCACGTGCAACCAACGCATCAGACATCCCGTCGAAACCGGAACGCCCCCTTTACTGGAACGGCGGCAGGATGCGGGCGCTTGGGAAATTTTCAACCGGAAATTTCGGAATCGTCCTCCGCCTGGCGGCAGTGGGGGTCGAAATGGCCGAGCGGGCGGTGAATTTCCGGGGCGAGCGAGGTGATGAGGCCGGTGTTGAGGCGGTAGATCCAGCTGTGGATGGAGATTTCCTGGCCGCGTTCCCAAGCGTCTTCGAGAATGGTGGTTTGGGCGACATGGCGGGCTTGGGAAAGCACGTTGAGTTCGCAAAGCCGATCCGCTGCAGCTTCCGGTGGGAGGGCATCGAGTTCCTGGCGGTGGATTCTGCGGATGGAGCGGATGCCGGAAAGCCAGTTGTCGATCAAGCCATGGCGGAAGTTCTCCAGCGCGGCAATGACCCCGCCGCAGCCGTAGTGGCCGCAGACGATGATGTGGCGGACTTTGAGGACATCGACGGCATACTGCATGACGGCGAGCACGTTGAAGTCGGTCTCGGCCACGATATTGGCGACGTTGCGGTGGACGAAGACCTCGCCGGGTGCGAGGCCGGTGATTTGATTGGCGGGCACGCGGCTGTCCGAGCAGCCGATCCAGAGGTATTCGGGGCGCTGCTGGTTGGCGAGCTTGCTGAAGAAGTCCGGATCGTTCGCGACGATTGAGGACGCCCATTCGCGGTTGTTTCTGAGGAGTATTTCGAGATCGGGCATGAATGGCTTACGGCTGATTCAAGCGGGATTCCCGTTTCCCGTCCACTGCGGGTTTTTCAAATCCGCGCTGCTGACGGGCAGTCAACCTTATGGACGAAAATGTACCCCACTGGAATCAGTCCACCGGACTTTCACAGTGAGACTCCACGATCCTGAGCCAAGCGAGCGTAATCGAAGACCTGCCTCTGGACGAATCGGCCATCTATCGATCCGGTAAACTTCCAGACGTGCATCGCGATCCTTTCGGCCGTCTGATCGCTGCCCACGCCATGCAGTCGGGATGCACAATGATTTCGCCGGATACCCAGTTGGGTTTGCTCGGCGCTTCGCGTCTATGGTGAAAGACTCACGCCCCTGGCAGTTCGATGAAGCCTTCCAGCTTCCGAATCCGCGTGGGGTGGCGCATTTTCCGGAGGGCTTTGGCTTCGATCTGGCGGATGCGCTCGCGGGTGACTTGGAACTGGCGACCGACTTCTTCAAGCGTGCGGCTGTAGCCGTCCTTGAGGCCGAAGCGTTGTTCCAAGACTTCGCGCTCGCGCTCTGTTAGAGTGTCGAGCACATCCTTGATCTTGTCCTTGAGCATCGAGAAACCGGCTTCTTCCATCGGGTTGTCGGCGGCTTTGTCTTCGATGAAGTCGCCGAACGAGGTGTCGTCCGAATCGCCGACGGGTGCCTGCAAGCTGATCGGCTGCTGGGCCATCTTGAGCACGGCGCGGACACGCTCGACGGGAAGGTGGATTTCCTCGGCGATTTCCTCCGGGGATGGCTCGCGGCCATATTCTTGGACGAGCTGCTTTTGCACGCGCATCAGCTTGTTGATCGTCTCGATCATGTGTACCGGGATGCGGATGGTGCGTGCCTGATCGGCGATGGAGCGGGTGATGGCCTGGCGAATCCACCAAGTGGCGTAGGTGGAGAATTTGTAACCGCGGCGATACTCGAATTTTTCGACAGCCTTCATCAGGCCCATGTTGCCTTCTTGGATGAGGTCGAGGAAAGAGAGGCCGCGGTTGGTGTATTTCTTGGCGATGGAAATCACGAGGCGCAGGTTGGCTTCGACCATCTCGGTCTTGGCTTTCAACGCTTCCTTGAGCCAGTGGCGGAGGTTTTTGTTAGCCTCTTCAAAGCTCTCTTGGGTGTGCCACGAGCGCTGTTGGATTTCGCGCATCTTGGTGACGAATTCTTTGTCTTCGGGATCGGTCTGGAGCTTGCGTCCGTATTTCCAAAACTTCTGCATGTATTCATCCACTTGCTCGCAGAAGTCCTCGACGACTTTCTGTTTGTAGTAGAAGCGAGTGAAGACGCGGTTGAGGGTCTGGATGTTTTTCTGGAAGTCTTCTTCGAGCTTCTTTTTGCCGCGCGGGTTCTTGGCGGAGAGATGGCGGAAGATGTCGTCGTTTTCCTGATGGAGCTGCTTGAGTTGGTCACAGAGTTTTGGCAGGCCCTTCATGTAGCGCTCGCGGGACTCGATCTTCTTGTCGAGGATGACGCGGTCGAAGCGCTCTTTGCCCTTGTTAAGCTTGTCGGCGAGATCGAGGTAGGAGTCGGTGACGAAACCGAAGAGATGAAGATGCTTGGCGACTTCGATTTCTGCGTCCTCGATGCGCTTGGAAATTTCGACTTCCTGCTCGCGGGTGAGCAGCGGCACTTGGCCCATCTGCTTGAGATACATCCGGACGGGGTCGTCGAGGATGTCGAGTTTTTGGTCGGCCTTGAGATCCTCTTCGTCGCCGCTGTCGTCATCGCGCTTCTTGTCCTTGTAGCGGTCCACTTCGGAGGCGTCGATGATGTCGAACTCCATGTTGCGAAGGCGCTCCATGATGGCCTCGACGTCTTCCGGATCGACAAGGTCGTTGGGAAGGATGTCGTTGATGTCGTCGAAAGTGAGGTAGTCCTGCTCCTTGGCGAGTTTGATGAGTTCGCGGATTTTTTCCTGGATCTCTGGAGTGTCGATGCGGCGCTTACCGGCTTCGGACTTGCCGGGAACTTTCGGTTCTGTGGTGGCTTCTGCAGTTGCCTTGGTAGGCTTCGTGGATTTGGCCGGTGGGGGAGTTGGGACTGGCTTGGCCGCTGCCTGAGGGGCTACTTTGGCTGCGGCTTTCGGCTCCGGTTTGGCAGGAGCCTTGGCTGGCGGGGCGGGCTTTGCAGCGGCTTTGGGTGCCGGTTTGGCAGGAGCCTTCGCGGGCGGGGTGGGGAGAGCTTTTACCGGTTGCTTGGAAGGAGCCGGTTTTTTAGCGGGGGCCTTGGCAACTGCCGCAGGCTTGGCTGCGGGTGCGGGTTTCTTGTTCTTATCGACCTTCTTCGGTGCCTCGGGCTTGGCGGCTTTCGCCTTGGTTTTCGGGGCTGGTTTCTTGGGAGAAGGTTTGGTGGAAGACATGGACTCAATGCGCTTGTGACGTGATGTGAAGATACACCCCACCCAGTCTATGGGCACGGCGGAAATTCGCAGGCGGGCGGAATGAAAAGGCGATGCCGAATCAGGTCAAGAGCATTCTTTTGAATTGCCGGAATCGCGGATTTCAATAACTCCAGCGCACGCCATCCCGGATTTCTGGTTTCACATCACCGGAACCCCGCCTAGGTTTCCGCGCACGTCATGATTACCCTCACACCGAAAGCCGCAGAAGAACTCGGCAGAATGCTGGCCGCCAAGTCGAAGTCCGCTCACTCAGGTCTCCGCCTCGCCGTCCGCCGTGGTGGCTGTGCTGGCTGGCAGTATGAAATGCAGGTGGCCGATCCCGAACCCGGTGACGCGGTAGTGGAAACCGGCGGCGCTCGCGTCATCATCGCCGCTGATAGCACCGAGCGCCTGCAAGGTTGCGAGATCGACTACTCAGACGATCTCACCGACGCCGGCTTTAAGATCCACAATCCCCAAGCCGCGCGCTCTTGCGGCTGTGGCACCTCGTTCGAGGCTGCGGACGAGCCGCCCGGCACCCATGCCGTGGCCGATGGCGAGGCTTGCGGAAGCCCCTGATCTTTTAGAGAAACGCCCGTGCCCCGCGTCATCGACGAACCCGCTCCACGCCGCCCGTTCTATTTCTGGTGGCTGCTGGCGAATGCGCTCGCACTCTGCTTCGCCGTGGT
>JANMLQ010000306.1:0-11094 GCA_031372635.1 Akkermansiaceae bacterium | reverse complement strand
GTTATGGGAAGTGCTCGGTGAACGCTACATCTCCGGCGGCACTATCGATGGTCAGGATTTCCAACTCCTGCCCGCCGATACCGCTGCGGAAATCACTGCCGCTGCGGATGACACGTCGCGCGCCCGCCTCGTCTGCGATTTTCTAGCAGGCATGACGGATGGCTACGCCGCACGCACTTACAAGCGCCTGTTCTCGCCGGACTTCGGCTCGATCAGTGATCTGATCGGGTGAGCTGCACGCAGTCCAAGATTCAGTTTCCGAGATTCTTGAGAATCCTGTTCTTGGCCTCGGTGCTGATGTCGGCGCGGGATACGGCGGCGCGGGCTGCGGCAATGTCAGTTTCTTTCCATTGATGCGCAGCGTTGCGGATCATGTGTTCCCGCTGTGAGGCATCGCTGACGCTGGCTGCCCAGTCGAATGCGGACTGCGGATCACCCTGGTTGTTGAGGTCTTGAACCAGTGATGCCACCGCCTGGTCGCGTTCTTTTCCTGCCGCGAGTTTATCGACAAACTGCGCAGCACCTTTGATGTCGTTGTCTCCCAGTTCATCCACCATGGAACGAATCGAGTTGGTGCGCGATTGTCCTTCGGGGAAGCTCAACACCCACTGGCCGGCAGCCTTGGGATCGTGCCGTACCCAATATTGTGCGATCTGGGATGCGGTGTGTCCGAAGTTTTTTTCAATTGCTTCCGGCGTGAGGTTTGCGGTCGCTTCTTTGTAGTATTGAAGCGCGGTGGGGGTGTCCTGATGGCTCAGGGTTTGAATCAAGGAGTTGAGTGAGCTATTTTTGGAATCGCCCTCAAGGGACTTCATGATCCATTCGCGCGCCGCTTGTGGATCATTGTTTCCCCATGATCCGACCAGAGAACTGATCGCCTGCTGCCGTGACTTTTCATCCTGTATGCCCAGCGCATATCGGCTGGCTGAGGCGGGATCCTCATTCACCCAGTTGCTCAAGAACTGGCTGTGAACATTGCGCTGGAGGTCGCCCCTCAGGTCGAGGCTTTCGAGCCATGCGAGCGCGGCGGTTTGATCGGTTTTGATCCACTCTCCGGCGATCGCTCCAACTTGGCCGTAGTTTTGGTTGTTGATGGCCGTGTCGCCAAACATGGATGCTGCATTCGCGGGATCAGTCCGCGACATGGTGCTGATGATGCCGCTCATCGCTTGTTCCCGTGGCTGGCCTGCGGGCAGAGATTCCACCCACTTGCGGGCGGCTTCGGGATCTTGTTGCGCCCACTGATTTGCCAGATGCATGTAATGGCCTGTGGTCTGGCTGCTTGCGGGAAGCGATGCAAAGAACTCGGCCGCCTTGGCAGGATCCTGTTGGATCAATTGCCAGCAGCCATTTTGAAGTGCCTTGGTCTTGTCGGCTGCGGGCAGGCTGTTGATCCATGCGATGGCAGCATCGTTGTCGTGGTTGATCCACGCGGCGGTGATCGAGTAAAGCATGCTGCTGCGACTCTGTCCGGGCGGCGTCCCGTCGAGCATTTCGAGGGCTCGCTTCGGATCGGAGGTGATGAGCGCGGAGACGATGCCTTGCATTGCTTGCTGTTGGTTCGCGTTTCCTTTGATGAGGTTGAGTTTGGCGATGGCGGCATCGGGATCATCCATGGCCCACTTTTGAAAGAGATTCTGATAATGGGAATAACCCTGCGAGTTGGTTGGCTCGGATGCCAATACACGAAAGGCTTCTTCGGGATCTTCCGAAGCCGCATGGTTTAGGAATGAATAGAGTGCGTTCTGTTTTGTCTGAGGATCCTTGATTTCCGAAAGCAGGTGTCGTGCTTTGCCGAGATCTGATCGGGAGATCACCCCGATCACCGTCGAGATCATTTGCCGTTTCAAATCCTTGTCGCCGAATTGCATGGCTGTGTCCCACGCATGATCGGGATCGATTTCGGCCAAGCGATTGAGCAGTGCATTGCAGAGTTGATACCGCCCGTTATCACTCGGATTCATTTTCTGAACATCAATCATCATCGCGGCGATTTCGTCTGCCCCCAGAGCCTCGATCGCTTGAAGAAACGCGATGGAATCATTAGGGCGGTTTCCGGCAAGTTCCTTCAGGGCGGCAAGACTGCGCGGAGTGGCTGCCGATCTCGCGGCGGAGGACTTGGCTACGGATGTCTTTCGCGATGAAGGGCGGGTGCGCTGATTGGAAGCGCTGCCATCATCTGCGGCGCTGGTTTCAACATCGTGCCCGGCAGCAGCAGCAGGCGTATTGGATTTCGTCATGAAAAACCCGATGCCGATGCCGATGACGAGCGCCAATGAGGGGACTGCGAGTTTTGTCATGCCAGTAACGGATCAGGTCTAATGAATTTAGGCAATGCCAAGTATGCGGTGAGGGGAAAGGGGATGCGCGCTGCGGTCACATCAAAAAAGCCGCCTGCGCTCGTGGCACAGGCGGCTTTGCGAGTTGTTGTTATCAGTCGCTTATTCAGCGGCTTCTTCAGCCTTTTTCTTGGCAGCCTTTTTGGCGGGCTTGGCTTCGGCGGCGACTTCTACCACGGCTTCGGCGGCGGGAGTGTCAGCGATGGCTTCGTCCTTCTCGACCTTGTCCACCCACTCGATGATGGCCATCTGAGCGGAGTCGGTCATGCGGGCACCAAGCTTGGTGATCCGGCAGTAGCCGCCCTGGCGGTCCTTGGAAGCGGGAGCCACTTCTGCGAACAGCTTTTTGACGGTTTCCTTCTGGTGCAGATAGGCGATGGCCAGACGGCGGGAATGGAGGTCGTCGCGCTTGGCGAGGGTGACCAGTTTTTCCGCCACCGGGCGCAGGGCCTTTGCCTTGCCGAGGGTGGTCTTGATACGGCCATGCTCGATCAGGCTGCATGCCAGGTTGGAGAGCAATGCCTTGCGGTGCGAGGCGTTGCGTTTGAGTTTTGCGGTTTTGCTGCGATGTCTCATCGGGTGCTTCCTTTTTTTAAAAGTGGTGTTTGGTTAGTCGTCGAGGTTTTGTGCGATCAGATCGGCGAGGCCGACCGGAGCTTCATCTTCCGCACCGAGGCGCGGTCCGCGTGAGGCGGCGCTGGGTCCGGAGAGCAACGATGGCTCGAAGGACATGCCGAGGCCGAGGCCGAGCTCGACGAGCTTGTCCTTGATCTCGTTGAGCGACTTCTTGCCGAAGTTGCGGTATTTGAGCATCTCGGCTTCGGACTTCATCGCGAGCTGGCCGACGGTGGTGATGTTCGCGTTGTTGAGGCAGTTGGCGGCACGGACCGAGAGTTCGATTTCGTTGACCGACATGTTGAGAAGCTTCTTGAGCGCGGCGTTTTCCTCGCTGGACTCGGCAGGTGCTTCTTCGAAGTCCACGGCGTTTTCGTCGTAGTTGACGAACACGTCGAGGTGATGACGGAGGATGGCGGAGGCTTGCAGAAGCGCGTCTTGCGGGGTGATGCGTCCGTCCGTCCAGATGTCGAGCACGAGCTTGTCGAAGTCGGTCATTTGGCCGACGCGAGTCGTTTCCACGGAGTATTTCACGCGGGTGACTGGGGAGAAGATCGAGTCGATGGCGATGACGCCGATGGGCTGATCCTTGCGCTTGTTTTCATCGCCGGTGGAGAAACCACGGCCGACGCGCACTTCAAATTCGCAATCGAACTTCACCTTCTTGTCGAGGGTGCAGATGACTTGGTCCTTGTTGACCACGTCATAGATGTGATCGCCTTGGATGTCACCGGCGGTGAGCACGCCTTCTTTCTCAGCCTTGATGGTGAGGATGCGTGGCTCCTTTTCGTGATGCAGGAAACGGACCTTCTTGAGGTTGAGCACGATGTCAGTCACGTCTTCGACCACGCCGGGGAGGCTGGAGAATTCGTGTTGCACGCCGGCGATGCGGACGGAGGTGATGGCGGCGCCCTCAAGCGAGGAGAGTAGCACGCGGCGGAGGGAGTTACCGATGGTGTGGCCGTATCCGCGCTCGAATGGCTCGGCGGTGAATTGGGCGTAGGTATCGGTGGCGGTATCCTCGTTGCGAACGAGGCGGTTTGGGAGCTCGAAACGAGCGAGTTTGACTGCTGACATGTATGTGTTGCGTTTGCCGGGTTTCCCTCCAACGGGCGAATCCGCCGCGGGAATGCGACGGGACGGAGGACCTACGGCGTGCTTGGATTGCCCGCGGGGCGCGACTAAATGCCGGGCTGCTGCCGCTTGCAAAGCATTTTTTGGTCTTTTCTCCCTCAAAAAAAACCGTGGTCCCGGCCTGTCTTCTGAAAAAATCGCTAGATTTTCTAGCAGGCGGAAGATAAGTGTGACTCGCACTCAAACCAATACCCCAAATGAAATCCAAGAAAAATCTAACCCGTTTCACTTACGAAAGCGCGGCATTCGAGGGCTGGCGTCTCTGCCTCAGCAGGGCCGGCTCCAATTTCACTCGCTACTTCCCGGACAAGAAGTTCGGCGGTGGTAAGAAGTCCCTTGCGGCGGCTGAGAAGGCTCTCGCAGATCTCAAGGCACTGGTTGATGGCTCGAAGCGCGTGGAAGGCAAATTGGCCCCCGCGACGATCAAGAAGGCCGAAAAGCTGCTCGCGGACGCCGTTTGATCCGTGTGCCGGGGTTTTCTCTAACAAATACGGATGGCCCCGGTGCTTGCTGCAATCTGGCATGCCTAATTCATCGTCTTCAGTCATCCACTGGTTCCGACGTGATCTGAGGATCGCTGACAATCTTTCGTTGAGCCGTGCCGCCGCGCATGGCCTGCCGGTGGTGACGGTCTATTTTCTGAGCGCATGGAAGAGTGCCCATGCCTGGACCGGGCCGAAGCGTCAGCATTTCCTGTGCGGTAGTCTCGCTTCGCTGTCCCAGAATCTGGAAACCCTCGGTGGCAATCTAATCATTCGGCGTGATGATCCGGTGGCGGGTTTGGACAAACTGATCCGTGAAACCCGCGCGGTGGCGGTGCATTTCAATCTGGACCCCGATCCCTTCGGAAAAGCGGTCGAAATTAAAGTCCGTGAACTTTGCGCGCGGTGGGGAATCGAGTGTCACGGCCACGCGGATGCTTCGTTTCATAGGCCCGATGATGTGCTGACTCAAGGTGGGCAGCCGTATCGAGTCTATACTCCGTATAGCAAAAACTGGCTGTCGCTTCCAAAGGCTTCACCCGTGGTAAAACCCAAGGTCCTCAAGAGTCCCGGTGGATTGCAAACGCTAACTCTGCCGACCGTGAAAATCTGGGGCTGGCAAGCGCCGCAAGCCGTATTGCCCGAACCCGGCGAGCGAGCTGCTAGAGATCGTCTGAAACTCGCCATTGCTGGAAAAATCCAAGCCTATGCGGCCAAGCGCGATTTCCCTGCGCAGGACGGCACTTCACGGATCTCCCAGGATCTGCGTTTCGGCCTGATCTCAATTCGCACGGTCTTCGCGGAAGCGATGAAGGCCCGTGCCGCCGCCGATCCTGCGGGACGCGCCGGGATCGACATCTTCATCAAGGAACTCGCTTGGCGGGAATTCTATTTCGCAATCCTCCATCACTACCCAAACGTGCTGGATGAGGAATTCAACGCCGATTGGCGCGGTCTTCCTTGGGACGAACCCGGCGCGCTCTTCGATGCCTGGAAGAAAGGACGCACCGGCTTTCCCATCGTGGATGCTGGCATGCGCGAGTTGCTGGAAACCGGCTTCATGCACAACCGCGTCCGCATGATTACCGCGATGTTTCTAACAAAGGATCTGCACATCGACTGGAAACAGGGAGAGTCCCATTTCATGCAGCATCTCGTGGATGGCGAGATCGCCTCTAACAACGGCGGCTGGCAATGGTCGGCTGGTACCGGCGCGGATGCGGCTCCCTATTTCAGGATTCAGAATCCGTGGTCGCAGACAGTCCGCTACGATCCGGCGGGCGGATACATTAAGCGCTGGATACCGGAGCTTTCGTCGGTTCATCCGTCGCTTTTAATGGAAGCGCCCAAGGATGGAAAACCGCTCGCCGTGGGCTATCCGCTGCCTTGCGTGGACCACAAGACGGAACGCGAGCGCACATTGGCGATCTTCAAACGCCATCGCGGAAACAACGGACGTTAGATAGTTTGCCAGAATAAATTGAGGCCAATGGTTTGCATTTCACCCATCCAGTGGCGATCTGAAATCCAAGCTTGTTGGAGTCTTAGCTTTAGCTTGTCTTTATGATGGGCACGCTGAAGCGCGAACTCCTAACAATCCTTTGCTCACACGTCATTGACTGCGCGTTCAAGATCGATTTCAGCGCCGGATACGTAGTAATGAAGGCGGCTGTTCCATTATTGGTTATGACGCTGGCTTCCAAGCCGCGACTGGCAAGTGATGAAACAGGAGGAATAAGATCCGCCTCAGTGCTTTGCGGTCTTGGGGCGCTGGAGGAAGAGGTCGATGCCATCGACGAGTGCGAGCCAGCTTGCTTCGATGATGTTTTCCGAAACTCCGACCGTGCCCCAGTTGGACACGCCGTCGGTGGAAACGATGAGCACGCGGGTCTTGGCTGCGGTCGCCTCGTGGCCGTCGATGATGCGGACCTTGTAATCGACGAGTGAAACGCAGGCGATTTCCGGATAGAAGGGGAGCAGTGCCTTGCGCAGCGCGAGGTCGAGTGAGTTCACCACGCCGTTGCCTTCGGCGATGGTGAGTTCCGGGGTGCCATCGACGACGAGTTTCACGGTGGCTTCGCAAACCGGCGGATGGCCGTCGCGGTATTGGCGGAAACTCGTGTGGTATTCGGTGAGGTCGAAGGGTTTGTGGTGATCGCCGAGTTCGCGGCGGATCAACAACTCGAGCGAGCCGCCAGCGGCCTCGAAGGAATAGCCGTCGTTTTCGAGTTCCTTCACGCGCGTGAGGATGGCCTTCGCTTCGGCGGAGCCTTTGGTGAGAGGCAGTCCGAGTTCATCGGCCTTGGAGAGGATGTTGTCTTGGCCGCTGAGTTCGGAAACGAGGATATTCTGTGCGTTGCCGACGCTGGCTGGCTCGATGTGTTCGTAACTGCGGGCGTTTTTCTTCACCGCGTTCACATGCATGCCGCCCTTGTGCGCGAAGGCGGTGCGACCGACGAATGCGGCGCGTGCGAAGTGCGGGTTGTTAGAAACATCATCCACGAAATACGAGAGATCGCGCAGTTTCTCCAGATGCGGGACGACTTCGATGCCCATCTTTAACTGGAGGATGGGGATCACGGAAGTGAGGTTGCAGTTTCCGGTGCGCTCGCCGTAGCCGTTGATGGTGCCTTGTACTTGATTTGCACCGGCTTTGACGGCTGCGATGGCATTGGCGACGCCTAGTTCGCAATCGTTGTGCGTGTGGATGCCGAATGGGGTGTTAGGGATGCGGGCTTTCACCGCCATGCAGATTTGCATGACTTCCGAGGGCAAGGTGCCGCCGTTGGTATCGCAGAGCACTAGGCAGGACGCGCCGCCTTCCGCTGCGGCTTCGAGGGTTTTCAGCGCGTGTTCGGGTGAGTCTTTGTAGCCATCGAAAAAATGCTCCGCATCATAGACCACCTCGCGGCCGTGTTTCACGAGATGAGCCACCGTGTCACGGATCATCGCTTGGTTTTCCTCCACGGTGGTGCGCAGGACTTCGATGACCTGCATTTCCCAGCTCTTGCCGAAGATGGTGACGACGGGTGTTTCCGCTTCGAGTAAAAGGCGGACTTGTGCGTCCTCTTCCACCGCCACAGCGGCGCGGCGGGTGGAACCGAAGGCGGCGAGTTTGGCGTGATTGAGTTTCAGGTTTTTTGCCTCGCGGAAAAACTCCACGTCCTTGGGATTGGAGCCGGGCCAGCCGCCTTCGATGTAGTCGATCCCGAAAGCGTCGAGGCATTGGGCGATGCGAAGCTTGTCGAGGCCGGAAAGCTGGAAGCCTTCACCCTGGGTGCCGTCGCGCAGAGTGGTGTCGTAGAGAAATAGGGATTTGGCGCTCATCGCTAGGGGCGCGCAGGCTAGTGGGGGAATCGGCGATGGGCAAGGGGGAAGAAGGGGCGTGGCAAGGTGCTGGGCTTGCATAAAATGACAGGAAAAGACTTTTTCAAATCTCCATTTTGTGACTTGTTTTTCCTCCGTCCCCTGCCTTGTAAGAGATGCGGCAAAGCACCAGCGATGCTGATGGAGACCTTGATTATTCGCGACAGATCAACCACAACCCCGGCGTAATTCCCCGCATGGCCGAAGCCACCCACCCCACCACCCTCCGCAAGCGCCCGCTTTGCCTCACCTTTTTCGGACTGCTCGCCATCGGCGGACTGGTCTCCATGCCGATCCTCGCCGGTGCGCCGGGGAAGCAGGAAATGCCGGACATCGTGCGTTTCATCGGTCATTTCCATCCGGTGCTGCTGCATTTGCCGATCGGTGTCTTCGTGCTAATCCTGTTTCAAGAACTCGGGGCGATCTTTTTCCGCAAGAGTCGTGTAGGCGCTTCGGAGTCGTTGTTTCCGATGTTTTTCGGAGCCGCCAGCGCCATCGTCGCGGTGATCGCCGGCTTTCTCCTCTACCATGGCAGTGCCGATGAATTCGGCGGAAATGATCTTGCCGAGCGCCACCTCTGGGGCGGCTTGATTTTCGCGGTGGTGGCCGTGCTGACATTTATATTCAAAGCGTGGTCGGTCAAAGCACAGACCAATCCCGCGTGGTATCGCCTGCTCTTCTTCGGCAGCGTGGGCGTGATGACCTTCGCCAGCCACGATGGCGCTTCGCTGACACATGGCAGTGACTACCTCACGAAATATGCTCCCGAGCCGCTGCGCAAAACCCTCGGTCTGGCTGCCGTGAAATCATCATCTAACAAAGCAGCAGTAAACCCGGCGGACCCGGTGCTGTATGCGGACATCGTCGCGCCGATCTTGGAGCGCCGCTGTGTGCAGTGCCACAAGGAAGGCAAGGCCAAGGGCAAGTTCCGCATGGACACCTACGAGCTGCTCGTGAAAGGCGGCAAGGAAGGCCCCGGTATCGAGCCCGGCAAGTCTGCGGAAAGCAACATCATCGTCCGCATGGAACTTCCTTTGGATGACGACGAGCACATGCCGCCAGAAGGAAAACCGGACATCGAAGACCCCGAGGTGGCGATCATCAAGTGGTGGATCGACAACGGCGCAGACCCTAACAAAAATCTCGCCGAATTCCAGATCCCCGCCGACATCAAGGATGCGCTTGCGAAAGTATCCTCGATACCAGCTGCTGCCGCCGGTCATGTCGCGGCCCCCGCCACTGCCGAGAAGCACGCCGGTCCCGATGAGTCGCTCAAGAAGTCCGTAGCCGATCTTTCCAAGGAGTTCCCCGGCGCGCTTACCTTCGAGTCCCAGGAATCCCCGCTCATCACCTTCACCGCAGTTTCGCTGCGCGGAAAATTCGATGACGAAGGCTTCGGCAAGCTCGGCCCGGTGCTGTCGCATCTAACGACCGTCGATCTCTCGGCCACCAAGGTCACCGACAAATCCGTGAGTGCTCTCGCTGCCGCCCAACAACTCCGCATGGTGCGTCTGTCGGAAACCGCAGTAACAGACTCCGCCATCGAGACACTGCTCAAGATCCCGACGCTGGAGTCCATCAACTTCTACGGAACCAAGGTCACCGACGCCGGAGTTTCCAAACTTTCCGCGCTGCCCAATCTCAAACGCCTCTACCTATGGCAGACCTCCGTCACGCCGGAAGCCGTGAAGGCGCTGAAAGAAAAACTGCCGAAGTGCGAGATCGTCACCGGCTCGTGATGGCGATCACGTGGGTTGTTGCTGCGAGATGCAGTGCAGCGTGCCGCCTTCTTCGACTAGATCGAGGCAGTCGATGCCGGTGATTTCCCGATCAGGAAACAACTCGCGGATGATGCCCAGTGCGCGGTCGTCATTGCGACCCTGGCGGAAAGTTGGCACCAGCACGCCGCCGTTCACGATGAGGAAATTCACGTAGGAGGCAGGCAGCACCGGCAGCCGCCAGCCGGGGACTTCACAAGCTTCCGGCAGCGGTATTTCCACGACCTCGAAGCATCTGTCATGCGGCCCGAGGAAGCTGCGCAGCCTCGCGAGGTTGTCGTTGAGCACATCGCGGTTGTGCGACGAACAGTCGATGCAGGCGAGGATCGTGCGCTCGTCGGTGAAACGCGCGAGATCGTCGATGTGGCCGTCCGTGTCATCGCCTTCGATGCCTTGTTTCAACCAGAGGATTTCGGAAACGCCGAGTCCGTCGCGGAGGCGGAGCTCGATCTCCTCGCGGCCCATTCCGGGATTTCTGTTAGGATTCAGCAACACCGCCTCGGTGGTGAGGAGTTGGCCCGCGCCGTTGATCTCGATCCCGCCGCCTTCGAGAATCATGCCACCTTTGAACCCCCGCATGCCGAGCGCTGTGGCGATGCGTGAGGGAATCGTGTTATCCAGATCCCACGGCGGGAATTTTCCACCCCATGCGTTGAACTCCCAATCCGTCACTGCCACCTCTCCGGTTTCACGATGCTTCACAAAGATCGGCCCGTGATCGCGGCACCAGACATCGTTGTGTGGATGATCAAACATCTGCACGCGCTCCGGCACCGCCTTCGCACGGTTGCAGGCGGCAGCGATCGCGGCATGATCGCTGCCCGGTGCGTTGATGCGCACGGTTTCATGGCGTGAAATGGCGGCGGCGATTTCCGCAAACTTCGCCCACATCAAATCCCGCTTCGCTCCGCCCCAATGACGCGGATCATCCACCGGCCATGAAAGCCAGACTGCTTCTTGAGGTGCCCACTCGGGCGGCATCGAAAATCCAGCGGCGGCTGCGTACATGTGCGGATGCTTGGACCATTCGCAGCCTCATGACCAGCCTCCGCTTTGCCTTGATTCAAAAACCGGGTGGCATCCTCTCACGCTCGCGCTAATGGAGTCTCCGCCTCGCCGTCCGCCGTGGAGGCTGTGCTGGCTGGCAGTATGAAATGCAGGTGGCCGATCCCGAACCCGGTGATGCGGCTGTGGCACCTCGTTCGAGGCTGCGGACGAGCCGCCCGGCACCCATGCCGGGGCCGATGGCGAGGCTTGCGGAAGCCCCTGATCTTTTAGAGAAACGCCCGTGCCCCGCGTCATCGACGAACCCGCTCCACGCCGCCCGTTCTATTTCTGGTGGCTGCTGGCGAATGCGCTCGCACTCTGCTTCGCCGTGGT
>JANMLQ010000145.1:0-1647 GCA_031372635.1 Akkermansiaceae bacterium | reverse complement strand
CCCGCGGATACCGTGGTCTCACGGGTGATGCCGCGGTTATCCAGTGTTTTGGATTCGTTTTTCTGGAATTCCGGTGGCACGCGGTCGCCGCAACCGAGGACTTTGCCGGCAGCGTCTTTCCAGCAGACGATTTTTTGCGCCAGTGCAACTGGCGGTGCGGCCAACAGGGCGATGGCCACGGCGGCACCGGCAAGCACTGAAAGTGCAGGTAGACGTTCAGACATTTTTCACCCCGTATTGTTGGCGATAGGCCGCGACCGCAGCGAGACACAGCCCCATCACGATCCATGCAATGTAGCTGTAGAATCGGGACAAAATCTCATGATCGAGCAGCCGTCCCGGTTTCAGATCTGCATCGGTGATTTGCAGCGGATGCTTCAAGACTTTCATCCCGACTTCGAGGAAGGAACTGCCGAACATGGATCCTGCGACCAAAAGTGGATCAGCTTCGTTTCCTCCAACGGTGTAAGGTCTGGATTTGGCCAGCTTTCTGGTGGCGGCGATTCGCTCGGTGATTCGCTTCCACCGTGAGGCTTCCTCCTGAAGCCCGAGCTTCTCCGCGCTCGCCGCGAATTGATTCGCCATCGACTGCACAAATGCCGTCGTCAGCACTTCTTCCAGCAACGTGCCCGCCTTGCTGCGGGCCACCCCTTTCAGCAAATACCCGGCATCCAGCGAGATCTCCCGGAATGCCGCCACGTCGCCCGTTTCCGCCGCCAGCCATGCTTGGGAATTGATCAAATTGGCGACATCCATCATCCGCAGCATGGGGTTGGAGATTTGGCCGACTAGCACCCCGACCGCATCCATCTGTGCGATCCGATTGGGTGTCGGAAGTTGGGCCAAGCGCGTGCTCATCATTTCTGTGGAATAGCTTTCAAATTCCGGCTGCATCCGCGCTTGGCGCATGAGTTCGAGAGCCCGGTCCAGCCGCGCCTGATCCAGAATTTTCCAAGTTGTTTTCCCCGACTTCTCGCTTTCCTGCCTCTGCGCTCCTTTCGCCTCAATGCCGGCTGCGAGATAGGTAAACCATGCGTTGTCGGGATCCATTCCGCGAGCCGTGGCGATGAAATCCGGCGGCAGCGTGTTGCTGTCCTTGATGCTGGCCAAAGCATGTTCGGAAAAATAGCCACAGTTCGCCGGCTCGCATCGCCACAGGGCTTCGGTCCGCTTTGTCCGATTCTCTTCCACCTCACTCCCGAGTAGCAGCAGCTTTTGTTCGGCACTCAATCCTCTAACGAAAGCCGCGTCCGGTTCCGGCATGGACGAACCCATCACGCCACCCACCCAACCCCGCCATGCGACATAGCGCGAAACCTCCCGGAAATCCCTGACACCCACGCCGATAGAAACGACGGCCAGCAGGCTCCACAGCGTCGCTTTCCAGATCCTCCCACGCGTTTGCGAATCCACCGCGACCCACCGCCGGATCGCGGCTTCCGCGCCGGGCGGGTCGGGGCGCACCACTTCTCCCAGAAGGTGCGTGGCGGCGTGTTCCATCTCCACGTTGTCGGAAAACGGGCGGACGGCGGCTTCGATGAGGCGGGTTTGGAGATCGGGCATCGCAGAGGGCTTAGGTCTTTCCTCGGACGAAGGAAAGCCGAGAACCTGCTCAGGGCACCCGGACCCCCACCGGCGCACCTGCAG
>JANMLQ010000142.1:0-8120 GCA_031372635.1 Akkermansiaceae bacterium | reverse complement strand
GTGACGAGCTGGCGCGTCCGATAGAGATCGACGCCGTCCTTGAAAGTCATGGTGACTTGGGAGAGGCCGAATTTCGAGAGCGAGCGGAGTTCCACCATTTCGGGTAGTCCGGCCATCTCACTTTCGATGGGGAAGGTGACGAGTTTTTCGACCTCCTCCGGCGCGAGCGCGGGGACGGCGGTGTTGATCTGGACCTGTGGATTGGTGATGTCCGGCACGGCGTCAATGGGCAAACGTAGCATGGCCCAAATGCCGACACCGACGAGAATGAGGGTGCCGAGCAAGACGGCCACGCGCTGCCGCATGACGACTTCGAGGAGATGATTCAGCATGGTATGTTAGTTTAGTGTCCGCAGGTGCAGGCTTTTCCTCCGCGAAGGACTTGGAGTTCCGCCATCCAGAGCGACATGACGGGGGCGGTGACGATCTGGTCGCCGGAATAAAGGCCGTCGGTGATTTCCACGAACTGGTCGTTGGACACGCCGGTTTTGACGGGGCTCCGAACGTAGAACGACCCGTTGACGGTGTAAACGAAGCTGCCCTCGGCGGTCTTCAACAAGGCGGAGGCGGGGACAGCGGCAACCGCGCCACTGGCCGGGATTTCCACGGTGCCTTTCAACTGGCTGCCGGGTGTGAGTGAGACGGTTGAGGCGACGGTGACTTCAAGATCGCCGGGGATGCCGAACTGGACTTTCTCCACGGATTGGACGGTGCCTTTGATGGAGCCGATGGTGATTTCCATGCCGGGCTTAATCGATGATGCGGCAGGGACGGTGCCGCGTGCTTCGTTAGGCTGGGTGGCGGTGAGATCCAGGGTGATGGATGAAGCGATTTCCTCTTCGCCGACTTCGGCCACGGTGAAGCCGATGGATTTTTTCATTTCATCGGTGAGGGAAAGGCCTTCTCCCTTTTTGAACTGCGCGCCGTTCTCGGGAGTTTTTTCCGTTGCCTTGGCGGTGGACTCGTTGCACGAGGTGCCGAGGAAGGCGCAAAGACTTGATAGAATGATGACGAGTGATTTTTTCATGAGCTTACTTGGTTTGAATTTTTGAATCGGTGGAACCGGCGAGTTGTTCGAGATCGAGCGCGGCGCGGAGGACATCGAGCCGGGTGTCGTTGATGGCTTCGGTGGCTTCGAGGTATTTGTCCTGCATCTCGATGTAGGTGCTGATAGGGACCGCACCAAGGCGGTAGTGACGGTCGGCGAGGCGCGCGGCGTCGGCGAAGGTGGCGAGGGAGTCGGGCTTCCAGGCGTTGAGGCGTTTGCGCTGGGTTTCGAGGATCAGCCAGGCTTCGGTGATTTCGCGTTCGACCTCCCGGAAGGTGGATTGAAGCGAGGCCTCCGCCTGCATTCGCCGGGCTTGGCTGGCGGTGACGGCGGCGCGGCCGTCATCCCACACCGGGAGGGGCATGGATAGCGAAAGCCCGATGACGGTTTCCTTATCTCCCGCGTTTTCCTGGGAAATGGACGGGCCGACGGTAAAGGTGGGATAACGCTCGTTCTCACTGAGCGCGACCTTGAGGCCTTGCTGTTCCAGCTCGGCACGGCGGACACGGATGGCGTAGTTGTTCTGCGCGGCCTTGGTTAGAAGGTCTGCCAGCGCGGCGGGCTTGGAGGTGGTGAATTCCGTGCGCTTCACTTGCAGTGGCGAGTCGGCCCGGCGGCCCATGAGCTGGTTGAGTTCCAGCAGCGCCTTCTGCATTTCCACGGCGGCCTCGCTGGCCTTGCTCTGGACGGTGACTTCGGAGGCTTCGAGGATTTTCGCTTCCAACAGCGGCCCGATGCCGCCGGGTTCGCGCTGGACGATCACTTCCTTCACGCTGGTGATGCGGTCCGCCACGTCGGCGGCGGCGGCAGCGTTTTCCTGCTGGGTGGCGAGCGCATAACCGAGCACCTTGACGCGGGCTGCTAGATACGAGCGGAACTGGTTCAGGCCGAGTTCGGCCAGCACGATGTCTCGGTCGGCAATGGCCTTCCGCAGTCCGAGACGGCCCGGCCATTCGACCGGCTGGGCCAGAGCGACGGAAAAGGCAACGCCTTCCGCACTGGCATCGCCGCCGCGCGTGCTTTTCCGGCCGAGGTCGAGATTGAGTTCGGGATTCGAGAAGCGACCGGCAACCGAGCGGCTTGATTTTGCAACGGCGATCTCGGCTTTGTAGAACTTGAGTTCGGGATTTCCCGCGAGTGCATGAGTGACAAGCCCGTCGATGGTGACAGGAACAGGTGTGGGTTCAGCGTGTGCGACGGACACGCCCAAGAGTAGAAGTAGTATCGCTAGAGGTGAAATTTTGGATGTCATTGGATGAGAAATGGAGCTTGGAGCTTGGAGAATGGTGGAAACATTGACGCGAACTCGGATCAAGGGATCGGGACGCGGCGCACCTTTCCGGGAGGTGCGGCAAAAAAGCCATCCTAACAGCGGACGGCTTCACACAGGGTGATACCCCGGATCAAATATTCCAGACTCCAAGCAGCGCCCGCCACTCTCGCGGCAAGTCGGGGCCACGAATCGGCGTTGATGGAACGAATGGCCGGTCCGCTTCCGTTACCGGACACGGTGGCAAGCACACTTCCAAAATCGGCAGGCAGAGAAATACAGGCGACAGAAGAATCGGAGCTGAAGGTTCCGGCGCGTCCGGCAGCTTGTTCACATTCATACAGCAATTGCCGTTTTCCTTCCCATCGCAATCCGAGCAGCATTTCGGCTTTTCCGAACCACTGGCTTCCTGGGCATCCCAGCCCGGCAGGAGAACGGCATCTTCAATGAAACAAACGCGCATCGGCGTAGCTGACACAGGGGCCAGCAAGGCCATGCAGAACAAGAGGAGAGTCGCTGTGATGCGTTGTATCACAATGTGATTGTGAACCATGGCTTGAATGCTGGCGCAAGACGCAATTTAGAAATATTTGCGGCCTTGCGGGTAAATCTGAAAGGAACAGCTTCCCATAAGGCGGGAAGCTGCACCCGGATGGTAATCAATGCTTGTGGCCTTCGTGACCT
Source organism: Akkermansiaceae bacterium (assembly GCA_031372635.1). GTDB lineage: Bacteria > Verrucomicrobiota > Verrucomicrobiia > Verrucomicrobiales > Akkermansiaceae > Luteolibacter. The sequence goes on along the minus strand of JANMLQ010000142.1, from coordinate 5,118 downwards.
TTTTCCTCACCGCCGTGGGCGCAGGTGCAGGCGTATTCGCCGTGCTCACAGGTCGGGCACTTGGCGAGGTTCAGGTTGAACTTCTCGGTGACGGTCTTGGCTTCCGGAGTGACCTTGATCTGGACGACGACAGGCAGTTCCTTCCCCTCGGGGATCACCTTGTCGGAGACGAGTTTGTCGCCGTCTTTGGTGAAGGCGAGTTTCGTGGGTGCGGAGCGGTCGCCCATGGTGACGGTGACGGTTTGTGCGGCGGGTGCCACGACTTTGCCGGCATCGTCGAGGAAGCGGACTTCCACCTTCTTGTCCTTGGTGATGAGGAACTCGGCGTGGGGTTCCACGGCGTCGATGATGCGGCCGCCGTTAGGGGCTTTGATTTTCTCCGCGGCGGTGGCGAAGGCGAGGCTGGCGACGAGCGCGGCGATGATTGCGATTTTGGTTTTCATGTTTTTGTTGGTTTATGGTTTCAGGAGAAATGAAGAGGAATCGCCGGATGAATCCGGCGACTCGTTAGTGGGAGGCGGCGGATTCGAGTTCGATGGACTTTGCGGCGGCTTTCCGCCCGAAGGCGTAGAAGACCGTGGGCGTGACCCCGAGGCCTAGCAGCGTGCTGGTGATCAAGCCTCCGACGATGACCACGGCGACGGGATGGAGGATTTCCTTGCCTGGCTGATCGGCGGCGAGCACCAGCGGAATGAGGCCGATGCCGGCGGCGAGCGCGGTCATGAGCACGGGAACGAGCCGTTCCTTGGTACCGCGGATGACCATCTGTTTGTTGAAGCTTTCCCCCTCGTGCTGCATGAGATGCAGGTAGTGGGAGATGAGCATGATGCTGTTTCTAGCCGCGACACCGGCGACCGCGATGAAGCCGACGAGCGTGGCGATGCTGATGTTGTTCAGTTTGAAATACGTGAACACCAGCCCGCCGACCATCGCCAGCGGGATGTCGAACAGCACCTGGAAGGCGAAGAACGACGTGCGGAAATACCCGAACAACAGGAACCAGATGACCAGCAGGATCACACCGGTGAAAAGCGCGATCCGTCGGGTGGCGTCTTGCTGCGCCTGGAACTCGCCCTCGAACTTGACGAAGTAGCCTTCCGGCAATTTCACCTTTTCCGCCACCTCTTTCTTGAGACGTTCAACGAGCGTGGAAACGTCTCTAACTGTCGGTTTGATGGCAATGGCGTAGCGCCGCTGGCTGTCCTCGCGGAAGATGACGTTCGGCCCCTTGGCCTCGCGCACATCGGCGACGAGCGAGAGCGGCACACGCTGGCCGTTGCCCATTTCGATGGGGATCTGCGAGATTTTCTCCGGTGAGTCGCGCCATTCCAGCGGCAGGCGGGTGACGAGGTTGATCGCACGCTGGCCATCGCGCAGCTCGGCGATTTCCTTGCCGCCGATGAGGGCGGAGAGTTGTTCGTTGAGATGGCCGGGGGCGATCCCGTAGGCGCGTGCCCGGTCGCGGTCCGCCTCGATTCGGAGCTGGGGAATCGAGGACTGCACATCAAGTTTGGCATCTTCGAAGCCGGGGATGGTTTTGGCGACACCTTGGATCTCGACACCGATCTTCTTCAGCTCATCCAGGTCCGGGCCAAAGATCTTCACTGCGACGGGCGCGGAAACCCCGCTGAGCATGTGGCCGATGCGGTCGGCAAGGGGGCCGCCGACGACTGCGAAAACACCGGGAACGGTCTTCAGTCGCTTGCTGATGTCCGCGAGGATTTCATTGCGGTCGCGCGCTTTGGATTTGTGCTGGCCTTCGATTTCACGGAAATCGACATCAAACTCGGCGGTGGAAACTGGGACCACGTGGTCTCCGCGTTCGGCACGGCCAAGACGGCGTCCGACCTTGCGGACTTCCGGCACGGAGAGGATCTGCATCTCGACCACGTCGGAAATCTTGTTCATTTCCTCCAGCGAGGTTCCGGGCGCGGACGTGACGGCGACGAGCGCGGTTTCCTCCTTGAACTTGGGCAGGAAGTCCTTGCCCATTCGTGGATAGAGTGAGAACGCGGCCACGACGATCACCAAGGCCAGCGTGAGTAACAGATAAGGCTGGTTCAGACCGAAGCGCAACCAGACATGCTCCAGCAGCCACTTCATGCCGCGGGTGACGATGCCGTCCTTGTGGTGACCCGCCTTGGGGTTGAGCAGGAACGAGCAGAGCACGGGAATCGCGGTGAGCGAGACGATGAACGAAGCTATCATCGAAATAATCGTGGCGATGGCGATGGGCGCGAAGAGTTTTCCTTCAACGCCGGTGAGTCCGAGCAGCGGCAGGAAGACGAGGATGATGAGGATGGTGGCGTAGAGGATGGAGTTTCTAACGTCCCCGGAAGCGCGGGCGATGACGGCCAGTCTCGGATGAGGATTCTCCAAGGCGGCGTTTTCCCGCAGCCTGCGATAGACGTTCTCAACGTCCACGATGGCGTCGTCCACCACCATGCCGATGGCGACGGCGAGACCGCCGAGGGTCATCGAGTTCACGCTGATGCCGGACCATTTGAAAATCAGCATGGTGATGCCGAAGGAAAGCGGCATGGCCATGAGCGTGATGAAGGTGGTGCGGAAATTCAGCAGGAAGACGAAGATGACGATGGTCACCATGATCGCGCCGTCACGAATCGCTTCGGTGAGATTGCCGATGGCGTGGTCGATGAAGTCCTTCTGTTGGAACAGCAGGGTGGTTTCCATGCCTTTCGGGAACGAGGGCTGGAGTTCGGCAAGAGCCTGCGTGATTTGCTCCGTGAGGGCGCGGGTATCGAAGCCCGGAGCCTTGGTGATGGACATGATCACGCCGTAGGTTGGTGTTTTTTCCGGGGCTTGACTAACGGTGGCGTCACCGCGCATCGGCTCGATTCCCCAGACGACATTTGCGACGTCGCCGATGGAAATGGGTCGGTCATTCACCTTCTTGACGATGGTGCTGGCGATATCGCCGAGCTGCACGGTCATGGCGAGATTGCGCACCATGATCTCGGTGGTGCCGGTGTTGATGAAGCCGCCGGTGGTGGTGCTGGCGGATTCACTGGCGGCTTTTTCCAGTTCCTCGAAGCTGACGCCATTCGCCTGCATTTTGTAGGGGTCAGGCTGGATTTCGATCTGTTTGACACCGCCGCCCATGTTGAGGATTTCGGCGATGCCGGAAATGCTCTGGAGCCGGCGCTTGATCGTCCAGTCCGCCATCGAGCGGACATCGGCGGGTGGCATGTAGCCGGGTTCTCCTTGCTTGATGGTGGAACGAACTCCGACTAGCAGGATCTCACCCATAAGCGATGCAACCGGGGTCATGAACGGCTGCACGCCTTCCGGCAGTTGCTCACGCACGCCTTGAAGCCGTTCTTGGACGAGCATCCGGGCTTTATAAATGTCGGTGTCCCAGCCGAACTCGGCATAGACGAGCGAAAGCGAGACATCACTGTTCGTCCGCAAGCGGGTAAGTCCGGCGACGCCCATCAGGGCGCTTTCGATCGGCTGGGTGACACGCATTTCCACCTCCTCCGGCGAGAGTCCGGCGGATTCAGTGAGGATGATGACGGTGGGTTTCGACAAGTCCGGTAACACCTCCACGGGAAGCTGGGTGGCGGTGCGCAGACCCATGACCATCAGGATAAGGGAAAGGCCGATGATGATCGCCCGGTTGGCGAGCGACCAATGAATCATTTTGTTTAGCATGGGTCAGTGGCCTTTCGGTTTGGTGGTGGAAGGAGTCTCGGCTTCCTCATCGGATGAGGTGCCACGTTTCTTGGTGAAGAAGGAGGCAAGCAGCAGGACAAAAAGACCGCCGCTGACATACATCCAGAGCGCGTTGCCGCCACCGGATGCCGAAGTATTTCCACCGCTTTTTGCAGCGGCCATTTCGGCTTTCTTCTCGGGTGTGAGTTCTCCGCCATCCGCGGCGTGTTCGTGGCCGTGCGCGGCGTCGAGCGCTTCCTTGAGCGAGACGCTGCCGCCGCCGGCGAAGGAGAGGGAATAGGCACCCCTGGTGACGACTTCGTCGGCGGGGAGCAGGCCACTGACGATCTCGACGAAGCGGTCGTTCATTTCGCCGACTTGTACGGGCGTCTTGATGAAGGCGTTGGGGAGATCGAAGTGCTTGACGTAAACGAAGCGCTTGCTGGCATCGCCCTGGAGGGCGGCACGCGGGACGCCAAGGACGTTTGCGCGCTTGTTGAGAACGATGGAGAACTCGGCACGCATATCCGGGCGCATCCCGAGGCCGGGATTGGCGACCTTGAAGATCGCGTCGATGGTGCCGCTTTCTCTATCAGCCGAAGTGCCGAAGCGGATCATTTCTCCATCCAACGGCTGATCACCGAGCGCGGAAACGCGGATGTGAGCCTTGCTGCCGGGCTTCAGCTTGGCAGCTTGATTTTCCGGGACGCGGGCGATGGCATACACTTCCGTGAGGTCGGAAATGTCGAGTAGTTCCTTGTCCGGCTCGACCGGCTCGCCGATGCGGATGTGCGACTCGACGACCAAGCCTCCGATGGGGGATTTCAGGTCGATCACAGGCGGCGGGTTGCCGGGTTGGCGGCTCTCCACGCGAACAAGAATCTGATCCTTTTCGACCGTGTCGCCTTCCTGCGCTTCTAGGCCGATGACACGGCCTGAAATACGGCTGCTGAGCACGCCGTGGCGCTCGGGGATTTCCGCGATACGGCCGAGGGCGAAGACGGTTTCCTCGAAGTCGGATTCCTCGGCTTCGACGGTTTCGATGCGGAGGTTTTTCACGCCGGTTTCATCGAGGACAATGGTGTCCGTGCTTTCGGCGGCGTGGATGTAGGAGACGGTAAATAGAAGTGAGCAGAGTAGAGATAAATAAAGTTTCATAAAAAAGGTGAAGTTATGGTTTTGCGAGTGCGGTTTCGTGACGCACGCGGGCAAGGTGGAATTCGCGGAGCGCATCGAGCTTGGCGGCGGCGAGTTGCAGACGTTTTTCGCGGGAGCGGAGGACGGATTGGATTTCGCCCTGGGCGTTGCGATAGGCGTCTTCGGCGAGTTTGCTTTGTTCGTCGGCGAGCGGCAGCAGGGTGTCGTCAATTTCCGCAATCATTTTAGCCCATTCCGCCATCTCGGCGTGTGCGGCTTCGGCTTCGAGTCGAATGCCGCGGCTGA
>JANMLQ010000303.1:0-1710 GCA_031372635.1 Akkermansiaceae bacterium | reverse complement strand
GGAGAGAAAGATGGCGAGCGTTTCCTCGCCGATCTGCTCAGTGCCCGGCGCATTGTCGGGATTGACCGAAGGAATGCGGACGAGCTGCTGGAGAAGGGAAACGACGTCTTGGCTCATGGCGCAAGAATCACCGGAGCCGACAGTGGGCGCAAGATCTTAGTCATGGCGTTTCAGGGCGACAGCTGCTGCACCTTCTCGGCGGAGATTTCCGACGGAGCGGTTCCTCGCTCAAACTCATACCGGAAGCAGGTGAAATCCGAAGTTGTCGTTCCGGGTTGCGCCCATCGTGATGACTTGCTGGATTCCATTGCTGAGCTGGCACCCATCCGGGAGCAGAAGAACAGGTAGGAATTCCTTTATCACGGGCAAATAAATCCTGCCACCCATAAGCTTCGAACACGGCTTCATCCCACGGCGGATTTTTGCACGGGTTCATCGGCTGCGGGCGGTGATGGTTGCGAAGGCGAGGCGATGGTTGAATCGGTTCATCGCGTCGTGGAAGTCCTTGAAGGTCGATTGGCGCTGGCTCTTGTGTCCGCGTCTCCAGGCGTAATAGAGACCCATCACGCTTCGACGCATCATGCCTAACACGAGGATGGCATTACGGTTGCGCACTCGGCTGCTGTCCTCGCCGCCGCTCACGTCAAGGCGCTGGTGCAATCCGCTTTCGATATCCCAATAGCTGCGGATGCGGGCGAGTAGTTCGTCGCCTCGGGTGGCATCTGGTTCAAGGCTGCAGAGATAGATGACGCGCTCAATGCTGTGTTTGCCTTTGTTTTTTCCACTCAGGATGAGGGTCTCTCGGGTGATTTCTATGACCGATCTCACATGGGCGCAGCAAAGGGTCTCGGCATCTGCTTTTACCCACCGCAGGCTGCGCTTTTCTTGCCGCGAGCGGTTGTTTTTATCTTCGCTTGCGGCGGTAACGCACGCGACCGGTGGGAGTTGCAGCGGGAGTTCCAGCACCAAGTCCAGGCCGGAGGGGGGGAAGGACCGCGGTGGGGCGGTCTGGCAGGCAAGCGGTGGCAAGGACGAGGAGCTCGGCGTGGTTGCCTTTGACGGGGATGAGGAAATCCGCGCCGTTGTCTTGGTGAGCTTGGCGGAGGGTTTCTTGGCAGGGGTGGAGGGCGTCTAACATGAGGAGCTTGCCATCGAGTGGTCCGAGCTTCTTGAGCAGGGCGCGGGCGGCGGGGATTTCGTTGCTTTTGCGCTCGACGGCGACGGTGCCTAACACACGGCCGGAGGGCTGGCTCTGGGCACTGACTAACTGGGCTTTTTGCTCGTCTGCGACGTGCGGGGTGCTGCCGCGTTGGGCTTTGCCGTCGATGGCGATCTGGTCGTCTATGACTGCGGGAGGGTCGCCTGGAAGCGGCTTGGTGAGTTGGATTTCCCAGGCAATGAGGATGCGCTCGAAGGCTTGGGCATCGAGCTTGGCAAGGATGCGCTGGAAGGTGGTTTCCTTGGGAAAGTCGCGTCCGCCGCTGCGTTTGCGGTAGCTGCCGAGAGCACGGAGTTGGAATTGGGTGAGCTTGGCGGCGAAGGCTGTTAGATCGCGCTGGCCACGCACGATGCCTGATAGGGTGGCCATGACCATGATGGCGAGTAGGCAGGGTAAGGGGTAGTCACGGCCTTTTTTCGCCCGCCATTCTGGGATCTGGCGGCAAAGGATCATGAGGCTGCGGATCTCGCTCACGGTGGCTTCGCTGCGGG
>JANMLQ010000299.1:0-8529 GCA_031372635.1 Akkermansiaceae bacterium | reverse complement strand
AGATTTCTTGCTAAGCCGGGACCGGAACCGTAACACGTGCGTCCACCCAACCGGATGCTCGGATGGCGGAATTGGTAGACGCGCTAGACTAAGGATCTAGTAGGGTAACCTGTGGAGGTTCGAGTCCTCTTTCGAGCACTTCTCTCTGAGAATCAATAAGTCCTGACTCCGTAAGAGTCGGGATTTTTTGTTAGACGATAATCGCTGTGTCCAATTTGTGTCCAATCCTGCGGAGTAAGTGGGTCGGAAGCGATGAACGTGACATCTCCGGCTCAACATCCTGTGGGAGCGATTCGGGGGCGGGATACGTCTAATTTTCCATGATCCACAGCTGCATTGCCTGTTCCGACACTTTGCCGAACCGCCGATTTACCCAGTGCCTCTGTTGCAGGCTGCGTACTCAGGCACTCGATCAGAGTAGTCGCGAAGGAGCCCCTCCACGAGGGGGGATAGCTTGCCGTTCCATTTGAAAAGCGCGGATCTCAGGGTCTGTTCGTCGATCGACACGGATGTCTTGATTTTGGTTTGTCCCGGCGGTCTTCCGGCACCGGGCCTGGCTCCACCACGTTTTGATTTATTTCGGCGAGTTTCATCCTTGGCATGAAGTCGATATGGCATCTCGCCAGCTACAATTCAGACCTCAGGCATGTGAGATCCGGCCGCAGAAAGTGCCCAGCACTAAGGAAACTCGCGGCAGAGCCTTCAACCTCGGCGGCGAGTAGCAGTGCTTTCGTGTCGGCAACGGAAAGGATTTCAATGTCGGCTTCATTCGAAGTGCGGACAGACTCCATCTCATTACGGTGACGAGGTCCGCCCATTTTCGGGGAGTGATGCTTGCCCACTTCCAGAAAGCCCCAAGATTGCGGCGGTGCATTTTGCGAACAGTAGCGGCCCTGTCCTTTAGCACGGCTTAAAGCTCCGCCGTCGTGATGTCAGCAAGCATCCTTTTCGCCAACGGTGCCATGACTTCTTCAAGAGTGTATTTGTAGCTTTTCTGAGTGCTGTCCCGTAGATCGGCGCGACTGTCGAGATACAGTGCAACGGCCTCGCCAAGCGGCTTGCTGGCGGTTCTTGCTTCATGGTTGGTGCGATAGGATCGGGCGGCTTCGATAAGCTGCCAGTACCGTTGAGCGCTTCGAGCGCGGCGGCAATTTCGCGGGTCGCCTGCGTGAGATCGAGGTTCCATGGTTCAAGGATGGTGCGCGCTTTATCAGCATCAATGCGAGAGCGGCAGGGATCGCAGGGGATGACTCGTCGGAGATCTTACCGATATACTCCCGCGCAAGGTCTCTCGTCTTGAACCAGAGGCGGAGCTTCTTTTTTCAGGTGATCCGATGAAAAGGACGTGAAGCAGGAGAAACTGCTCGCTGCACACATCCGCGCGGGTGTGGATGGAGGCATGCATCCACAACGCCATATCCTGCGTGTTACGATGGCCATCGGTCTCGCGGTCACCGTTTTCTAGCTTCTTCATCCAGTCCACAATCGCATGTTGCAGGCCGCTTGCATGGCAGGGCTGTTGCTTGCATGGCTGGTGAGCGCGGGTGCGCCGCTGGATTCCATCGCTACAGGATGGAGCGTGGGATGATCCGATGTCCGTTCACCGTTGAAGCGTCATTGCAACACACTGAGTTCCTTGCAGCAGATTCGAGCGGCGGCGGTTAGATGCCATCCTCGGGCAGCCAGTCGATGTCGATGATGCGGACGATTTCGAGGTAGCTCTTGCCATCGGTAGTGCTGTGTTTTTTCACTTCAAGCACCGGAGTGAACTTGCCACCGTTGGCGGTGGCAGCTTCGAGAGAGGCAAGGATGTCGGAGGTTTTTTTAACAAACGCGGCTTGCTGGCGGCCGGGGTAGGGAGGATCGAGCAGGAAGCTGGAGAAGTGTTCGTTCACCGCGCTGGCGGGTGCGGTGGGTGCTGCGGAAACGATGAGGTGAAAACGTCCGGTCTGGTTTGCCGGCCCTTCGGCAAAGACCTTGAAATGATCGTCGCGGAACTCGATGAAGGCTTGCCAGTCCACCTGCCAGCCGGTGACGGTTTCTGCTACCGCCACCGGGATGCCGGTGGGATGTTGCTCAGTGATGACTCCAAAGATGAACAACGTGTTGCCGCTGCGTTTGTCCGTGTAGCTGTTCTGGATGGCGATTGATTTGAAGGGCGTCGCGCCGTCGGGAACTTTGCGGGAATAGGCTTCCATGGACTCTCTTGCTTTTTCGGGATGGAGCACGTAGGCGCTGCGCGTCGTCCAGTCCGGCGCGTCGAGAAATGCCTTGAGCGCGGATTGCGCGGCGGCGGATGCCTTGGTCGGAGCGGGAGGCGTTTCCACAGGCTGTGGTTTGATCAGCACCGTTTGCACGGGCGGGCTAACAGGTGGCGCGGTCTCCATCTTCGGCGGAAGCATCAAGGGTGACGGAGTGTTCGATACGATCCAGTTCGCGCGGGCACCGAGGATGTATCCGGCCACCAGTGAGACAGTGGAAGTCAGCAGGATCGAGAGCACGAGCACAGCGCGATGTGATGAGGGTGCAGGTGGTGAAATTGGTGGCGCGACTGGCGGTGGTGAATCCATGGGCCGCTCAATCTCGATAGGTGCCTGTGACTCCGGTTGATAGGCTCCGACTCCGCGATACGGATCCGGCGCGACGATGATTTTGCCGCAGCAGGGACATGGTCCTTGTTGCGCGGCCAATGCTAGCGGCAGGCGGAGCAGTGCGCCGCATGCCGGACAATGGAACTGGATCATCTCAGCCATGAACTTTTACAGATACGGGTGGATCATGACTACCGGTGTGGACGATGTCGATGCGTGTGATTGAGTCCGGCATGGACAGGGTCGCGATGTGTGCGGCTAACGCGGGATGACGCAGGCGCAGTGTGCGCACGGATTCAATACCGGTCAGTGGGATATCGGACTCGGCGAGGATCAACGATTCGTTGAAACGCATGCACACGGTATCCGGAGGATGGGTGAGTCCGGTGCCGATTGCCTTGAGTAATGCTTCCTTGGCTGTCCAGATTTCCATCAACCGATGGCAGCGCGATTCGGATGGCAGCTCCGCGATTTCATCGGGGTGACAGAAGGTTTGTTCGCAGCCGGATAAGTCCGCAGCGCGTGCTGCGGGTTCCACATCAATGCCGATCGCACCGTCCGCGCAGATGGCGACGAGCGCGAGATCCTCGCAGTGCGAGAGACTGAAGTGCAGACCCGCGAAGGGCGTGCCGAGCACGGGTTTTCCAAGTGGAGTGAGGATGATGGGGACATCCTGCGGTGAAACGTGGATCAGGGATGCGAGGATCTGCCGGAGTGCAGCGCGGAATCCCGACCAACGGATGGCATCTTCCTCGAATCGGAACGATGCCGCGCGTTGCCTTTCCACTTCGGTTAGAGGCAAATCGTTTCCTGACGTTGTGCTACTCGCAGGAACGATGTGGATGATGGCGGTTCCGGGTTTCATCATGAAACGCTGTCCGTGGCATTCAGCGAATCCTTGAGCACTTTCGCCAGATTGCCGACGTTTTCGCTGGAGAAGAGCGCGAGGTGTTCGCCTTCCACGGGGATGATGTCCAGCCCGGAAACGGCGACTTTTACCCAGCCATAGTCATCGGGAAGTTCATACTTGTCGCTGACGTGGGTGGTCTTGAAGAGGGTGATGCGTCCGGCAAAGGGCTTCGGTTTGTATGCCTGCATGGCGCGCCAGTTTTCCTCGCGCACCTGGATGCGCCGCATGTCACTGTAGGCAGTTGCGGGTCCGGATTCGCTGGCGGCCTTTAGTTCGCTGCGGACGCGGCGGTTGGTGCGGGCTCCTTCCACAATGCGGGCTTTCAAGAGTCCGAAGCGCTTGGTCAGCGGTAGGTGGCGGTTCTTTCTCCAAAAAACGGAGAGGCGTTCCGTTAGACCGTAGTGCCGCATGGCCGAGGCGGGGTTATGGGTGTCGAACATGCCGAGAAACTCGACATTGTGACCCATGTAGGTGAGCAGACAGGCGATTTCGTGGGCTACCACGCCACCGTATGAGTATCCGGCCAAGCGGATTGGACCGCTTGGCTGCACGCGCAGGATGTCCACCAGATAGCTGCCGGCCACTTCTTCAACGCTGCATTGCGCGATGGTTCCGCTGTTGGCGAGTTCGAGTGATTCGATGGCGTGGAACGGGATTTCAGCGGGAAGCATGGCTGCGAGATCCCTGTAAAAAATCACGCCGCCATCACCGCCGTGGATGCAGAACAATGGTGTTTCTCCTTTTCCTTCGTTGAGGGTGATGATGTGGCTCTTGGAATTCTCCGCGCTGTTGGGCAGCGGTTTGGCGACGGGTGGGGCGTTGGTTTTTGCCTCAGGAGCCGTGATGTCAGGATCGATTTGCCGCGTGAGTTTGGCGATAGTGGGATTCTCCAACAAAGCGGCGAGCGGAAGTGACTTTCCGAGTTCTTTGTGGATTCGGGAGAACATCCGAAGTGTCATCAGCGAATGGCCGCCGAGATCGAAGAAGTCGTCATCGGGGCCGATGTTGGAAACGCCGAGCAAGTCCTGCCAGATGACGGTGAGGCGTGAAACGGTGGAGTTATCCGGGACAACAACTGATTCCGCAGTGATGACTTTGGTTTGCGGAACAGGGGCGCAGGTAAGCACCCGCTCCTTCTCAAATGGCATGAGGACTTCATATTCCTCGATGTGTTTCTCCGGATGGGCGGCGATGTCCTTGAGCAGTGCGAGCACGTTGCCGAGCATGCGGTCCATGGTCTTGCGGGTGAAGAGGTCCGTGCAATAATCGAGCGATGCGCGCCAGCCTTCATCGCGCTCCACGAAGAAGATGTGCAGATCAAAGATCGAGCCGCCCGAGCGCGAGGGGACGGTGGTGAAGTCCACACCGCCGAAGTGCTCGGTCATGGTGAACGAGCGGTGGTGGTTGAAGTTGATCTGGAAGAGTGGATTACGACTGGGATCGCGCGGCGGGCGGAGTTCATGCACCAGCCGCTCGAAGGGACGATCGTGGTTGTCGAAGGCTTCGAGCGACATCGCGCGAATCTGCGCGAGGTAGTCTGAAAACGTGGGGTTTCCTGACAGATCAGCGCGGAGGATGAGGGTGTTGATGAAGACACCGATGAGTGGTTCTACATCACTGCTATTGCGCCCGAAGACGGGAGCGCCGACTGCGACGTCCGGGTTTCCAGAATAGCGGCGCAGCAGCAGCATGAAGGCGGCGAGATGGACGTGGAAAAGCGTAGCTCCTTTTTGCGCAGCGATACTTTGGAGTTTTTCGCTGAGTTGCTTTGGCAGAAGGATGGAGGTGATCTCGCCCTTCCATGACTTCACGGCGGGTCGTGGAAAATCGGTGGGCAGCGCCACTTCGGTCATGCCCTTGAGTTTGTGTTTCCAGTAATCAATCTGGCCGTGGATCTTCGCGCTTTGGAGAAACTCTTTCTGCCAGACGCTGTAGTCGCCGTATTGGATGGCGAGCGGTTCCAGACGCGGCGCTCTGTTTTCAAAGAACGCCTGATAGAACTCCGCAAGCTCCTTGCCGAAGATCGCCATCGACATGCCGTCAAAGAGCGCGTGGTGAACGGTGAAGTGGAAGAAGTGATTGTCGTGTCCGAGGCGAAGTAACTCGGCACGCATCAGCGGCTCAACGGAAAGTTTGAATGTGCGATTGGCCTCGATGCTTCCGAGACGGTCCGCTTCCTCACGAATACGTTCCGCAGGGAGATGACTGATGTCGATGAAGTTGATGTTGAGCTTGAGTTGCGGGCTGACGATTTGGAGCAGCTCGCCATCATCTTCCTCAAAGTGGGTGCGAAGGGATTCGTGGCGTTGGATGACGGCGTTGAGCGCGCGATCAAACAGATTCAGATCAAGCGGACCAGTGAGCGAGAAGCGCAGCGGCACGTTGAAAGCGGTCACCGTACCTTGAAGCAGTTCCAGGTACCAGAACATCTGCTGGGCGATGGACGCGGGGAAGGCGAGCACGCCCGTGTCGATAGTCGCAGAAGTGGGGGGATGTGTGTCGGGGGAGGACATCGTTTTAGGAATTGCGGCGGTAGGCATCGCGGTTGACTCGTTGGATGGTGGGGGATGTGACTGGCTCCAATTTTGAAGCGGACTCCGCAGCTAGCGCGTGGATGTTGCGCAGACGGAAAACTTGGGCGGGTGTTATTGGAATCCCGGCACGCGAGGCGCGCGTCGTGATCTGGAAGATGAGGATCGAATCGCCACCAAGTGCGAAGATGTCGTCCTCGGTACCGATGCCTTCTTTCCCGAGCACTTGTTTCCAAATCTCGATGAGTTTGGTTTCGGTTTCGTTGGCGGGAGCAGTGATGGTGCGCGGCGTTTCCTGGCTTTCCGCTGCGCCTGGTGCGGGTAGTGCTTTGCGGTCCACTTTTCCGTTAGGCGTGAGCGGAAACGCATCGAGCGTGACGAAGGCGGAGGGAACCATGTAGGCCGGTAGGCTTTCCACGAGGTGCTTGCGGAGGGCGGGACCGAGGTTCTTGTCGCTAGTCTGTGCTGAGCATGGCGAGTTGGCGAGTTGGCATGCGTTCTTGGAACCGACGTGCTTCGGCCATGCGGGCAGCGCGTTTTCCGCAAGCGGGAAAATCACCACATCCAAGAGACCATCGCTGCCGTCATTGCGCCAGCGGACGTGGGCGCGGTAGCCGGATGCGGCGGAGACTGCGTAAAGATCCTCGGCGGTCACGGCGTTGGCTGGGATAGCTGTTAGCTCGGGAAGTGGCGCATTCGCATCCGCAGATTCCACCGCGCGGCGGAATGCGAGCGGGACGACGAGCCGCGCATCGGGGATGCCGGTGAGATGAAGCGCGGTGGGGTGCGCGGCCAACATCGCCTCTAACTGTTCGAGATTGAGGTTCTTCCAATCGGTGGCCTGCGGGACTTGGCGCAGTGTGGGTGCGGGATCGGCGTGGAGAATCACATCGTAGTGATGGGCCGTGGTTTCATTGGTGATCTTGCCACGACGAAGCAGTGTCTCGATGTGTGTGAATCCTGAAATATGTAGATCGAACCATGCGGGGTCGATGGATAGCTCGGTTTCCTTGGCGATGCGTTGTGCTGCCTTCGAGCGGAGTTCCCCGGCGGTGCTGCCTGCGGGTGCATGTTCGCTCAAAGCCATCGTGTGTTGGGTGGACAGCAGCGCGTTGCCCTGGATGTCTCCGAGGAAAACACGACCGCCGGGTTTCAACACTCGTGCTGCTCCTGATAGAACTGTGGCGAGGTATTCAGCGCTCGGGAAATACTGCGCTACGGAGTTGATGATGACGGTATCGAAATACGCACCAGGGATTTCGCTGAAATCATCGGCTGGGCGATGGAACAACTTCACTTGCGGAAGCGGATGATTGTTACGCAAAGCATCGATGGCGACTTGGGAAATATCCGCCGCCCAGTAGCATTCGGATTCAGCGGCGAGTCGCGAGAGGATCTGGCCGGTGCCGCAGCCGATTTCAAGGATACGGCTGCCTTTGTATTGGCGGATGCGTTCGATGGTGGTGTCGATCCACTCATTGACTTGCGCGTCGAGATTATCCACGCCTGCCCAACCGGCGATGACGGAATCGAGACGGTCGAGTTTTCCAGAGCCAGTCTGTTCGATGGCGGACTTGTAGAGAAGATCCCACTGGTCCTGCCAGATGCCGGTACCATCGCCTTCGGCGGTTTCATTTGCAGCGGTGACGTAGGCGATGAGGCGATCGTCAATGACATGCGCCACGGCTTTTGAAACGGAAGCATGGCTTTCCAATGCGGACTCGATTTCGCCAAGCTCGATGCGGAAACCGCGGAGTTTGATCTGGTGATCGAGACGTCCGAGGAACTGGAGGTCGCCATTCTCGAAAAACCGCGCGCGGTCGCCGGTGCGATAGACACGGCCGAACTCGGGATGCTCGATGAATTTTTCCGTAGTGAGTTCGGGACGGTTCAGGTAGCCGCGTGCGAGACCTGCGCCGCCTAACAGAAGCTCGCCAGCCACGCCAGGGCGCGCGGGTTTCATCTGCTCGTTCACGATGTAGGCCTTGGTGTTAGAGATGGGCTTGCCGATGGTGACGCGGCCACCGTGCTCGCGCAGTGTGAAGGTGGAATAGGTGGTGTCTTCGGATGGACCGTAGAGGTCGAAGACGCGCACGCCGGGCAGCGTTTCATATAGCCGATCCGAGAGACTCTGAGTGAGTGCTTCGCCCGCGAGGTTGATGACCTTCACTGAGGAAGGAATCAGTTCGGCATCCAGTAGCTCGGTGATGGCGGAGGGAACGGTGTTGATGAGTGTGATTTCCTCACGGTTGGTGATGTCTCCGATGTGCAGCGCGTTTTCCGCGAGGATCAGCGTGCCACCCGATGCGAAGGTGACGAACATCTCGAAGATCGAGAGGTCAAAGCAGATCGAGGTGGAGAAGAGCACGCCAGCGAGATCGCTCGGTTGATAGACGCCCTTCGCCCAGCCGATGAGAGCGATCGCGTTGCGGTGTTCGATGGCGACGCCCTTCGGTTGTCCTGTCGATCCTGAGGTGTAAATCACGTAGGCGAGATC
>JANMLQ010000275.1:0-24204 GCA_031372635.1 Akkermansiaceae bacterium | reverse complement strand
TAATGCCACGGACACATACAGCTACGACGCCTTCAACCGTCTCACCCAATTCACCCAGCAAACCGCCACGCCCTCTGAAAACGGCACCTGGCATTACCGATACGACCCACTCACCCGCCGCATCGCGCGCAAAGCCACCGGACAAAACCCATACCTCTACGCCTTCAACGGCACATCCCCCGCTTTTGAATGGCAAGGCGCACTCCCTAACACAACACTCATCAAACACACCGGTGGCGGTGTGAGCGGCAGACTCTACACCCAGGATACCAGCGGCATCACCAGCCATCCCTATCACAACATCCGGGGCGACATCACCGCCGAGTTCAGCACCAGCGGCACCATGACCCTGCACCGCTCTTACGACGCGGACGGCCTGCCCGAAGACCAAAGCAGCAACCCCAGCAGCAGCTACGGACCCAACGGCAAATGGCAAGAACCCGGCGGACTCAGCAACGAAGGCCACCGCTACCGCGACCGCCACACCGCCACCTTCCTCACCCCCGATCCCGCAGGTTTCATCGACGGACCTAACACTTACAACTACGCCCGCCACAACCCATGGAGCAGCTGGGACCCCAACGGCCTCGCAGGCTACAGCGTACCCGGCGGCACCACCGACATCGGCTACACGGGTCCACCCGCCATCGCCACCGTCACCGGCATCACCACCGACCCAGACGGCGGAATCCCAACCTTTCCCATCGGAACAGGCAGCGGAACCCACCACCCCACACTCAATGATCTACTACCGGATTTTGAGCAATACAGCGCATGGGTGGAAGACGGCACTCTAGAGCCGACCGTTGGCAAAAAAAGCCCGCATGACCTCTCCATCGCCATAAGCAGTATGGACGCCAAGGAACTCCAGCAACTGCTATCTTTCGGCGGATACTCTCCAGAAGAAAAATCCCGCATTGAGCAGCAATCCCAGAGTGCCAGCGACGCGGAACACGATCTGGAAATCTTCCTAGGCACTGGCGAAGGCATTCTTTGGATACTATCCATTATGGAACCCACCCCATTCGGTGAAACTGCAATGGGCGGTAAAGCTGTAAGCTATTCAGTTAGGAAGGGGATAAAGAGTGAGGGGTATTTGATCCACCTGACTGATGCAGCAGGTGAGGCGGGTATTGGCGTGTCGAATAGTTTGCGTGGTAGCCATGGAATCTTTTCCGTGCCGTCCAACGTGGCTGCTGAAAGCACCGCGATTAAAGTCGCACGAACTGGCCTCACACCAGATAAGACGACTAACTTTGTCTACATTCCCGAAGCAGCCAATAGTCTGTTCATTCGTCCTGTCCCGGTTGGCCCTTATTCAGCGTGGAAGTATTTTGGAGGTGTCCGATACGCTCCCGCGGGAAGCATTAACATGAGCACAGGGGCATTTTCGTCCGGCGGCTCCCTTATCGGACCACGAACTTTGATTTATGGTCCCGATGCGCTGTTCTATGGCGGTGCCGCAGCGATTGGTGGCGCATATTACTACGAGATTAAAGAGTAGCCATGAAAGTCCTGAGATCTCCAAATTTCTGGGTGGGCCTTACCTGTATTGCGGGGCTAGCTGGCATTGCCTGCGTAGCAACTGGCCTGCTCTCGTCTAACGAGTCATTAACCCGAGCCGGTTTATGGCTCCTTGGCCCCCTAATGCTGGGTGGGGTGCTACTGGTGGTAGCCGTCATTCCGATACTTATTTGGGTCAATCGCCGAAAACCGCCACAGCCTCCCGATTCTACGCCTTCTCCCCCGAGTGGTTGAATTGAACCCACTCGCCAACAAATGGAATTGCCCTACCATCCAGCTTTGCTGGCCGTTATCTGGTTGGTGTGATTTTCATACTAAAGTCCAAATTCAGCCCCAAGTCTGCGCTTATGCTGTTTTGGATTTTTAATCCCAGCACTTCTGGCTTTTCCCCATCGAAAAGGATTTCCATGCCGGATGCGGCGTATGAATCGGCGTTGGTAAAGGGCGCTTTGGGCGCAGTTGGTGGCGTGAGGTTGCTTGGAAAGCGGATCGTTTTGTCCGCAAGTAATTCCACACCGGGCAGTTTCAGGAAGGTCTCCATCTTTCTTTCGTATTCCGCGTAGGCGGCCTTGTATGCCAGTAATTCTGTGGATTTTTGCTGTTGCCGCGTGACGTAGCGCCGGAGTTTGGAAATGCCTTTTTCACCATCAAGCTGGAGGAAATAATAAATGATGAGATGGGCCGTACGGTAGAGTCCCGTTTTTTGGGAGTAGCTAAATTTTGGCGATGGTAAGTAATGCTTGCCGCTGGCCGGAGTGGCGGCCCACCTCTCATCCGTGATGCCGAGAACCGTGGTGACGGAAGGGAGTTGCGGGAGGCTTTCCTTCAAGAACTTTGATCGGTCCGCAAGGCCGAGTTTCATGATCCTGCCTGCATGACCGGAATTCCATTTTTCATAATCCTGCACAAATGCGTCAATCGCACCCTCTCTGATTTTATTGGGGCTGATTCGGAACGCATTGCCTTCGATTGGGATGTTGGCGATGTACTCGGCGTAGCCCTCATTGACCCATAGAGGAAGTGTGGCGAGCATGTCGTGGGTGAGCATGTGCGTGAGTTCGTGAATGACGGTGGTCGTGTCACACCGGCTGCGCGGAAACTTTCTCCAAACCGAGCTTTGCACCCTCACCCCCATGAGGTCTAGGGGAGCGAGGAAGATTTTCTTTCCAGGCAGGTAAACGCCTGCGGTGGACAAGGGGCCACCTTGTCCGTGGTAGGTTTTCACTTTTCCATACAGTTTTGCTTCAAAGCGGTCCTTTTCGGGTTTGGCGAGAATGCCGAATGGGGATTTGGAGTGAAGGTCGTGCGTCAACTCGAAGACGTATGCGAGTTCCTTCATCAGCGGAGTTCCAAGATTGCCATCGACCAGAAACCGGAAATGAGGAGTTTGATAAATGAAATCACCATCGCCCGAAGGTGTCTCGGTAACTTCGAGTGTGGGAGCCGCACTCTCAACCTCGGCAGGCCATGCCTTCCATGTCACTACATAGGCGAGGGGGTTGTCGCGCACGAAGTTCCTGTCCGTTTCCGAGAGCTTCGAGAGCGGAATGGCGACGATCTTTCCATCGGCCATCCGAATCATGACCGTGTCGTTTTTCATCCCGAGATACTCGGCGGTGATTTTCCGACCTTCTGTGTTGCTCCATTCACGGATGGCAGTGCCTGTTGTAGGTTGTTGTCCCGTGACTCGAGCAAGGGGAACTACTGCCAGCAATCCGATCAATAGGTAAAATTTCATGCGGTAGAACCTGTGTAGAATTCGACCTGCACACTGACAAGACGCAAGTCAATAAGCACTTCTTGTCGCTAGAGCCTCCGAAGGTAGATCGCGTATCAGGTCGGCGTTTCTTGGGAAACAAGCTCACTCGGCAGTACCAAGAATGCGCGCCGTATCGAAATCATAAGGCGTGAGTTCGAGCAGGACTTGCGCGTCGCGAGAGAAGACGGCTTTTTCCTCGGTCAGGGTTTTGGAAAGATGGGCGAGGATGGTTTTACCATTGGGCAGAGAGACACGGTAGAGAACCGGGCTCGGGTTTTCCAAAACGCGCCCCAAGGTGTGAATCGTGGCATCTGGCATGACGGGGAAAGTCTGGACCCGGATCGTGACGGGCGGCAAGCACCGCAGCGGAGGTTTTTCCCGATGCCGAATCAGGAGCTTGCTTGACGGGAAGCTTGCGGCCATCAAGATTCGCCCTGAGCAGAATCCCGAATTTCCAATTCCCCACGCCCATCAATACCATGAACCTCCGCCTCTTCACCGGACTCGCCGCCATCGCCTGCCTGTCGCTGGCATCCTGCCAGCCCTTCAAGGAAAACCCGGGCAAGAACAAGACAAACAAAGGCACTCAAAAGGTTCTCACTCCAGAGGAACTCAAGAAGAAGGAGGATGAAGCCCGAAAAAAGGCCGAAGAGGATCTCAAGAAGAAGCAAGAGGAAGCTCAGAAAACCACCCCTGATGGAACTGGTGCAGTTACTCCGCCCGTGAATGGTGGCGCTCCAACAGGTGCGCCGAATCCTCCTCCAAAACGCACCGATTATCCGGTGGCGGTCAAGGTGCCGGGCAAGGAAGACCAAGTCTTCAGTCCCTACAACAACAAGGTGGTCCTGATTAGCGACGAACAAGGCAAGCCGTTCCCTAGCGGCACTCTGATGCAAGACCCCACGTTCCCAGCCTCGGAAAAGAAATATTTCCGGGTTCCTTGATCGGGAGCGACCACACAGTCACACCGGCAGGCTCCTGAAGGCGGAGCATTTCTGCCATAACTCTCTGACCCGATGATGAACACCTGCCGCCTTCCCGTCATGGCCGCATTCGCAAGCGTGCTCTGCGCTGCCTGCCATCCGGTGGATGAGGCTCCGCAACGCAACATGCGGCGGCCTGCGCAACAGCCGGTCATCACGCAGGAAAATCCAGCGCTCACTCCGGCGGTCATCACTCCCGCTGTGACGGAGTCAGTCAAACCCACGGCAGCCGTGCCGCAGCCCACCGCACAAACACGCGTAGCAATAAGCCCGGTCGAAACCAAAGCTCCTGCGGAAACACCGAAGTCGGAATACATCACTGCAAGCAAGGCCCCAGGCAGAGCAGGCTACGTGCTCAGCCCCTACACCAAGAAGCTGATGCTCGTGCAAGGCATCCCCTCGGGCACCATCGTGCCGGATCAAACCTGCCCGCCCTCGGAAAAGAAATTCTTCCGTATTCCCTGAATGAGCGCGGATTTTTCCAACATCGCAATCCTCGGAGGCGGCCTGCTCGGCGGCTCACTCGCACTCGCGCTCACCGCGCTTGATACGCCGCCCAAGGTAAGACTCTGGGCACGCAAAAAAGAAGCCGTGGACGCCGCACGCTTACTCGGCATCACTGGAGCGACGTGCGAGTTGAAGGAAGCCGTCGAAAACGCGGACCTCGTCGTGCTCGCGGTGCCGGTAGGCTCGATGCCCGCGCTGGTTTCTCTAACACTCGAAGCAGGACTGGCCGCAGGAGCGGTCATCACAGATGTCGGCAGCGTGAAACGAGCCCCGCATCAGACGATCCCGCCATTGCTAACAGGTCGCGGCATCGCCTTCATCGGCAGCCACCCGATGGCTGGCTCCGAACGCAACGGCCTCGCCGCCGTGACTCCGAATCTCTTCCGAAACGCCGCCTGCCTGCTCACCAATGACGAGCTAATCGCCGCACCCAAAGCAAACGCACTTGAACGTTTCTGGAAACACGTCGGCTGCCGCACCTCATGGATGAGCGCCGCGATTCACGACGAACTCGTCGCACGCATCAGCCACCTGCCGCACATCGTCGCCGCCAGCGCCGCGCGGATTTGCCTCAAAGATGTTTCCGAAGGACGCTTCGGAGGTGGCGGCCTGCGCGATACCACGCGAGTCGCCTCCGGCAACGCCGAGATGTGGGCGGAGATCCTCACCGAGAACCGTCATGCTCTGCTAGGCCCGCTGCGTGAAACCCTCGCCGACCTCACGGAAATCCTCGCCGTTCTCGAATCCGGCGATCAAGAAGCGGCTCGACAATGGCTGGCCGCCGCCAAACATCAGCGCGATCTCCTACACCCACCCTGTTAGAACTTCACATGCCGGATTTCCGAGTCAAAGCCATCACCCAACTCCACGCAGAATTCAGCGTCCCAGGAGACAAGAGCATGTCCCACCGCGCCGCCATCCTCGGCGGGCTTTCCAATGGCACCTGCACCATCCGCAATTTCCTGCCCAGCGAGGATTGCGTGAACACCCTCAACGCCATGAAGGCGCTCGGCGCATCTGTCGAAGTGCTCGACGAACTCGAAGGCTACGGCCCGATCCGCCTGCGCATCCACGGCCGCTCGATGAAACTCTCCGCACCTTCCGCAGCGATCGACTGCGGGAACTCCGGCACAGGCATGCGTCTGTTAGCCGGACTACTCGCCGGCCAGCCATTCACTACCGAGCTTTTCGGCGATGCCTCGCTTTCCTCGCGCCCGATGGGTCGCATCACAGTGCCGCTCGGCCAAATGGGAGCAAACATCGAGTGCCTCGGCGAGAAACCTGGCTGCGCCCCACTGCGCATCCATCCCGCCACCGTCACGCCGATCACTTACGAGATGCCCGTCGCCAGTGCGCAGGTAAAAAGCGCGGTTCTGTTAGCTGGACTATTTGCGGATGGTGAAACGACCGTCATCCAGCCAGCGGACACGCGCGATCACACCGAGCGCATGATGGCGTCATTCGGAATCGTCACCCATCGCGAGGGACAAGCCATCACTCTGCAAGGCGGACAAGTTCCCTCAGCTTGCGATTTCACTGTGCCCGGTGACATTTCCAGCGCCGCCTTCTGGCTCGTCGCCGCAGCCGCGCTTCCCGGTTCTCGGTTGCTGATTAAGGACGTAGGACTCAACCCCACGCGCACCGCCATCCTGAAAGTGTTAGGCCGCATGGGCGCGCACATGTTAGAAATCGAACATCAATCCGAAGGCGAACCCATCGGCAACATCGAGATCCATGGCGCACCGCTCAAGGGCACCACCATTTTCGAGAGCGAGGTTCCCAATCTCATCGACGAAATCCCCGTCATCGCTGTAGCCGCCGCACTCGCCGAAGGCCGCACCATCATTCGCAACGCCAAGGAACTGCGCGTGAAGGAAACCGACCGCATCACCACCGTCGTCAACAACCTGCGCTCCATGGGCGGCGTGGTCGAAGAATTCGAGGACGGCATGGAAATCGAAGGCGGCCACCCGCTTCACGGCGCAGTGATCGACAGCTTCGGAGATCATCGCATCGCCATGGCATTCGCCATCGCAGGACTCTTCGCCGAGGGTGAAACGATCATCCGCAACACCGATTGCGTGAACACCTCCTATCCCGGATTCGCCCATCATCTCGACGCCATTCTCAACGAGAAGCGCGATGCCGCAGACTTCACACTTCCCACCGTCAGCCGCGCTTGAAAATGCCCCACTTCGCAATCGCCATCGACGGACCTGCCGCATCCGGCAAGAGCACGCTTGCCCGCCATCTCGCGCAACGCCTCGGACTCATCATGGTCAACTCCGGTGCCATGTACCGCGCCGTCACCTGGAGAATCCTCCGCGAAAACATCAACCCTCACGACACCGCGGCGGTGATTTCCCTGCTGGAAAATATCCGCATCGACTGCAGCAGCGAGGGCATCATGTCCACCATCACCATCGACGGCATCGACCCCGGCGATGAACTGCGTCGTGAGGAAATCAACGCCAACGTTTCCACCATCTCCGCGATACCCGAAGTCCGCGCTCGTCTCATCTGTCTTCAGCGTGGCTATCTCACACACTCCAGCGTGGTCATGGAAGGTCGCGACATCGGCTCGGTTGTTTTTCCCGACACTCCCTACAAACTCTACATCGATGCCGCCGAACACGTCCGCGCCGCGCGCCGTGGCGGTGATGGCGAAGTGGACTCCATCGCCAAGCGCGATGCCGCAGATAGCAACCGCAAGACCGCGCCGTTGATCGTCGCCGATGGCGCGACCGTTCTCGATAACTCCGACCACACCATCGAATCCGGCGTGGAGGCCGCGTTGGAAATCCTCAAAAGCCAAGGTCTCACCATCCCATGAAATGGATTTACTGGCTCGGTTGGATGTCCTTCGGCTCCGCGTTTCGCAGCCTCTTCGGCATGCGCATCATCGGTGCGAAAAACCTCATCACCGAAGGGCCGGTACTCGTCGCCTCCAATCACCAGAGCTTCCTTGATCCGCCGCTGATCGGAAATCTCTACAAGGACGAGATGGTTTATCTCGCGCGCAAAACGCTCTTCACTCCCTTCACCCGCTGGGTTTATAAAAACTGGAATGCCATCCCCGTCGATCAGGATCGGCCGGACATGGCCAGCCTCAAGACCATCATCCGCAAGCTCAAGGAAGGACACCGCGTGTTAGTTTTCCCCGAAGGCGAACGCACTATCAGCGGCGATCTTGGTGAGGCCGCACCCGGCATCGGACTCATCGCCGTGAAATCCGGCGCAGTCATCCAGCCAGTCCGCATCTCCGGCGCACGCGAAGCCCTGCCGCGCGGCTCCTCCCGCATCCGCTTCGCACGCATCACCGTCCACGTCGGCCCGCCGATCTATCTGACGCCAGAAGAAATCAAAAACTCCAAAGGCAAAGAAGACTACGATCGAATCGCCAAACGCATCATGGCCGCCATCGAAGCGCTGGAGTGAATCATCGCCATCTGACAAATCTCACTTGTCAGCGCACACAGGCTCAGTTAGCAGATTGAGCCTATGGAAAACACCACTCCCTCGCACGTTCCGCCCGGCGCTCCCAAAAAAGGTCTCGGCACCGGTGCCAAGATCGGCATCGGTTGCGGTGTCATCGACCTGTTGGCGATCATCGCGCTTGTCATCGGTTCCGTGTTCCTCGGTGGCAAACTGAAGGAATTCGGCGAGGAGGCGGCAAAGAACCCCACACGCGCCACCGCGTCGATGATGGTCAAGGTCAGCGCCGGAACTATGGAAATGGTCGCCGAGGACGATGCGAACAAACGCTACACCATCAAGGAAACCAAGACCGGAAAACTCACCACGATTTACTGGAGCGAGAAGACTCAGGCACCCGTAGTCGTCGAAGGCGACTTCTCCTCCATCCCCGCGGCCACCCCGGCTGATGCCGCTCCCACGCCTCCCACCGAGCCGTGAGATCGCGATGATTTGCTGATTCCGTGTTCACACGATGGACTCGGAACAGAATCAATCACCAGTGCTGCCGCCGGAAGTTTCCAAAGTGCCGGCGTTTCTAGGAGTGCGCGCTTTAGCGTGTCTTCACGATCTGCAAGCTGAAGCTTGGACTCCATGAAAAACAAAAACGCCCGGATTTGCATCCGGACGTTTTTGAAAGACAAACCAAACAGATAAAAACTTAGCGGGAGTAGAGCTCGACGATGAGCTGCTCGTTGACGAGCGGGTCGATGTCGGAGCGCTCGGGCACGCGGGAAACAGTGGCTTCGAGCTTGTCCTTATCCACGTTGATCCAGTCCACAAGCGGAGAGGCTTGGGTGAGATCGGTCATGCGGATGACGAGTTGTTGCGAAGAAGGCTTGCCGCCGACTTTGATGACGTCGCCGGGTTTCACTTGGAAGCTGGCGATGTCCACGCAGCGACCGTTCACAAGAATGTGGCCGTGGTTGACGATTTGGCGCGCGGCTTGGCGGGTATTGCCGAATCCAGCGCGATAAACCACGTTGTCGAGACGGGTTTCCAGAAGCTGGAGAAGGATGACACCGGTGACACCACGACGACGGGCGGCTTCTTCGTAGTAACCGCGGAATTGTTTTTCGAGAACGCCGTATTGGAAACGGAGCTTCTGCTTTTCGCCGAGAGCGACGGAGTATTCGCTCTTCTTCTTGCGACCGGCGCGCACACCGTGCTGACCGGGCGGGAAGTTGCGGCGCTCAAGAGCTTTCGATGGGCCGAAGAGAGAGACACCGAAACGGCGGCTGATCTTCGCGCGTGGACCTGTATAACGAGCCATAAGGAGATTTCTGAAAAAAGATTGGATTAGACGCGGCGGGCCTTCTTAGGACGGCAGCCGTTGTGTGGGATGGGGGTCACGTCGCGGATCGAGAGGATTTCAAGACCGAGACCTTGCACGGCGCGGACAGCGGACTCGCGGCCGGAACCCGGACCTTTCACGCGCACATCCACTTCCTTGAGGCCGTGACCCATGGCTTGGCGGCAGGCGTCTTGCGAAACCACCTGAGCGGCGTAAGCGGTGCTCTTGCGGGAACCCTTGAAACCCATCTTGCCGGCGCTCGACCAACCGATCGAGTTGCCATTGGTGTCCGTCACGCTGACGAGGGTGTTATTGAAGGTGGCGGTCACATGAACCACGCCGCGGAGCACGTTT
This sequence comes from Akkermansiaceae bacterium, assembly GCA_031372635.1. GTDB lineage: Bacteria > Verrucomicrobiota > Verrucomicrobiia > Verrucomicrobiales > Akkermansiaceae > Luteolibacter. The sequence goes on along the minus strand of JANMLQ010000275.1, from coordinate 14,309 downwards.
TTAGCGCCCTTGGCCTTGTGGATCTTGATTTCTTCCTCACCTCCGCCGATCTCGGCGAAAATGTCGCGTTTGACTTCCTTCTTTGGCGCACCTTCGACGGCGGCCGCTTCAGGAGCAGGAGTGGTTGCGGGTGCTGGAGCTGCTTTCGGCTCAACCGCTGGAGTTTCCTCGGCGGAATTTGTGGTGGTTTCTTCGGACATGATTATTTCAGGAAATTACTTCTTCACGCCGACCGTCTTCTTCTTGCCCTTGCGGGTGCGGGCGTTGGTGCGTGTGCGCTGGCCGCGCACAGGCAAGCCGCGCTTGTGGCGGATGCCGCGGTAGCAGTTGATGGAAGTGAGACGCTTGAGCTGTGACTGGCGCTCGCGGCGGAGGTCGCCCTCGACCATGATCGACTCGGTCTGGATGACTTGGGCGATGCGGACGAGCTGGTCCTCGCTGAGTTGACCGGTGCGGATGTTGGGGTCGATCCCAGCATGTTCGAGGATTTTGGCAGCTGTGGGGCGGCCAATGCCAAACATGTAGGGCAGAGAAGCTTCGATGCGCTTCTCGTTGGGGATTTCAATACCTAGGATACGTGCCATGATGGTGCGTGAGTTCGCGTGGTCGCGGGCAAGGGGCACAAGCCACCGGAGTGCCCGCGGGGCGGGTGATTTAGCAGACGACCGGGGGCTGGCAAGCCGGAAATGGAAAATTTCTGCGGCAGCGGCAAGAAGCCCCGGAGCAAGGGTAGCGAAGGGAGGTTTCATGGGCAGAAACGGAAAGCCTGCTTGCCCCGATGAGCGGATTTATCAAGTGTCAACGTCGTGGAAGAAACCGGAAATCCGCTCACCCCCGCCGCGCATACCAACGATGGCTTTTTCAAAGCGGTCTTCTCCCAACCGGAACACGCCACCGCGTTTTTCAAGAGCCATCTGCCACCCGCCATCACTGCGAAGGTGGATTGGAACTCTCTGAAGGTTCTGCCCGGCTCGTTCGTGAAATCCAGCCTCCAGCAGGTGCATTCCGATCTGCTCTTTTCCATCCGCATCGGTGAGCGCGAGTCCCTGCTTTATCTCCTTTTCGAACACCAAAGCAGCCCGGACCCGGCCATGCCGCTGCGTTTGCTCGGCTATGTCACTGAGATTTTCACCCGCCACCACAAGAGCTACGGACTTCCGTTGCCGCCAGTGCTGCCCTTCGTTTTTCATCAAGGACCGGTGACCTGGAATCTATCCACGGCCTTTGAAGATCTCTTCGATCTGCCTACGGAACTAGCCGCCGACCTGCTGCCGTTTCTGCCGAAATTCCACCACGCGCTGCTCGACCTTACCCGCTTCGATCCTGACACCGGAGAGGAGGACACCCGCCTGCGCGTGGTGCTGCAATTGATGAAGCTCGCCCGGCAGAAGGAATTACTGCGGTTTTTCCAATGGCTGGCTGGTTTTTCTGCCAAGGATCTTCCAGACAACCTCCTCGGCCTGATGCTTCTCTACGCGCTCCACTCTGACAGCGACCTTGACGCGGAGACAATCTACCATACCCTTTCGGCCAACCCGGAACTCGAAAAGAACGCCATGTCCGTCGCAGAAAAACTGATCACCCAGGGCCGTGTCGAAGGCCGCACCGAAGGCCGCACCGAAGGCCGTGTCGAAGGACTTTGGATTGGCAAGATTCAGGCATTCGAGGAATTCCTAGAAAAGCCGCAAACTCCTCGGGCCAACCTTGAAGCCATGTCCGTTTCGGAACTCGAAGCCCTGCATCAGGATTTGCACCGCGAATACGAAGCCCGCTTCAAGCGCCGCTAATCCGCCACATTGGCAAATCGTCGGCCTTATGAGCCATCGGCTCTGTGACTTGGAAAATCGGCCCGCTCGCATGATGCCCACCCTGCGCATCGTTTTCCAGCGAATCGTCCGAGATCCCGTCTGGACAAAACAAGGACGGCTCCTAGCTTCGCTCCCACAAACACACCATGGAATCCAGCACCGCTCTCTCCTACCAGCTTCCGCCAGACGACGTCGCCGCGATCGACGAATTGGGAAAAACCTACCAGGAGTTCCGCGCGGAACTCGGCAAGATCATCATCGGCCAGGACGACGTGATCGAGCGGCTCGCCATCTGCCTCTTCGCCAAAGGCCACGCCCTGCTGATGGGCGTGCCGGGTTTGGCAAAAACCCTGCTCGTTTCCTCCGTCGCGCAGACCTTCGATCTCAGCTTCAACCGCATCCAGTTCACGCCGGACCTGATGCCCGCCGACATCACCGGCACGGACATCATCCAGGAATCCGGCGTCGGTGGAAAACGCGAGTTCGAGTTCATCAAGGGGCCGGTTTTCGCAAACATCGTGCTCGCCGATGAAATCAACCGCGCACCTGCTAAAACCCAGTCCGCGATGTTAGAGGCGATGCAGGAAAACAAAGTCACGGTGCTTGGCCACACCTACACGCTGCAGCCACCGTTTTTCGTGCTCGCCACTCAAAACCCGATCGAACAGGAAGGCACCTACCCGCTCCCGGAAGCACAGCTCGACCGCTTCATGTTTCTCATCGAGGTGGATTACCCGTCCGCCGATGAAGAAAAACGCATCGCCCGCGAAACCACCGGCACCGCCCGCCAAACACTGAGCCACCTACTCGACGGCTAAAAAGTGCTCGCCTATCAGCAACTCGTCCGCCGCGTCCCCGTCCCCGAGCATCTCTACGAATACGCCGTGAAAATGGTCCGCAAAACCCGCCCCGGCCAGCCCGAGTCGCCGCAGTGGATCAAGGACACAGTCGGCTGGGGAGCCGGCCCTCGCGCCGTGCAATACCTCATCCTCGGTGCGAAATCCCGTGCCGCCCTGCGCGGTGCCTACATGGCCTCGCTGGAAGACCTTGAAGCCGTCGCTCCATCCGTGCTCACCCACCGCGTCATCACCAACTTCGCGGCAGAATCACAGGGCATGACTTCCAAAAAAATCGTCGAACGGCTCATCAAGGAAATGCGGGAGGAATGAACTACGATTTCATCGACAACGCCCTACTCTCCCGTCTCGGCTCGCTGGCCATCGAGTCGCGCGTGCCGATGATGGGAAACGTGGCGGGCAAGCACCGTTCGCCGCATCGGGGATCGTCCGTCGAGTTCGCAGAGTATCGGAAATACGTACCCGGCGACGACACCCGCCGTCTCGATTGGAAAGCCTTCGCCCGCTCGGATCGCTTTTACATCAAGGAATTCGAAGCTGATACCAACCTGCGCGCCTACTTCGTCGTCGATGCATCCGGTTCGATGAAATTCACTGGCGGCGGCGAGCCGAAAATCCAATATGCTCGCCGCATCGCCGCGTCGCTCGCGTATCTGTTAGTCAACCAAGGCGACGCCGCCGGACTCTCCGTCTGTTCCGACAAGCTCCACCTCGAAGTCCCGCCAAGCCGCCGCGCCGCTCACCTCGAACGCTTCTTCTCCACCCTCGGAAAACTCGAACCCACTGGCGAAACCGGACTAATCAACGCACTCCACACCATCGCGGAAAAAATCGGCCAACGCGCCTTCGTCGTCATTTTATCCGATCTCTTCACCGACACCGCCGCCCTCAGCGACGCACTCCAGCATCTGCGCTACCGCAAGCACGACATCTCCGTCTTCCACCTGATGGACCCGCTGGAAATCGGCTTCGAGTTTGATCGCCCGCATCGTTTCGTCGATCTCGAAGACGGCACTGCCCTCGTCGCCGAGCCCAACCTCATCGCCGACGAATACAAAACAGCACTACGCGAATTCCTTACCAAAGTCCGCGCCAAATGCCACGACGCCTCCGCCGACTATCAACTCGTCACCACCGACACGCCGCTCGAACCGCTGCTGCGTGAATTCCTCACCGCGCGATTGCCAAAATCAAAACACTAACCTTGAAATTTCGTCCATTTCATCCAATTTGGATGAAAGCGAAGCCATGAAAACCGTCACCGCCAACACCGCCAAACAGCAACTCGGCCAAGTCCTCGACAGCGCCCGCACCGCCCCCGTCTCCATCACCAAACACGGCCGCCCCGCCTTCGTCATCACCACCAAAGAAGACTACGATTCCCTCACCCAAATCAAATTCGAGCAATTCAAACGCGAAGTCCGACTCGGTTTCGACCAACTCGACCGAGGTGAAATTTCCACCATGACCATGGAGGAAATCGCCGCACAAGTGATCGCTGAGTTCAAACAAGGCTGATTCCGTGGGCAGTTACCGGCTATCGAAATTCGCAGAGCAGGAACTTGCCGACATCCTCCGCTACACCATCCGAACTTGGGGCACGCAACAAGGAGCCGCTTACTTTCAAATTCTCAACGCCGCCAAAACCAGCATCGTGAACAACCCCAATCTTCCCGGCAGCAGAATCAGAGACGACCTCGCCAATGGCTGCCGTGCATTCCGGGCTGGCAAACACCTAGTCTTTTATCGAGTGAGTGGAGATCGCGTGGAAATCGCCCGCATCCTTCACGAGTCCATGGACTTCCCCCGCCACATCGGTGAGGAATCTTTTGATTAAGCACCAAATTCGAGAATCCATGTCGAAGAAAAATTCAAGCTTCACGGATAGTGATAAAGCGATGATCTACGTTCGAGACCGTGCCACCTGTTGCTTCTCCGGAGCGAATCTCTGGCTTCTTGACGCACCTTTGCGCACTGGTTGGCAGTCAGATTGGGCAGACCACCGAAAACCCATATCGCGTGGAGGCAACTCCGACTGGGAAAAAAATGGCGTATGCGCATCCCACACATACAACATGAAGAAGCGGAACAATTCCGCAGACACGACTTACCTATTCGAGAGTGGGCATCCCACCGCACTGTATTACGACCTTTTCAGCTCCCCGCCAGCTCACGTCACCGAGCGCCTGCAACGCCTTTCAAGACTTCAAGAATACGACTGGTATTTCAATCGTGCGATCACCTGGACATTTGAAGCTTTGAGCTTTGTATGTTGGAGCAAATATTGGGTTGAGCTTCCAACAAGGAAAGATGACTACTGGTTGAAAGCGGCATTCAAAAAGTTCACTGAATTCAAAAGCCGAGGAGGAACCTCCAAAAGCATCGAAAACCGAGGACTAATTGGCAGCCCACGCTGCCATCAACAACACCTCCTTTCGTTTTTTCATCAGAACACTTACGATGAGTTCCGTAATCACGCTCTGGAATTGTCTGCACAATTCAACCTGAACTCTGAAATATGGAACCAGTATTTCTCACCCGAAGAGGATGAAAACGAATCCACGGATCACGACCTTCAACGGCGTAAAACTTACCAATGTGCGCTTCGTATGCGCGATCAATTGACCGACGATACTTTTGAGTGCATTCAAGCCGACTACTTTGTGCGCTACGGTAACACATAAATCAGCATGCTCTTCCTCTCTCCACTCCTTCTCTGGTTCCTCGCTGCGGCCGCCGTGCCGATTGCAATACACCTGATCAATCGCCGCCGCCACAAGACGATCCAGTGGGCAGCCATGCAGTTCCTTCTCAAAGCCTCGCGCGAATCCCGCGGCAAGAAAAAGCTGCGCCACATCCTCATCCTCACCTGCCGCGCACTCGGGCTGGCGGCGCTCGCACTGGCTGCGGCGCGGCCCATCGTTTTCGGCCTCATGGGCTGGGGCGGTGGTTCCATCGACACCGTGGTGCTTTTGTTAGACCGCTCTGCATCGATGGAGATCAAACCCGGCGACGGCCTCGATTCACGCCGCGAGATCGTCATCCGCAAAGTGCGCGATGCGATGGCGGACATCGGTGCCACGCGTCTCGTGCTGATCGACAGCGCCTCGAACAAACCCCAGGAAATCCCTTCTCCGGAAACGCTGGCCGAGCTTTCCGCCACCGCTGGTAGCGATACCGCCGCAGACTTCCCCGCCATGCTCACGCGTGCCGCCGAGTTTCTAACAGACTTATCTGGTCGCAGCGAAATCTGGCTGGCTTCCGACCTACAGTCTTCTAACTGGCGACCCGATGACGAGCGTTGGTCCGCCGCACGCGCCAGCCTTTCCACACTTCCGCAGAAGCCCGCTATCCGCGTCTTGTCCCTCACCGGCCCCACCTCCGCCAACGCATCCGTCCGACTGTTAGGCTCTCGCCGCTCCGGCGACGAGTTACTGATAGATCTCGAAGTCCTGCGCTCCGGCGAGGCGCGCGCCACCAATTCCGTCCCTCTCACCACTCATCTCAACGGCACAAGCACCACTGAAAACCTCACCCTGCCCGGCCAGTCGCTACGTTTTCAAAAACGCATCAGCCTGCCATCCGGCAGCACCACCGGCCACGGCTGGTTGAGTATCCCGTCCGATGGCAACCCGCGCGACAACGCCGCCTTCTTCGCCTACGGCCCGGCCCGTCCGGTCAAGTCACTCATCGTTTCCCCTGCAGGCGAGGCAGCTGATTACCTAGAACTGGCCGCAGCGCCTCCGGGACTTGGAAATCTCAGCAGCCAGCGTGTCGATCCCGCGCAAGCCGCCACCGCAATCACCGCAGATCTCGCCGCCATTCTGTGGGCCGCGCCACTTCCTACCGGGGCCGCTGCTGAAGCCGTGCAGCGTTTTCTAACATCCGGCGGCCAAGTGCTTTTCCTTCCTCCCGGAGTCCCTTCGGAAACCATCTTCAGCGACCTCAAATGGTCCGATCCCTCCGATGCACCCGCCGGAAAATTTTTCATCCTCAAGGACTGGAACCGCAGCGACGGCCCCTTGCGCGATGGCGTGGATGGCACACCGCTTGCCGCGAACCGACTCAAGGCCATCCGCCGCCAAATCCCCGCAGGCGATGCCACTCCGCTCGCGCGCTGGGAGGATGGCGAACCCGCCGTCACCCGCCGCATCGTGGACCATGGCACGGCTTGGTTCCTCGGCTCCATCCCCGACTACACATGGTCGAATCTCGGCGACGCCGATGTCCTTCTGCCCGCTGTCCAACGCATCATCACCGCCGGCACCGACCGCTTCGATGCCTCTTATCTCACAACCGTCGGCTCCGATACCTCACGTCTCTTGCCCGGTGAAACCCGCACCCGCCTCGACGATCAAGGCTCTCCCGATCCCGCGAACGCCGGCTTTGAATCCGGCATCTTCCGCCTCGGTGACCGCCTGCTCGCACTCAACCGCCCGCCGCAGGAAGACGCCCCGGAAATCCTCACCCGCGAGGCTCTAGACGCCGTGCTCGACGGCACCAACTACACACTGTTAGACCAAGCAGGCCAAGCCGACGACCCCTCGCTCTCACGTGACGTCTGGCGCGCCTTCCTCGTCGCCGTGCTCTTCTTCCTCCTCGCCGAAGCCCTACTCTGCCTGCCCAAGAAATCCACCACCGATGCGCTACCCACAAAGGCCACCGCATGAATCTCTTTCCTGAAATCTGAAAACTTTTAACTAGCGATTTCTTGCTCCACCTCTCACCAACACCCGTCACCCTCTGGATCGGCATCCTTGCCCTGATCCTCATCGGCACGCTGTCCTTCCTCACATGGAAACGCAGCCCTCACCGTGGACGCACGGCCGTGTTAGAAACCCTCCGCATGCTCGCCGCGCTCGCAGTGGCCATCCTCCTCTGGCAACCGGAGTGGCGCACCGTCATCCATCCGGACACGAAGCCGAAGATCGCGATCCTCTGGGATGATTCCAAGTCGATGAACACCATCGATGCCACGCTGCCACCCGTTCTATCAGAAAAAGCGGATGTCGTCTCCCGTGCGGACTGGGTGAAAAAAGCTCTCGTTTCCGATCTCTGGAAGCCACTCGAAGCCAACGGCGCGAACGAAGTCGAAACCATCCCCTTCGCCACACCATCCGATTCTTCACCATCAGCCCTCTCCGGCACCGATCTCGAAACACCGCTCTCCGAAGCGCTCGCAAAACACGGCAACCTCCGCGCCGTCGTGCTCCTCAGTGATGGCGACTACAATCTCGGCCAGCCACCCGTAGCCGCCGCCCAGAAGATGCGCCTGCGCGGCGTGCCTCTCTTCCCGATCCCCGTCGGCAGCCAGACCCGCCTGCCCGACCTCGATCTTCTAACAGTTTCCGCTCCAGGCTATGGCATCATCGGCGAAAACGTGCAGATCCCATTCACCATCCGCTCCTCGCTCGATAGACAAGTCCGCACCATCGTCCGCCTACGCGATGAATCCGGCCGCGAGCACACCAAGGACATCGTCATCCCGCCGAATGCGGAAACCTACGACTCCATCCTCTGGCGCATGGAAAAGGAAGGCAGCGCCACTCTCGAACTCTCCATCCCCGTCGCTGATGGCGAACTCATCGCTTCTAACAACTCGCGCAAATTCACCATCGCCGGACGCCCGGAAAAAATCCGCGTGCTCGTCATCGAGAGCCTGCCGCGTTGGGAATACCGCTTCCTGCGCAACGCCCTATCCCGCGATCCCGGCGTCGAGCTTTCCTGCCTACTCTTCCGCCCAGAGCTTGGCCCCAGCAGCGGTAAGGACTACATCGCCAAGTTTCCTGAGAAACTCGAAGAACTCGCCAAGTACGACGTCATCTTCATCGGCGATGTCGGCGTTTCCAAAGACCAGCTTACCAAGGAACAATGCACACTCATCCGTGGCCTCGTCGAAAACCAAGCGTCCGGCGTGATCTTCATGCCGGGTTCACAAGGCAACCAGTTCTCGCTGCTCGACACCGATCTATCAGATCTGATTCCCGTCGTCCTTGATGACGACCACCGCCAAGGCATGGCGGAATCCATCGCCTCGCCACTCAGCCTCACCACCGAAGGTCGCGGCTCCCTGCTCACCATGCTCGGTAACAGCGAGGAGGAAAACCCCGCCATCTGGCGCAGGCTTCCCGGTTTCTACTGGCACGCACCCGTCATCAAAGCCAAGGGCGGCACCGAAGTGCTCGCCGTCCATGGCAACCGCCGTGGCAAATACGGCCCCATCCCGCTGCTCGTCACCAAGCCCGCCGCCAACGGCAAAGTCCTCTTCATGGGCATCGACTCCGCATGGCGTTGGCGCCGCGGCGTCGAGGATCTCTATCACTACCGCTTCTGGGGCCAGGTCGCGCGCTGGATGTCTTACCAGCGCAACATGGCATCCGGGCAACGCGTGCGACTTTTCTTCAACCCCGAGCGCCCCGAGCCAGGCTCCACCGTCACCCTCAATGCAAACGCCTTCGATGCCAACGGCGCCCCACTCGAAAAAGGCACCCTCGCCATCGACCTCACCGCTCCCGACGGCCGCAGCCAGCGCATCGAGCTCCAGAAAAACGATAGCGCTTGGGGAGCCTTCAGCGGACGTTTCAAAGTCGATCTCCCCGGCGCATGGAAGATCCGCGCCACCGCCAGCGGAGCCGAGGATAAGCCACTCGAAACCACTCTGTTAGCCCAAGGCGTGGAGATCGAAAAAACCGGCCAACCCGCCCGCCCGGAAGTGTTAGAGGAATTGGCCCGTGTTTCCAAAGGCCGCATCATCCAGCCCGCCCAGCTCGCGGAACTCGTGAAGGAAATCACCGCCCTGCCCGAGCCACGCCCACTCGAAACCCGCATCCCCCTCTGGTCTCACTGGGGCACCCTCGTCGCACTCATCATCCTGTTAGGCATCTTCTGGACCGGCAGGAAGTTGAACGGCGCGTTCTAGTCAAACCACTCCGCCGGCGGCGCGATCACCCGCAGCCCTTCGATGCGGCTGAAATGCGCGTCCGAGGTCAGCACTGCTGCTTCAAGCTTCATGGCGCTGGCTGCTATGACCACGTCAGTCCCCGGAATCACCACTCCGCGACGGTCCAGTTTCCACGCCAGTTCGGTGGCTGCGGTCCACAGTCGGTTGTCACTCGGCACATTCACCATCACGTCCATGAACGAACAAAGGCTGTTGTAGGCTTTTGCGGATTTCACGCCGCGCAACACCTCCAGCCTCACCATTCCACAGATCGCGAGATTGCGCGTCCCCGCCCATCGATAAAGCCACGGCGCGGGGTCACCGCGATGCTTCATTAGATCGATGAAGACATTGCTGTCCACAAGCACGTCATTTTCCATATTTGGCGGGTTCTTCGGCTACTTTACTGCTGCCTATGGGATCGTAAACGGACAGGTTCTTGGGGTCATATCCGGGAAATACAGCATCCGCCCATTCTGCCGCAGACAAACCCAATCCTTTGGTACCCAACTCACGGAAACGCATGCGCCTATCCATTTCCCGCAAGGCCATTTCAACGGCCTCGGTCTTGGTTTCGCATTCATATTCCTCCATGACGCGCTTCAACAACGCGTCGTCAATGTGCATGGTCATTTTCATGCCATACCGGGTATGGCAATTAACCCGTAACGTCCAGCATTTTTTTCAATTTTCCGCCATCCGTCATGCCTCCTTGATTCGCCGCAACCGCCTCGCCAGTCTCCGCGCATGTCTGAGCCAGCCGCTACTCCGATGATGGCCCAATACCTCGCCATGCGGAAATCCCTGCCCGCCGACATCATCCTCTTCTACCGCCTCGGCGACTTCTACGAGATGTTCTTCGAGGATGCGAAAACCGCCGCTCCCATCCTCAACGTCGCCCTCACGAAACGCGGCGGCACCCCCATGTGCGGCATCCCCTACCACGCCGCCCAAGGCTACATCGCCCGCCTCCTCAAGGCCGGAAAACGCGTCGCCATCGCCGAGCAAACCTCCGAACCCGTCGCCGGAAAACTCGTTTCCCGCGAGATCGCCCGCATCCTCTCCCCCGGCTCCATCGACGACCTCACACTGCTCGATGACCAACGCCCGAACTACCTCGCCGCCGTCTTCCGCCATGGAAAAACCGTCGGCCTCGCCTGCGTCGATCACACCACCGGCGAGTTCACCATCGCCGAGTTCGCCGACATCGGCCTGCTCACCGACGAACTCTCCCGCATCTCCCCTTCCGAGCTGCTCATCCCCGACCACCAGACCGCCGAGTTCGGAGCACTCACCAACTGCATGGCCTACGACGGCTACGCCTTCCTCCCCGAGCACGCCACCACTCTCCTCAAGGATCATTTCAACGTCCACTCGCTGGATGGCTTCGGTTGCGCCACACTCCACTCCGCCTCTGGTTCCGCCGGGGCCGTGCTCCACTACCTCATCCATCAACTCCGTCGCCCCTGCGACCACCTCCGCCCACCGCGCGTCCGGGAAAACGCCGACTTCGTCCTCATCGACGCCGCTTCACAGCGCAATCTCGACCTCGTGGAATCCCGCACCGGCAAGCAGCACACGCTATTAGGCGTACTCGACCGCACCGCCACCCCCATGGGCGCACGCCTGCTGCGCGACTGGATCCTCCACCCACTGCGCGACCTCGCCGCTCTAACAAGCCGCCAAGAAATCATCGCCGCGTTTCTAGCAGAACCCTTCCTCCTCTCAAAATGCCGCGAGTCCCTCAAAGGCATCCGCGACATCGAGCGCACCACCTCCCGCCTCTCCCAAAACTCCGGCAACGCTCGCGATCTCCAATCCCTCGCCATCTCTCTCTCCCACATCCCAGCTCTTAAAGAAGACCTCTCTTCACTGCTCACCGATCACTGCTCACTGAGCACTCACCTCCACGACTTCTCCGATCTAACACAACTCCTCAGCTCCGCCCTAGCCGACGAACCTCCATCAAACCTCCGCGATGGCGGCATCATCCGCGATGGCTGGTCACCCGAGCTCGACGAGTTGAGAAACGCCTCGCGCGGAGGAAAAGACTGGATCGCCCGCCTTCAGGAAGACGAACGCAAACGCACCGGCATCGAATCGTTGAAAATCAAATTCAACAACGTCTTCGGCTACTTCATCGAGATCACCACCAGTCACCTCGCCAAAGTCCCGGACGACTACACGCGCAAGCAAACCATGTCCAACGCCGAGCGCTACATCACCCCCGCGCTCAAGGAGATGGAAAACAAAGTGCTCGGTGCCGAAGAACGCTCCAAACAGTTAGAAGCCGAACTCTTTTCCCAACTCCGCGCCCAAGTCATCACCCACCTCCCGCGCCTCCAGCAAAGCGCCGCCGCAGTCGCGGAAATCGACGTGCTCTGCGCCCTATCAGAAGTCGCCCAGTTCCACCGCCACTGCCGCCCCGTCCTCAATCATGACAACGGCTTCTTCGTCACCAACGGTCGCCACCCCGTGCTCGAACAAACCCTCACCGACACCAAGTTCGTCCCCAACGATACCGAACTCGATCCAGAAACCGCGCGCCTCCAAATTCTAACAGGCCCGAACATGGCGGGAAAATCCACCTACATCCGCCAGATCGCCCTCATCGCCGTGATGGCCCAGATCGGCGCGTATGTTCCCGCAGAATCCGCCACTCTCGGACTAGTGGACCGCATCTTCTGCCGCGTCGGCGCGTCCGATGATTTATCACGCGGCCAATCCACCTTCATGGTCGAGATGAGCGAGACCGCCCTCATCCTCAATCACGCCACAGACCGATCACTCGTCATCCTCGATGAGATCGGCCGCGGCACCGCCACCTTCGACGGACTCTCCATCGCCTGGGCCGTCGCCGAGCATTTGCACGACACCATCGGCTGCCGCACCCTCTTCGCCACCCATTACCACGAACTCACCGACCTCGCGAACACCAAGCAAGCCGTCGCCAACTACAACGTCGCTGTTAGAGAATGGAACGAGGAAATCATCTTCCTCCACAAGATCCTCCCCGGTGCCGCAGACAAGAGCTACGGCATCCAAGTCGCACGCTTAGCCGGCCTGCCGAAGCCCGTCGTCGAGCGAGCCAAGTCCATCCTCTCCCACCTCGAACTCCACTCCGTAAAACCCGAGGCCAAGAAACAAGGACCGAAGGCCAAGAACACCGTCCAAGACGAAATGCCCAGACCCGCCGCACCGCAGATGGACCTCTTCGCGGAGTTCTGACCGTGGCGGCGGATTGCATCCGCCAAGCCAATCATTTCATGCCTTTTCGTAACTGTTCAGGTGGAGTCTTGAATCCCAACGGGATTCCGCACCATAGCCCAATGCTTCAAGGATTGGCGAATGAGTATCTGGACTGAACACGAACTCCGAAGTTAATTCGAGAATACCTGTCGTAAAACCACTGAAGCGCTGAGAACTACTGAGATCACTGGCGATATTGATGAAGCCCGGACAAGTGCGTTGGCCATTCACCAAAGAAAAATCAGTTCCTTCAGTGGTGCTCAGTGTTTCAGTGGTTGAAAACGCCCTAATTGCCATCCAAATTCGGAGTTCGGACTAAATTGTAATGCAGAATGGAGTCGTGTTGACTCAACAAGGAGCGGTGACTCTCTATGCTTTGGCTTTTCATGGGCTGGGGCGGATCGGAGTCCGCCACTCCTTGGTTTTTGAATCCTTAAAAGGATGGGCTATAGGCGCCGTGCCTTGGCGCGGAGGCCGAGGAAGACGATCAGCCCGGCAAAGACGAGGAAGACGCATACGGCGATGCCGAGGATCATGAAAAACCTTTTACTCGCGGCGTCCACTTGATCCCGGCTGATGGTGTCGGGGGTGGTCTCGCCGGGCACGCGGGTGAAGATGACTTTTCCGCCGGTGATTTCCACGCGGGTGAGCTTGGCCATGACGGGGCCGAGCACGGGGTCCGCGAGGTAGCGCTCGTTGATGCGGTAGGGCGACATCTGGCCGATGAATTCCTCCGGCACCTTGACTCCGGGCACCTGGATTTCGTCGAGTTGTAAAACGAGTTCGCGTTTCATCAACGCGGGCTTGGCGATGAGAGTGGCGTTGAGGTAACGCGCGTCCGAGGTGACCCAGCCGATCTCCCCTTCGCGGGCGAGGCGGGGTTTTCCATTGAGTTGAAATGAAATGGCGATGCGGAGTTTCCCTTCATCGGCGCTGAGGATGCGGAAGGTGCCGCGCAGATCTTTGAAGGGCTCGTAGGCGGCGATGGCGAGGTTTATCTCCTCCACTGTTCGAGCGAGGGATGCTTCGGTTTTTCCGGAAAGCTGCTGGCGGAAGGCTTCGAGGCGTTCAGCCAGCGGATTGAGCGTGGCCTCCTGGTTCTCGATGGGTGAAACCGCCACGGGCATGGGTTTTTCCGCAGTAAATTTGGCGATCTCGTTGAACTGTCGGAACAGAGTGAGGATCGAGAAGCCTATCAGAAACACCATCACCACCAGCGCGGCGATGAAGATGGCACAGCCCGCGAAAGGCGAGCGGGCGCTGGCGGCGGTCTCGCGCGGCGGCTTCATGGCGGTGTGTCGCGGCGTTTCGCGTCTCCGATGTCATCGGCATCGCCGGGAAGCTCCGGGTGCTCGGGCATTTCAGGCTCCGGATGCTCGGTGGTCCAGCCGTCATCGCCGGATTCCCCGGAGTGATAGGGATCCTGATAGTCGTGCCACGGATCATGAGCGGGTT